>NZ_JACJFB010000003.1:0-208024 GCF_014164325.1 Pseudoalteromonas sp. SG43-4 | reverse complement strand
TCTAAAAGCGCAGCGCCTCTTAACCTCTTTGTTGATAATTCGCCCTTTAAAGGCTTTTATTTGCACAATGAGAAGTAAAAGAGGAGTAAATGAGAAAAGCCAAAACCAGTATTTTTATGTTTTATAACTACTCTAAAAGCGCAGCGCCTCTTAACCTCTTTGTGAATAATTCGCCCTTTAAAAGCTTTTATTTGCACAATGAGAAGTAAAAGGGGGAGTTAATGAGATAGTCAAAAACAAAAACCAGTATTTTTATGTTTTATCACTACTCTAAAAGCGCAGCGCCTCTTAACCTCTTTGTTGATAATTCGCCCTTTAAAGGCTTTTATTTGCACAATGAGAAGTAAAAGAGGAGTAAATGAGAAAAGCCAAAACCAGTATTTTTATGTTTTATCACTACTCTAAAAGCGCAGCGCCTCTTAACCTCTTTGTGAATAATTAGCTCTTTAAAAGCTTTTATTTGCACAATGAGAAGTAAAAGGGGAAGCCAAAAACCCCGAAACAAAAACAGTATTTTTATGTGTTATCACTCACTCTAAAAGCGCAGCGCCTCTTAACCTCTTTGTGAATTAATTAACTAAATATTTTAAAAGCATTAAAAACAAAAAAGCGGTGTTAATTTTAACACCGCTTAATGCGAAATATATTTAGCTTTAGTAAGCTTGGGTTACAACATAGGTTTTATAACATCTAACACAGCTTCTATATGGTCGTCTCTGTCGTTTAGTGCCGCTATGTAACGGTATTTTTCGCCGCCTGCGTTTTCGAATATTTCACGGTTTTCACCTTCTAGCTCTTCAAGTGTTTCTAGGCAGTCGGCGCTAAAAGCAGGACTTATAATAGCTACATCGGTAATACCTTCATCAGGTAAGGCTGCAAGGGTTGCGTCGGTATAAGGCTTTAACCACTCTGCTTTACCAAATCGACTTTGAAAAGTACTAATTACTTTGTCTTTATCAAGGCCTAGTTTTTCGACAACTAAACGCGTGGTTTGTAAACATAGGCAATGGTACGGATCGCCGCGATCTAAAAACAATTTAGGCATACCGTGATACGAAAAAACAATTTTTTGTGGCATACCATTCGCTTCTAAATCCTCACTAATACTATTAGCAAGCGACTCAATGTAACGGGTGTTTTTATGATAGCCATTTATAAAATGAAGCTCTGGCACCCAGCGCCATTTACGCAGTACGCTCGATACAGCATCAAACGTAGAACCCGTAGTTGGGCTAGAATATTGCGGGTACATTGGTAAAATAATTATACGCGTTAAGCCTTTATCACGAAGCTCTTCAAGGCCTGCCTCTATTGAAGGGTTGCCATAACGCATTGCCATTACTACTTCTGTATTGGTATAACCTTGCTCTTTTAATAAGGTATTTAACTTTACACTTTGCTGGCGAGTGATGTGAGTAAGCGGTGAGCCGTTTTCGGTCCATATACTCTCGTATAATTTAGCCGAACGTTTTGGGCGTACGCGTAAAATAATGCCATGTAAAATTATCATCCATACTAAGCGTGGTATTTCTACAATGCGTGGATCTGATAAAAATTCGCGTAAATATGTACGAAGCGCAGCCGCTGTTGGTGCATCAGGGCTGCCTAAGTTAGTTAGCAGTATTCCCGTTTTTTGGTTAAAACGCCCATCATGGGGGTTGTCAGTAACCGCAGAAAATCGCGACACAGAGTGCTCCTTCAAGCAAATTCAATAATCTATTTTATGCACATTGTAACGAAAAAAACTGCGGTTTAGATCAATCATTTAGCAGTTTTCACCATTATTCTGAACGGAGTTGGTTTTTTAGATTCTAGCTGTTGGAGTTTTTCTATCGATTTACTGCTAAATACATGACCTTTGGGCAGCAACATTATGCCCGTATGGCTGTGTAGAGCATGGCCCAGTACCATTTGCTCTTTGAGTTCATGGGCGTTACAAATTAGCACTGATCCTGCTGAACTTTTTTGTTCATGTAGTTTTGCATGGCTTGCTTCAAGTGCACGTACAATTTTAGGGTGATAAAACGATCCACTATAAAGTTTTACACTTTCGAGTGCGTCATCGTGGCGCTGCTTTTCATCACTTGCATTGCTTTGCTCAAACGCGTCCCAATAGTCGCGCGCTAAACCTAGCACCATAGCGCCTATTGGTATGTCGTTTCCGGCAAGGCCTTTGGGCATTCCGTTTCCGTTAAAGCGCTCAAACTGATAATAAATAGCATCCGACAAGTCATGTAAATGTATTGCTGGCATTAACATTAATTGTGCAGTACTTGGGTGAGTATAAAAGGTTTTGCGTTGTTGCTCGTTTAAGCGGTTAACTGGTTTTTTATAAAGATCAGGATCCATAGCAAGCAAGCCTATTTGCGCCAAGTAACCAGCCATAGGGGCAAGATCAATGCTTTTTTGCGACAAGTTTAAATAAAGTGCTATTTGTGTACAGGTGTTAGCAATATTTTGTGCTTTGTTACCATCTAGGTAAGGGTTTGCGTTAACAAAATTATATAGCAGCTCTACGGTCGATTTATGCTCTTGTTTTTCGCGCTCGTTGGCGTCTTCAAGCTTTTTTAAAACCTGTTTGATTTGTAAGGTGCGTTTTTCTACTCGTTGTTCAAGCGAGTTATTAAGCTCTAGCAACTCTTGGTTTTGCGCTTTAACTTGTGCCTCTAATTTTTGATTTTGTTTTTTTAGTGCAAATTTTTCTAGGCTATCTCTAATGCTACGAAGTAATAAATCGTTTTGCCAAGGCTTTTGAATATAACCATTTATTTGGCCCTGATTAACAGCCGCTAAGGTGGTTTGTATGTCGGCGTAGCCGGTTAATAAAATGCGTTGGGTGTCGGGTGCCAGCGCACGCGCTTTTTCTAAAAACTCGGCACCGTTCATTACCGGCATACGCATATCGCTAATAATTAAACCAAACTCATGATTTTTAAAAAGCGTTAGTGCACTTTGCGGGTTATCGCAAACAATAACCGACAGGCCATTTACTTCAAGTAGCCGTGTTAACGTGCGTAGTACTATTTCATCATCATCAATGCAAAGTACATCAACCTGATTTATTGGTATGCTTGGTGTTACTTGAGTCATTGAGTCGCCTTTAAATTACTTCTGGTTAAATAATAGCTTAAAAAAATACTCTATGGTGTGTTTGTGCCTACCTTTTATATTAAGTGGTATTTACATAATGGAGTTATTAGCAATAAGTAGATAATTACTTATGCATAATATTAGGCCTTGGCTGCACTAAAGTTGCAAATTTGCATACAGACGACTAAACGTTAAGTATAAAGTTATCTATATGGATGAAGGGAATGGATGGATCAGATGGTAATTTTGAACGTGCTTTTTTAAACGAACAAAAGCTGCGCTTGGCCGCAGAGCAATTACTCAAAGATAAAAGTAGCGTTTTAGTTGCCATAAATAATGAACTACAAAAAAAAGTAGCCGACTTAGAACACCAACAAATGCTGTTTGTGCAAACAGAAAAAATGGCAACCTTAGGTACACTGAGCGCAGGCGTTGCCCACGAAATAAATACCCCACTTGCCTATGCAATGAGTAACGTAGAGAGCCTACAAAACGCAAGCCCTTTACTTGTAGCGCTGCTAAAACTTAACGAACAATATTTAAATAACGAAATTAAAGAGAGCCGTTTTAAACACGAAATCGACATACTCAATTTACAGTATCCGTACGCGTGGATTTATAACAATTTGCAGGGACAAATTAACGACAGCGTTGAAGGACTTAAACGTATAAAACAAATAGTGCATGACTTATTAAACTTTGCCCACCCCACCTCTTCTCAAGATAAACAATTAGCCGATGTAACAACGGGTGCTAATAATGCTTTAAGGTTATTGAGTAGCAAACTTAAATTATGCGAAATAAAAACGCGGTTTGAACCCCTACCACTCATTTGGTGCAATTTATCGTCAATTAATCAGATTTTTGTAAATCTTTTAATGAATGCTTGGCAAGCTTGCGAGTTAGATTTAGAAAAAGGCTGCATTATTGAAGTCAATATTTTTGAACTACACACAAATATTTGTATTGAAATAAAAGATAACGGTTGTGGCATGAATGAAGACACAATAGCACATATGTTTGACCCTTTTTACACAACAAAAGAAGTCGGAAAAGGCACCGGTATGGGTATGACACTTGTATACGCTATGGTGAGCGATCACGGTGGAAAAGTAGAAGTTAACAGTACATTAGGCACAGGTACGACCATTCGCTGCCTATTACCTTTAAAAGTGTAAAATAACGAACAAAACCACATTGTAAATAAAGTGTTAAACATTCTGTTTTTTGATGTTTAATCCCTTCTTAGCACGTATTTTAACCAATTTGATGTGGTTTTTTCTTATCTTGAAGTTTATTTGCATACTTAGACCAAATATTTAGTTTTTTTCATTTCTTTTTGTTTGCATATGTTGCTAGGATGTTTGCAACAGGTTGTGAGCATCATAACCACACACATATTATTAAGAATACAAAAAACAGGGTCGTCACTATGTCAACATACCGTTTAAACACACTTGCTGTAGCCGTTGCTTTCGCGTTTAGCGCACCAAGCATTGTTAACGCTGAAGAAGCACCAGTGCAAGCTGCTAAAAACATAGAGCAAATATCTGTATTAGGATCGCGTGTATCTAACCGTACCTCTACAGAGTCTTCTTCTCCTATTGATTTAATTGACGCGGATGATTTAACTAAAGGTGGTTTTACCGAATTAGGCCAAAGCCTTCAAGCGACAGCGCCTTCATTTAACTTTTCGCGTACACAAGTTTCAGACGGTTCTGATTTATTTAGACCTGCAACACTTCGTGGCTTACAACCAGATCAAACCCTTGTATTAGTAAATGGTAAACGTCGTCATAACCAATCAATTTTTGGCCTTAACGGTACAGTAGGCGCAGGCGCTGCGGGTACTGATATGAATGCCATTCCGCTAACAGCACTTAAAGGCGTTGAAGTATTACGCGACGGCGCTGCAGCGCAGTATGGCTCTGATGCTATTGCAGGTGTTATTAACTTATCTCTTAATAACTCAACCGGTATTACAACGGGTTTTGTACAATACGGCGGCACAAGTGAAGGTGACGGCGACACTATTTCAGCAGGTTTAAACCGTGGTTTTGAATTAGGTAACGAAGGCGGCTTTATTAACCTATCGCTTGAGTACCGTGATGCCGACGGCACTAACCGTGCAGAGCGCGATACGGGGGGTTCGCTTAATGTTGAACCAGGTACGCTAAGTGAAGATGTACGCTGGGGCCAAGGTAACTCAGAAAGTGAATTTACGTCGTTATTTTACAACATGGCATTACCAATGGGCGACGGCGAGCTTTACTCGTTTGGTGGCTACTCTGAGCGCACGGCGCTAGGTAATGGTTTTTACCGTAACTTTAACGAAGCCTCTAAAAACGTAACCCAAGTATACAGCGATGGTTTTTTACCGCGCATATATAACGAAGCACAAGATATTTCAGTCGCGCTTGGGTTTAAAGGCGATATAAACACAGATTGGACTTACGATGTATCTGCTGTTTATGGTGAAAACCAATACGATTTTACATCACGCAATACATTAAATGCTTCTTACGCGGCTGAGTATTTATTTAATAACCCAGATGCAAGCGATGCCGACATTGCAGCAAACTCAGGGCCTACTGGCGGTTACTCAGGTGGTTTTAGATTCGATCAAACAACGGTTAACCTTGATGTAAACGGTATTGTAGATATTGGCCGTAGTGAGCCTTTATATGTAACAGTAGGCGCCGAATACCGTAAAGAAAACTACGAAATAGTGCCTGGCGATGAAGCATCATACGCGTGTGGGTTAGCAAATATGGATACCTCGTACCCATCAGTAAACGATCCGGATCAATTTGCACAGTGTGGTTTTCAAGCTTATAACGGCCTTCGCCCTGAAGCGGCTAACGATAGCGACCGTAACAGCTACGCAGTTTATGTAGACGTAGAAACTATGATCACCGACGCATGGAACGTAAGTGGTGCGCTACGCTATGAAGATTTCTCAGATGCTGGGGATGATTTAATTGGTAAATTAGCAACACGCTATGAATTTTCAGATGACTTTGCAGTACGTGGTGCACTGTCTACTGGTTTTAGAGCGCCATCACTTCAACAAAGTGGTTATACAGCCTTTACAACTAACTTAGGCTCAGACGGTACATTAACGCAGTCGTTCACGGCAAACACAGGGACCGCTTTCCCAAGTGCGTTAGGCGTAGATAGCTTAGAGCTTGAAACATCAACAAACTACAGTGCTGGTTTTGTTTACGATGTAACAAGCGAGCTTTCGTTAACGGTTGATTTTTACCGCGTAGAAATTGAAGACCGTATTACACTTGGCAGCTTACTTTCGGCTGACGACGTATCGTTTAGCTCAGAAGCAGTTGCAGCGCTACAAGCAACGGGTGCAGTGCAAGCTAACTACTTCTCAAACTCGGTTGATTCTACTACGCAAGGTGTTGATATTATTGCATCGTACCGCACTGAAGTTGAAGGCGGTAATTTAGGAGTAACCTTTGCAGGTAACCTCAACGATACTAAAATTGACAGCGTAAATGCAGAAGACGGTATTCCTGAAGCGGTTGCTTTTGATGATTTACAACGCAGCTTTTTTACCGACGGACAACCAAGTGAGCGTGCAACGCTTACGTTTGACTACGAACGCGATGCCTACACATCAACCATTCGCTTTAACTACTTTGGCGAAACAGATGTAAAATACTTTGGTAACGACCATATTTCATTACCTGGTGAGCTTTCGCCTACGGGGTCATTTAAACCAACAAGTACGGTTGAGTCTGCTGTGTTAGTTGATTTAAATGTTAGTTACCAAATTAATGACATGTTTGCGCTTTCGGTGGGTGCCGATAACGTATTTGACGAAACACCAGATGAATTAGGCGACGACGAAGTACTTAATTTTATCACCAACGGCGCATTTAAATACCCAGTACGCGCATTGCCATACGGCTTTGACGGCAGAACGTACTACGCAAAAGTAAGCTTTAGTTTTTAATTTATCAAGCAAACTAAAGTAATATTAAGCGCAGTTATTAACTGCGCTTTTTTTATGCTTTTTTATTATTAAAAAACTACCAAATGGATGTTAAAAATACTTGCGCGGTTGAAAATTAAGCCTACAATCGCCATCTCTTAAATAGGCCAATATAAAAGCCTCTTTATTATTTAACTTAAAATAACCATTAGTTTATAGGAAATATATGACTAAAAAATCTAAAACAAAAACCGCAAATACCAGCGCGGTAGACACAGGGCGAGGCGTTATAAACCACAATGCACTAGCGGCAATGGTCACCTCTAAATTATTTAAACCACAAGTGGTTAAAGCTAAAAAAGGCAAAGGCTCGTTTAAACGTAGCAACAAACATTCAGGACAAGAGTCCTATTTAATCGCGGCTTAAATAGCACCGATCAAATAGGGCTTTTGAATATAGTAAGCGAGGTTTTATACCTCGCTGTTACTTTTAGTTCTTTATTATTTTAACTTCCAAGCTGTCCTCTAAAAGCGCAGCGCCTCTAAACCTCTTTGTGAATAACAGCCCTTAAAATATGAATGCACAAAGAGAAGAAAAAGAGGAGTAAATGAGCAGACAAAGTCCATTTGTTTAAGTTATATGATATTTCACCACCGAGTTCACCGATGCGCTGTGCACTACACAAAGAAAACACGAGTAATGGTTAGTCACTACTCCTTGTTTTCTCCTTCACTTCTCGGTGGTGATTTAATTACTTGTTTACTAATGCATCCGACTAAATGTAAAAGCGGTGCTTTTAAACGCCAGCAAGCTGCGCGTCCACAGGTGTTTAACTCAAGTTAAAGTATGGTCTGTAGAAGAAACGTGCTCACGTTAGAAGTGTAGTTTCTAACCTTTAAAACTATTACTTTTAACTGTTTGTGATGGGTTTTCACCAAATAGTTGCGTGTAATCTTTAGCAAATTGTCCCGCGTGCCAAAATCCCCAATTGGCTGCTATTACTGAAATGGGCTTATCTTGGTTTGGTTTTTTTAGTTCCCGCCTTACATTATTTAAGCGTGTTAAACGTAAAAACCGCAAAGGGTTAATTCCTAAAATACTCTCAAAGCTATACTGAAGTGTGCGCCTACTTACAAAGGAAAGCTCGCACAGCTCGGTTATGGTTATTGGGTTTTGTGGATTTGTGGCCACGTAATCTTTTACTTTATCTACTACGGCTTTGCGGTGTTTATAACTTGGCGCAATATTTTGCTGCGTATTGTCTGCTTGTAATAAGTGTAGTGCCAACATGTTTAGCATATCTTGTTGTGATTCGGTTCTAAGTCCAAAGCCCTTGCCTACAACCATGCTATTAATTATTTGTCTTGCCGTTTGCAAAGATGAGTTGCTCACCGATAAACGAGCTGATTGTGCAGATGCCAGGTTTTTCAATGTTACGCCTTGGAGCTGCGCCATATATTCAATTGAGTTCCAATCGATTACCAAACCATAAATATTAAATTGCTCAGGGGTTATCAACTCAAAGTCGTTATCACTGGTACGGCACATAAATTGATTACTTGCCACACTTAAACCATTAATTTTACTTTGCTGTGACTGACAAGGAATGCCGAGCCAAACCGAATTAGGGGCTATGTTACATTGCTGACGAAGCGCTCGCTCAGTGTATTCTTTAAACACATGAATATTGGCGTAATCCGTTTCTTCAATACAACCATAAAAGCTGCCGTCGCTCATTTGATCGTATTTTTGCTGCCATTGAGTAAGGCTATGCGCTTGCTCGTCTATATCGTGTGTTTGCACCTTGCTCTTTAGTGGTGCGCTGAAGCTACTTTGCTGCGCCATATCGGGGATGCTCTTTTTCGTTACACTTTCATTATGCTTAAGTTAACACCGCTTTTCGTGTGTAACCAATTGAATTGGTTTAATAAATAATCTTTTGCCAAAATTCGATAGTTACTTGGTACAAAATAAGCTGTCTTGTAACTATTCAATATTGATTTATAGCTAAAGATGCAGCAAAACCTATACCAAGGTTGATCATATTAGTTATGTGGAGTAAATCATGGGGCAAGCGTACAGTTACACTTTAGGTACACATACTTATAAATTCAAGAACTTAGCCCAGTTAATGGCTAAAGCTACACCGCAGCGTTCGGGTGATCGCTTAGCGGGCGTAATTGCACAATCAGCACAAGAACGTGCTGTGGCACAAATGACATTGGCGGATATACCTCTTAAAACATTTTTAAATGAGGTACTTATTCCCTACGAAGATGACGAAATTACACGCTTAATTATTGACGATCACGATGCAAATGCCTTTATGGCTATTGCACATTTAACCGTAGGCGATTTTCGTAATTGGCTTTTAAGTGACTTTGCAACACCTGCTGTCCTTGCAAGTATAAGGCAAGGTATTACGCCGGAAATGGCTGCTGCTGTTAGCAAAATAATGCGCAATCAAGATCTCATATTAATTGCTAAAAAGTGCCATGTTACGAGTGCTTTTAGAAATACTATTGGCCTCCCCGGGCGTTTATCTACACGTTTACAACCAAATCACCCAACTGACGATATTAATGGTATTGCTGCATGCATGCTTGATGGTTTGCTATACGGTAATGGCGATGCAGTAATAGGTATAAACCCTGCAACCGATAACGTTGCCCAAGCCATTAAATTAATGACGTTAATGGATGATGTTATTCAAAAGTACGCCATACCAACCCAAAGCTGCGTGCTCACCCATGTTACTAACACCATTGAATGTATAGAAGCTGGCGCACCGGTTGATTTAGTATTTCAGTCGATTGGTGGCACAGAGGCTACTAATTCAAGTTTTGGTTTTAATTTAAATACCTTAGCTGAAGCGCAAGATGCGGCTTTGAGTTTAAAGCGCGGCACTGTTGGCAATAATGTAATGTATTTTGAAACTGGGCAAGGCAGTTCGCTTTCAGCAAATGCGCATCATGAGCTTGATCAGCAAACGTGTGAAGCTCGCGCTTATGCCGTTGCTCGTAAGTTTAACCCGTTACTGGTTAATACCGTGGTGGGGTTTATTGGCCCTGAATATTTGTTTGATGGTAAAGAAATTACCCGAGCAGGACTTGAGGATCATTTTTGCGCTAAGTTACTAGGTATACCGATGGGATGCGATGTGTGTTACACCAATCATGCAGAGGCTGATCAAAACGATATGGATAACTTGCTTACGCTATTAGGTGTTGCTGGTTGCTCGTTTGTAATGGGAATACCTGGCTCTGACGATATTATGCTTAATTACCAAACTACGTCGTTTCATGATGCATTATATGTTCGCCGTGTACTTGGCTCTAGACCTGCCCCTGAGTTTGAAGCATGGCTAAGCAAAATGAAAATAATGCAAAGCACTTCCGATATTACACTTTCAGATACCTTGCCTCCCGCTTTTGCTAAACCTCTGGGTGCAATTACTGGAGGTGGCTCATGAAATCACGTTTAAAACAGAGCACTCCTTTAGATGACTCAGTAAACAAGCATAAAAATAACGGTAATGTAGTGCACAATCCTTGGAGTGATTTACGCCGTTTTACCGACGCCCGTATTGGGCTTGGGCGTGCGGGTATAAGTTTGCCAACCTCAGAAATGCTGGCTTTTCAGCTATCTCATGCACAAGCGCGCGATGCAGTGAGTTTTCCGCTTGATATTAACGAAATGACTGAGCAACTAGGCAGTATTAGCGTATTAAAAGATGTTGCCCCTCCCCTGCATTTACACAGCCAAGCTGTTGACAGGGTTACTTACCTTCAGCGACCTGATTTAGGCCGCAAGCTTGATGAAAATGGTAGGCAAATACTTCTCAGCTATATGAATAAACAAAAGCACACTACACAGGCTAAATACGATTTAGCGATTGTAGTGGTTGATGGACTCTCCTCGTTAGCGGTACAAAAAAATGCATGCCCATTTATAACAGAGCTATTAGCGCACCTTACAACAGACAAGCAATTTAAAATTGCCCCCATTACTTTGGTTGAACAAGGTCGAGTAGCAATTGGCGACGATATAGGTGAGTTGCTAAATGCGCAGGTGGTTATGGTGTTAATAGGAGAGCGCCCAGGACTTAGTTCGCCAGATAGCCTTGGCTTGTATTTAACATGGGAGCCTAAAACAGGACTTAACGATGCATGTCGTAATTGCATATCGAATATTCGCCCAGCAGGCCTACCTTATACAGAAGCGGCTAGGCGTGCGCTGTACTTATTACGTGAAGCTAAAAAACTAAAACTAACTGGGGTTAATTTAAAAGACCGTACACAAGACGATGTAATTGAGCATCAGGTTTCAACCACTAACTTTTTAATTGCTGAGTAATTTTAATTAAAAACACATGAAATAAAACAATAAAAACTAAACATCAACGGAGAAGGGTTATGTCTACTAATAATACAGAGTACCTTGCTAAAAGACAGTTAAAACGAGGTACTGCGGGGTGGTTATTACTCGCAGGTTTGGGTGTGTCGTATGTAATATCGGGTGACTTTGCAGGTTGGAACTTTGGTATTGCCGAAGCGGGTTGGGGTGGCTTTGCCATTGCTGCAGTGTTAATGGCAGTTATGTATTTAGCGCTGGTATTGTCGCTTGCTGAAATGTCAGCTGCAATACCTGCAGCAGGCGGTGGTTATAGTTTTGCGCGCCAAGCTATGGGGCCTGCGGGAGGCTATTTAACCGGGCTTGCGGTATTAATTGAATACGCCTTAGCACCCGCTGCTATTGTTATTTTTATAGGCTCTGCAGTTGAAGCCCTCACTGGGTTTAATGGACCATGGGTATATGCATTATTTTACTTACTATTTGTGGGAATTCATTTAGCAGGCGTAGGAGAAGCACTTAAAGTAATGATGGTAATAAGTGGTTTAGCAGTATTAGCTATTATTGCAACGGCTTTTGTTTTAATTACAAATTTTGATGCATCACGCTTATTTGACGTCCCCGTAACCGATGCAGTGGGAGCCAGTGAGTTTTTACCTTTAGGTTGGTACGGGGTTTGGGCTGCATTACCGTTTGCCATGTGGTTATTTTTAGCGGTGGAAGGTGTACCGCTTGCTGCAGAAGAGGCAAAAGATCCCGCTAAAGATGTGCCAAAAGGCATTATTGGTGCAATGATCTTTTTGTTATTTACTGCTTTTTTAGTTGTTGTTTTAGTGCCTGGCGCTGGCGGTGCTGCTGCAATGGGCGCAAGTGCTGTACCTTTGGTTGATGCATTAAATGCATCGGGTAGTGAGGGCTTAGCAACTGTAGTAAATATATTAGGGCTTGCGGGTTTAGTTGCTTCGTTTTTCTCTATTATTTATGGTTATAGTCGCTTAGTGTTTGCTTTATCTAGAGCCGGATATTTATCGCGTTCGTTGTCGATTACAACTAATCGCAAAGTGCCAGCACGTGCGTTGATTGTACCTGCCATATTTGGTTTTTTAGTATCACTCAGTGGCGAGGGTGATTTAATACTTGCAATGGCTGTAGTAGGTGCAACTGTATCGTATGCATTAATGGCGCTGAGCCATATTTTGCTACGCGTTAAACAACCTGATTTACCTCGCCCGTATAAAACCCCAGGGGGCGTAGTAACGTCAAGTATTGCTTTAGTGCTTTCGCTTATAGCATTAACGGGTGTGTATGCGTTCGACCCTCGTGCATTTTTATACACTATAATGCTGTTTATTATGGGCGCCGTATATTACTTTGGCTACAGCTCAAAACACTTAGTTGCTAAAAGCGCTGATGAAGAGTTTGCAATGTTGGCAGATGCAGAATCTGATTTAGAGATGGCTAAGTAAATATTAATAGTTATTATAAGTGAGGCTAGCCCTCACTTATATTTTTATACAAGCAATACGGTGTAAAAATAGTGCATGCATGTAAATATCAAGCCCCTAATCTACTTTATTAATATCATTTAAAGCTAAAACTTTATGCTGCCGCGTAGCGCTTTGTTTTGCCCATGCTTGGTTTTTTTGTCCATGCGCTTTCGCTGTGAATTACGGCTGGGCTTGGTGGCTCGACGCGCTTTATTAACTACCGTAGCACTAAGGATTAAATCCTTTAAACGCTTAAGGGCATCTTCTCGATTTAGCTCTTGGGTACGGTGGCTTTGCGCTTTAATGATTAAGACGCCGTCTTTGGTAATTCTTGTATCATTTAATGCAAGTAAGCGTTCTTTGTAGAAGTCAGGTAATTTAGAGCGGTTAATGTCAAAACGTAAATGAATTGCACTTGCTACTTTATTAACATTTTGACCACCGGCACCTTGCGAACGAATAGCTGTGAGCTCTAGTTCCCATTCATCGATAGTGACAGTATTTGAAATTGTTAACATTGTGTTCAGCTCTATTTGTCAAAAATACATTATATCATCAGTACATTAGCTTGTGGTGAATCAACTAAATTCTTAGAACTTAAATGAATTCTCATAAATTGTACTATAAATCAGCCAATATTTTATTTTGTGTTGGCAAGTGTTGCTTATTAGCTTCTAATTGGCACTACTTTAATACTAGGAAATGCTCAATGAAAAAAATACTTGTATCACTTAGCTTATTAGCGATGAGTTTCTCAAGCCTTGCAGAGGATATTAACGAAGGTCAACTTCAAAGCTATATGAAAGCACTGCCAGCTGTGACTAGCTGGGCAAGCAGCCAAGAGTCGTTAAAAAACTTAGATTTAGCAAGTATGCTAGGTGGTTCTGCTGATCAAAGTGTTGACGAACAAAGCTCTTTAGCTAACAGTGCATTAAGCATGATTAAAGAACAAGACCTATACAAAAGCTTTGCGAGTGTTACAAACCGTTACGGTTTTACGCCAGAGCAGCTAGTAACTGTAGGTTCTGAAGTATCAATGGCTTATATCGAAAATCTTAAGTCGGGCCTTTCTGCTGATAATCAAGAAACTGCTAATAAAGTAATGGGCGGTTTTCAAAGTATGAAAAGTGCTAAAGATAAAGGCGCTAGCTCATTAATGGGTTCGTTTGGTAAATCGTCAAGCGCAGCTGAGGAGTCTACAGAATCTTTAGTAAGCGAAAACAACCTTGAACTTGTGAGCGAATATATGCCACAACTACAAAAGCTTTTTGCACTTTTATAAGTTTTATTGCTTTAAAAAAAGCGGGCTTATCTAGCCGTGAAATTAAAACGCATAAAAAACGGGGGAGTATTCAATACTCCCCCGTTTTTATTTAGCGTACAGATTATTTAAGATCGAACCTGTCTGCGTTCATTACTTTTACCCATGCATTTACAAAGTCATGTACAAAACGTTCTTTATTATCGTCTTGTGCATAAAACTCACTTAGGGCACGTAAAATAGAGTTTGAACCAAACACTAAATCTACGCGTGTGGCAGTCCATTTAATGGTGCCTGTTTTGCGCTCAACAATATTATATATACCTGGCTCTAGTGGCTTCCAGTTGTTAGCCATGTCGGTTAGGTTTACAAAAAAGTCGGTAGATAGCGTGCCTACATTATCAGTAAATACACCATGCTTAGTGCCCGCGTAGTTTGTGCCTAGTACACGCATGCCGCCCATAAGTGCAGTCATTTCTGGTGCTGTTAAGCCCATTAATTGGCTGCGCTCTAACAATAGCTCTTCTGAGGATACGCTAAAGTCATTTTTAAGGTAGTTTCTAAATCCATCATGAACAGGCTCAAGCGGATCGAACGATTCTGCATCAGTCATTTCGTCTGTTGCGTCTCCTCGTCCTGGTGCAAATGGTACTGCTACATCAACACCGGCTTGTTTTGCAGCTTGCTCTACAGCCGCTGTGCCACCTAAAACGATTAAATCGGCCATGCTTACTGGCTTAGATAAACCCGCTTGTACTTTTTCAAGGGCACTAAGTACACTTGCTAAACGCGCAGGTTCGTTACCTTGCCAATCTTTTTGTGGTGCTAAACGAATACGTGCGCCATTTGCGCCACCGCGTTTATCAGAACCACGATACGTACGTGCACTATCCCACGCTGTATTTATTAAATCACTTGCACTTACACCGCAATCAAGTAGCTGTGCTTTTAAGCTTGTGATTTCATCGTCTGATAATGTGTAATCAACTGCTGGAATAGGATCTTGCCAAATTAGGTCTTCGCTTGGTACATCTTTACCTAAGTAACATGCTTTAGGACCTAAATCGCGGTGAGTTAGCTTAAACCATGCACGTGCAAATACATCAGAGAAGTATTCAAAGTCGTTATAAAAACGCTCAATGATTTTACGGTACGCAGGGTCCACTTTCATGGCCATATCGGCATCGGTCATCATTGGGTTTAAACGAATTGATGAATCTTCTACGTCTACTGGTTTGTCTTCTTCTTTAATATTTACAGGTTCCCACTGATGAGCGCCAGCTGGGCTTTTTGTTAATTCCCATTCGTAATTTAAAAGTAAGTGGCAGTATCCGTTATCCCATGTAGTTGGGTGTGTGGTCCATGCGCCTTCAAGGCCTGAAGTTACAGTATGACGACCAAAGCCGCCTTCTTTGGTGCTGTTCCAACCTAAACCTTGCTCGTGTACGTCTGCTGCTTCTGGCTCTGGACCTAAGTGCTCTGCTTTACCATTACCGTGAGTTTTACCTACTGTATGGCCGCCCACTGTTAGCGCTGCGGTTTCTTCATCGTCCATCGCCATGCGAGCAAATGTTTCACGTACGTGATCTGCCGTTTTTTGTGGATCTGGTATACCATTAACACCTTCAGGGTTAACGTAAATTAGGCCCATTTGTACTGCGGCTAATGGGTTTTCCATGGTGTCTGGTTTTTCTACATTGTCGTAGCGTTCATCACTTGGTGCTAACCATTCTTTTTCTGCACCCCAGTAAATATCTTTTTCTGGATGCCAAATGTCTTCACGGCCGCCCGCAAAACCATAAATTTTAAGACCCATTGATTCGTATGCCATATTACCAGCAAGAATAAATAAATCGGCCCATGAGAGTTTGTTACCGTATTTTTTCTTAAGTGGCCATAAAAGTCTGCGTGCTTTATCTAAGCTTGCGTTATCTGGCCATGAATTTAAAGGCGAGAAACGTTGATTACCGGTACTTGCGCCACCACGACCATCAGATAAACGGTACGTACCCGCTGAGTGCCATGCCATACGAATCATTAAACCACCGTAATGCCCCCAATCGGCAGGCCACCAATCTTGGCTGTCGGTCATAAAGGTTTTTAAGTCGGCTTTTACTTCGTCTAAATCTAGAGATTTAAATTCTTCTGCGTAGTTAAAATTAGTGCCGTATGGATTTGATTTAGTATCGTGTTGATGAAGAATGTCTAAGTTGAGTGTGTTTGGCCACCAATCGGTGTTTACTTTAGAAACAACTGAATTACTACCGTGCATAACAGGGCATTTACCCGCTGTTGGCTTGCTCATTGTGAAATCCTTAAAATAGAAAAGTAAAATACTTAATCAATCAGTATTATTGCTTATGTGTTTATAACTTTTTAAAAAGTAACGGTTATTTTTATTTAATAGGCTTACTTTTTACTCAGCGTGCCTACCTAAGTGCTTACGTATCCTTAATATAGGCGTATAAATTATGCTACGCCAGCCTCAACATACTATTTAAAACGATTGCTCCAATTTATATTTTTGATTGCCCTTACGTTAATGATGTATTTAACAATAGGCTTAAAGTGGCGTTTAAAATAATAGTAAAAAAGTCAGATGGTGCTCATATAAAGCATTACGCAAAATAAAAAATTTAAAAATCGGTGAATTAACCTTAATCTTTTTACTAGACCTGTGATCGAATTGAAAAATTTCGGCGTAATGGTGTGTGAAGGGTTTGAAAGTGGCTTTAGTTTACTAAAGCGCACATTGGAATACCCCCCTTCACCATGAAATTGTAGTTAGATAGTTATAATGATAAAGGTGCATTACTTAAGCCCAATGCACCTTTACTTTATAAACCGAATACTTTGAGTATTCTTATATTTTTAACTAGTTGAATTGAATTAAGTATTTGTTCATAAATATTCAGTTAGTATGAAGTTGTTCTCCTGTGAATCCCTACGACATATTGTTGTTTTAAGCAGTTTTTGCCAGCTCACCTTGAGCTGGTTTTTTTTGCCTATTTTTACTCAAATTACCTGAGCATGGGTAATATGCTCACGCTTTACCCTATTATTGCTAAGCTCACTAGGCTAAAAAAATTTTACAACTATTGCTCCTATCTAAATTAGGTCAATTTTAATCCACAAAGAACAACACGCCCTAGTGCCATTAAGCCCTGCATGTTAAAGTTATTACAGTAATTAATTTAATTAGGCGTACCAATGCGTTATTACCTATCTGTACTTTTTGTTTGTTTAACTTTGTTTTCGGGCATAGTGAACTCTGCTGAAAAGCAACCAGCTTCACCTACAGCACAACAAGAGCAACAAGCTCTTCAACAACTCAAAGAGCCTATGTATAAGCCGCTAATGGAACGTTACATATTAGATGAGCTAAAAGCAGTTAGGCAAGATCAGCAAAAGCTTCGTGAAGATGTAACTAAGCAGGTTACTCATGCGCAGCTTGATACTGCCGATCGCGCATTAACGTACACTACAGATACCATTAATAATGTGTTTTTTATAATTACCGCTACGGCGTCGATTTTAGTTTTAGTGGGTTGGAACTCGTTGCGCGATGTTAAAAACAAAGTAGAAGATATTGTAAATACGCGTGTGAGTGTAATTACAGACGAGTATGAAGACCGATTAAAAATTCTTGAAGAAAAACTACGCGTTCGCTCAGAAGAAATACTCAGCAACCAAGAGCGCATATCGGTGACTAACGAAGTTCATTCGTTGTGGATGCGCGCAAACCTAGAAAGTGATTTTGCAAATAAAATTGAAATTTTTGACGAAATACTCAATCGCAAACCTGAAGATGTGGAAGCCATTGCTTATAAAGCCGATGCACTACTAGAAATAAACGAAACAGCACAAGCCATTGAGCTGTGTAATCAAGCTATTGATATAGATAGTGACTATGGTTATGCCTATTGGCAACGAGCCTGTGCTTATGCACTAACACATAAGCATGCTGATGCCTTAGCCGATATTAAAATGGCACTTGAATACTCTCCAAACTTACGTAATGAATTATTACACGAGAGCGCATTTGCAAGCCTGCATGACAACGACAGCTTTAATACGATAGTGGCTGGTGAAGTTGTTTAAGCACTCAGAATTTGGCCTGTATGATTAGGCGCAACACCATAAAAAAGGGCCTTGGCCCTTTTTTGTTTTTAAAGGTAAAGTTTGTTGTGTAATTAGAAGCTTAACTGCGCTCTACAAACTCAGCTCTAGCGTAGAGCTAAGATCAAAAGTGATTAATTCACAAAGAGGTTTAGAGACGCTGCGCTTTTAGAGAAGAGCTTAGAAGTTAAAATAATAAAAACAATCAGAAACTGTGCTTCTAACATGAGCAACAAGTCATACTCTAAACTTGGTATAAACACAGCTATTCGCGCAGGTTACAAGCTTTTAAAGCAACGCTTGTACTTTTATAATGCCGAGTCAGCATTGGTTTTGCTCTTCTCATTTGCTCCTCCTTTTCTTCTCTGCGTGCATATTGTTTTTTAGGGCTGTTATACACAAATAGGTTTAGAGATGCTGCGCTTTTAGAGTAGTTAGCTTAAGTGCTTCTCGCGCGAGCAAGCTCTGCGCCTACGTGGAAAACTTACACTCAGCAGTTTAATTTACCTGTAGACGCGCTGCTTGCAGGCGTTTAAAAACGTAGTTTTTAGGATGGTTGAATTAATACCAACCCGCAATAATACTTAATCATTTTTAGGGGCTAAACGTGTCGCTACCTGCGTTAAAAAATTCTCATTTAGAACAACTAAATAGCGAATTTTTTGCCTAGCTATCAACACGTTTTCCATCCTCAAAATAGATCACTTAATTAAGCGAATTGGTATAGGTAATTAGAAGCTGCTACCCATTTTCTTCAGGCATAAAAAAAGCCGCATAAAATGCGGCTTTGGAGGTTAGTCTCACTTCACTTTGGGCGTGTCTCCAAAACTTAGTGAATACGTTACCAAGGAACTGTTATGTATTATTTAAGCTATTGACTCTAATGCAATTTTAACCATTTCGTTAAACGTGCTTTGACGCTCATCAGCAGGTGTTGCTTCACCGGTGATTACGTGGTCACTTACTGTAAATAATGCCATTGCATTTGCGCCGTATTCAGCTGCAACGCCATATAAACCGGCTGTTTCCATATCTACTGCTAGCATGCCTAACTTGTCTAAGTCTTTATAGAACGAGTCGTCTGCTTGGTAGAAAGTGTCGGTTGTAAATACGTTACCTACTTTTGCTTCTATTCCTAGCTCTTTAGCGGCGTTTACACCGTTTAAAAGTAGGTCAAAGTTAGCAATAGCAGCAAAATCGTAGCCACGAACACGTGCACGGTTTACGTTTGAATCTGTGCTTGCACCTTGTGCAAAAATTACGTCACGGATTTTGATATCTGTGCCAATACCGCCACACGTACCAATACGTATAATATTTTTAACGCCAAAGCTTACAATTAGCTCACGTGCATAAATAGACATTGATGGAATGCCCATGCCTGAACCCATGATGCTTACTGGCTTACCTTTGTAAGTACCAGTGAAACCGTACATGTTACGAACACCTGTAACCTGTACTGCATCATCTAAAAAGTTTTCAGCAATATATTGCGCACGTAGCGGATCGCCTGGCATTAATACTGTTTCGGCGAAATCACCAACGTTTGCACTGATATGCGGAGTACTCATTAATTGTTTTCCTTTTTATTTGGCGTTGTTAGCTCATTTAAAAAGCTGTCGCCGTAATCAAGCGCAGATAAGTTAAACCACTGTGCCAGTGTTTGACCGATATCTGCAAAGCTGTTGCGTTCACCTAGAGGTGTGTTACTCATACCTGGTTTATATGCAATAACCGGTACATATTCGCGAGTGTGCTCAGAACCTGGAAAGGTTGGGTCACAACCGTGATCTGCAGTGATCATTAATATATCATCTGCGTTTAACTGTTTTAGTATAGTTGGTAAATAGTCATCAAATTCTTTTAATGCTTTTGCATAACCTACTGGGTTACGGCGATGACCAAATTTTTCATCAAAATCAACTAGGTTAGTAAAGATTAAGCTATGATCTGGTGCGCTTTTCATTACTTCGCTGGTTTTTTCTAGCAAGTTCATAAGCCCAGGTGCTTTATGCTTTTGGGTTATGCCCTGATGCGCGTAAATATCTGAAATTTTACCAATACTAATTACTTCGCCGCCGTCTTTTGCTAACACATCTAGCAATGTTGGTGCTGGCGGAAGCACTGAATAGTCGCGACGATTACCTGTGCGGGCAAAGTCTTGGCTATTTGAACCCAAAAATGGCCGCGCAATCACTCGTCCTATATTCATTTCATCAAGTAGCGCCCGTGCGATTTCGCAAACTTGATAAAGCTTCTCTAGGCCGAATGACTCTTCATGCGCGGCTATTTGAAACACGCTATCAGCTGAGGTGTAACAGATTGGTTTACCTGTTTTTACGTGCTCTTCACCTAGCTGTTCTAAAATGGTTGTTCCCGATGCATGGCAGTTGCCTAAAATGCCAGGGATACCAGTACGAGCTATAAACTCGTCTATAAATTCTTGTGGGAAACTTGGCTGTGTTTTTGGGAAATATCCCCAATCAAATAACACAGGTACTCCTGCCATTTCCCAATGACCTGATGGCGTGTCTTTTCCGCTAGATAATTCTTTAGCGTAACCCCATGCTCCTTGAGAAGCTTGGCGGTCTGAAATTAAACACGGTTCTCCACCGGCAGCTTCACATGCATCCACTAACCCAAGTTTTGATAGGTTAGGAAGCGATAATGCAGCGCCTGTTTCGTCGTAATATGCTTTTAGTAAGTGAGCGAATGTATTAGCCCCAAGATCGCCGAATTTATCTGCATCTGGTGCTGCACCGATTCCTAGGCTATCTGCCATTAAGATAATTGCTCTTGCCATTTTGACCTCACTTTGATTCTAGGTGGTTACTTTATCCGCTGATCGATTTTTCCGTACAGGACAAAAGTCCTGTTTCATAAAACCTAAACATTATAAATTTGCATTCTTAAGCGAAGCAAAAGAGATTAATCGTGTCTTTTTTGCTATTGTGATCTACCAACAATATATCCTTCTGTGTGGGTGAGAACTTTAGTGACACGAACTACTATTATAGCTATTGCAGGCGCGTCTGCGTCGGGCAAATCTCTTTTTAGCCAAACTATATACAATGAATTGGTTAATGAGCTTGAACCAGGCGCTATCGCCATTATTGAAGAAGATGCTTACTACAAGGATCAGTCGCATTTACCGATGGCGCATCGTACGCAAACGAATTACGACCATCCTGATGCATTTGAACATGCGTTAATGCTTGAGCATTTAACACAGCTTCGTAGTGGAAATTCAGTTGAAGTACCAACGTATGATTATGCACAGCATACACGTAGCGAGAAAACTCGCCGAGTGCCTGCTGCTAAAATACTCATTGTTGAAGGTATTTTATTATTGAGTGACAAAGCGCTTAATAAAGAATTTGATATTAAGGTGTTTATAGATACGCCTTTAGATATTTGCTTAATGCGTCGTATGCAACGTGATATGGAGCAACGAGGCAGAACATTACAATCTGTTGTTGAGCAGTATCAAGCAACTGTTAGACCGATGTTTTATCAATTTATTGAGCCTTCTAAGCATAACGCAGATTTAGTTGTGACTCGAGGCGGTATGAACCGCGTTGCGATTGATATAATAAAAAGTAAGATAAAATATTTACTACAAGAATAACAACGGGAAACATTTGTATGACAACATTTATGAGCTTAGTGGGCATGTGTGTGCTACTAAGCATTGCCTTTGCGGCATCAACTAATCGCAAGGCAATTAATTTAAGAACCGTTGGTATAGCATTTGCGATGCAAGTTGTTATTGGCGGTTTTGTCCTGTTTTTTGAAGCAGGAAAAAATGTGTTAACGAGCATGTCAGCAGCCGTATCGTCGGTTATTGGTTATGCAAACGACGGTATTGGGTTTTTGTTTGGCCCACTTGCCTCACAAGACACATTAGGTTTTATTTTTGCGATTCAAGTTTTGCCCGTTATCGTGTTTTTCTCAGCACTTGTTGCTGTGTTGTATCACCTTGGCATTATGGATTGGATAATTAGGATTTTAGGCGGCGGTTTACAAAAATTATTGAAAACCTCTCGCACAGAATCGCTTTCAGCGACAGCAAATATTTTTGTTGGCCAAACTGAAGCACCGCTAATAGTTAAGCCATTTATAGCAACAATGACTAAATCGGAATTGTTTGCAGTGATGGTAGGTGGCTTAGCCACTGTGGCAGGCTCTGTAATGGCCGGTTACGTTATTATTGGCGTAGATCTTAAGTATTTAATAGCAGCGAGCTTTATGGCTGCTCCAGGTGGTTTTTTAATGGCCAAGATGATTGTGCCAGAAACTGAAACGCCTAAAGATAACTTAGCTGATTTAGATTTAGATGACGAAGATAAGCCTGTAAATGTAATTGATGCAGCTGCATCAGGTGCAGCAAACGGTATGCATTTAGCACTTAATGTAGGTGCAATGTTACTTGCTTTTGTAGCGCTAATTGCACTACTAAACGGTTTATTAGGTGGTATTGGTGGGTGGTTTGATTACCCAACATTAACGCTTCAAGAAATATTAGGTTATGTATTTGCTCCTGTAGCATGGTTACTAGGTGTGCCATGGGATGAAGCAATTATAGCCGGCAGCTTTATTGGTCAAAAGATAGTAGTGAACGAGTTTGTTGCTTACTTAGACTTTATAAATTATCGCGATACGTTAAGCGCGCACACACAAGCAATTGTTACTTTTGCTCTATGTGGCTTTGCTAACTTATCATCGATAGCCATTTTACTAGGTGGGTTAGGCGGTATGGCGCCTAGTCGGCGGAAGGATATCGCACGCTTAGGGCTCAGAGCAGTGTTAGCAGGATCTATGGCTAACCTTATGAGCGCAGCAATTGCTGGGTTTTTCCTCTCGCTAGCTTAGAAACTTATTGAGATGAACACCGGTGTTGCAAAACAAGAGGGTAGCGCTTTAAGGGGTTAAAGCTCTATCTGACTTGAACGATACTTCACCAAGGGCCGCAAGGCCCTTTTATCGTTTTAGGCCTTCCACATTTATACACTCTCCAACCTTCAAGCTATTTAACCTTATTTATGGTTATACATAACTCAAATAAACCAATACCTTAGTAACAAAGTCACATAAATATTTTTTGTGTTTTTCGTATTTTCAGCCACACTTATATTACTTAAGCTAACCGACTAACGATCCGCTATTGTGAAATATATTCTTTATTCTCTTTTTTTAATTTGTTCTGTGTATGTTCAAGCAAAGGAACCCATCCTTGTTGTTACAGAGTTAGCACCGCCAAACCAGGTGTTGATTGATGGTGAGGTAGCAGGTGAAGGTACTCAATTTATTAGAGATATATTTGCTGAGGCCGATCTAACACCTAACATTCAAATGTACCCTTGGGCACGTGCTTATAAAATTGCAGATGAGCTTAAAAATACCTTTATATACAGCCTTGCACGCACTGTAGAGCGAGAAGACAAATTTTATTGGATAGGACCTGTCGGACGTTTTGAACTAGGCTTTATTGGCCTATCAGAGCGAGATGATCTTATTATAAACACTACTGAACAAGCCAAAGTGTACAAAATTGCTATGCAGCGCAATGATTTTTCAACACAAACCCTCGCAAAACTGGGGTTTGAAGTTGTTTTAACCTCTGATATTCAAAAGTCATACTCTTTACTACTCGCTAAAAAAGTAGATTTAATTGTAGACGATCCTTTATATATGCAGCAGATGAGTGATTATCTAAAGCTCAAACCAGCACACTTAAAGTTTATTTATAAAATAGATGAGCTAACAATTGATGCTTATTTAGCTGCGAATAAAAAAACAGATATGCATTTAATAGAAACACTGCAAGCTGCATTTTTCAAAACAAAGCAAAAGAAAGGGCTACCTTACAAGTACTAACATTAGCGCTTAAAACGTTTTTTATAAGCCGAAAAGTTATCCTTCTTTTTAAGCTTTTCAAACTCCCTATTAAAACGCTCTACAATGTAATTGGGTACTGATTTATTAAACGCGATGTAGTTACCTGCTATCTCAGGTAATGGTAATTCCTGCAGCCTAACGACATCGTCTTCACTATACCCAAAAGGCGAAAGTTGATAACCAATGGTGTATTCAGAGCCTAAAATCAAATCTATTTTACTATTTAAAAACAAGTGCATATATTGCTTTTCATCACCTATGGACAAAAGGTTTTTACCTGCTTCAAACCCTACTTTTTTAATTATGGATTCGTAAATATCCCCTCTTACGATAGCAAGTGAAAACTGCTTTGCTTCATTTAAGCTATTCATTTTTAACTGAGTATTTTTTTTAAGTTTATAAAAAAATGTTTCACTGGATGCCAAAGGCCCTACCCAATTAAAAATAGGCGTTCTTTGAGATGTTTTAGCGATAGAGATAATACCTGAATGCTTATCTTTTTGGGCTAGGCTGTAAGCACGTTTCCAAGGAAGTATTTTAAATTCACAGGTAATGTCTGACGCAATGCATACATCTTTTACAATATCGAGATTTATGCCAACAAGTTGACCCGCTTTGTTTTCAAAATTGTATGGCGAAAAGTGCTCAGTGTAGACCGTGAGCTTGAAACCTTCAGCCTGTGCGTAATGACTGATAAATATAAAAACAAGTATAAGGAAGGATTTAATGATAACGATACCTACTGATGAACTTACATTAATAATAGGTGCAGCTTAGGTTGAGTCAAATTTCAGACACAAAAAAAGCGCCTTAAGCGCTTTTTTTCATTTTACTTAAAAAGTAAAATTATACAGCTGTGATGTTATCAGCTTGTGGACCTTTTTGACCTTGTGAAAGAGTGAACTCTACACGTTGGCCTTCAGCTAAAGTTTTGAAACCTTCGCTTTTGATTGCTGAGAAATGTGCGAAAACGTCTGGGCCATTTTCTTGCTCGATGAAACCAAAACCTTTAGACTCGTTGAACCACTTAACTGTACCTGATACGATGTTAGACATTGTAATATCCTGATATAAAATAAAAAATATGCTCATAAGAGCGGGTGTAGCAAAAAATGAGATGGTACTTTAAAAACTTCAGGACGGTACTACAAGTATTACTTATACAACATCGAAATGGAGATTTATAGCTTACATGCTTTCTTTCTAGCTGCAGCCCACTATATAGATTTTTTAAAATATGTCAAGTACCTATCTATAATCAGAGTGATAAACAACCAAAACCGCTTTCCTTGGTTATTAAAATTCAAATTCTAATGCGAGCCTAAAACTATGATTTTTTTCTGATTGGCTTATCTCAGTGATAAAACCCGCTTCCCATTTTAACTGCTTTTGTCCATCAAAACGCTGCAAACCTATAAACCCAGGCCCTATGCCAACAAAGTCTTCTCCTACGTACACCTCAATAGATGGCTGAAAAGCAGAACGATAGCGATAGCGATATTGCGCTCTAAACTCGCTTTCCCATTCATTTTGAATATCCTGCCCCCACTCGTACACTAAAAAGGCATTCATAGTTAAGCTTGTTTTGCCAAACTCTTTTTCGATCACAAAACCCGAAGTTGCTTCATACACATCTTCATTATGTTTTTTTTCAAGCTCAAATAATGCCCCCCAATCAGCCCATAATTTACCTTGCTCAATTAATTGCCATCGTAGTTCAAGCTCATAAGCTTCTAAACCAAAGTCGCCGTTGTCATCTCGCTCACCAACTAAATAGCCTTCTAGTGCCATTGTATCGTTAATAGCACCGCCACCACCCAAACGCTGCGCTAGTATGTTGCCACTATCTGTTTGGTGCGACACTAACCGCCATTCAAACTCTCGCTCAAAAGGTAAAACATAGGGGTGATATACCTTATCAACAACAATTCCATCGGCCTTTGCTGGGGTTGAAAGTACCAACAAACAAAAAACGGTAAAGCTAAGCGCTAAATATAGGTTGAGTGCTTTCATACACGTTCCTTAGAAATTGAAGCCGAAATAACATAACAAAGTGATAAAAATATCACGCTACTTGTACTATATATAAGTACACTCATAAGATCCGGGGTAGCCTCGTAACCAACCAGGGCGCGCAGTACGCGCCCGAGCTCAGAGTTTTCGCTTAATACATCGCGTAAATCCCACACGGTTGCGGTGTTGGTAATTAAGTCTATTTGGCTTGCCAAATCCAGTGCAACTAATAACTTAGCCGCGCTGTTAAAAGCAAGCAAAGTAAAAAGCGGATACATATCAAAGCGGTGCTTAATTGCATTCATTAAAAAGTACAGCAATACGCTAAAACTTAAACAAATTCCAACACCTAATAAAGTGCCAATAAATAAGCTTTGCCCTGCATCATTACTTTGCCAAAAACTGGTGAGATAAATAATATAGTGGCTTAAATACAATGTTATTGTGCTTATAACAGCAATATAAAAAACCGCTGATTTTTGTTTTATTGCAAATACTAATACGGCTATAAATATAGTAATACATAGCCCTATTTGTGAGTACTCTAGCCCTTGATGTTCAAACCACTGGCTCACCCATGATGCACTTTGCATGTACATAAACGACATGAGCGCGCCAATTAGTAAAGCAGATCCTATTTTTAAAGCGCTTTGTTTTTTAACCACTTGTAGTAGCACTAATAAAATAGCCACAGGTAGCAATTGATTAAGACTCATGACTAAACTAGTTATTAGCATGCTGCGCCTCCTCATCACCAACTATTACAACGCCCCTTGCTGTATTGGGCGAAAACTCACCAAAAAATTCGTAATACCCTTTACTAAGCGGCCCTATATAAATAATGCTTTTACGGTTTGGGTAGAGTACTTTTTCTCTGTTTAGATCAAAGCTATCAAACTCTTCTGGTGTGCTATCTTGGTTTTCTATCAATAGTTTTACTTTTTTATTCGCGGGAATGGTAATTTGCGAGGGATAAAACAAATGATCTTTTAAAATAATAAGGTACTCTTTACTCGCCGCATTGAACGACAAAAATAGCAAACAACAAAGGCACCGATTAAATAAACGTTTAGTCACTTTTCACTCCTGTAAAAGTAACCTTAACGGTTAGTCCGCCTAAAGGGCTATTCGCTAAATGAATAGTTGCGCCATAAATAGCAATTATGTGTTGAACAATCGCCATACCTAAACCGGCACCTTGCTCGCCTGATGGATGCTGATCGCCACCTACGCGATAAAAACGATTGAATATTCGCTCTTTTTGCTCTTCAGTCATACCCGCACCAGAATCATCAATTTGCCAACTAAAGCCGTTATTACTTGATACTAATTTAATTATAATTTGACCATTTTTGGGTGTGTACTTTATGGCGTTGCTAAGTAAATTAGCGATGAGTGTGGTTAATGTAAACTCATCACCATTAATAATAAAGTCATCGCCTTCAAGACTAATGGTTTGGTTTTTTTCATCTATTTTGTCGTATTGCTCCGATACGACTTGCTGAGTAATCGTTAGTAATGATTGTTCGCTAAACTGCCTCTGCCATTGTTCAGGCTGGGTGCGCCCTAAAATTAGCATTTGTTCAACAATATTACTTAAACGATTAATGCCCTGCGACATAGCTTGTAATTCTTGATGGTCTTGCAGATTACTTTGTTTATTAGCCAAATTATGTACATTAATTTTTAAACTACTAAGTGGAGTACGTAATTCGTGAGCTGCATCTGAGGCAAAAAAGCGCTCCCGTAAGTAGGCTGTTTCTACGCGTTTAAATAAGTCGTTTAAACGATTAATAACAGGTTTAATTTCTTCATCGGTTACTTGCCAGTTAATTGGCGTAAAGTCGTTCGCTTGGCGAGACGCCAACTGCTTAGATAATCGGGTAAGAGGGGCTAATGCGTATTTAACAAAAAAGCTAATAAAAATAGCAAGCAGAGGGACTGCCCATAGCATTGGTAACATTGCAGATAAAATAACGGCTTCAGCTAATTCAAACCGCTTTGCCATAGGTTCAGCAACGATGACTTTACGGGTGTTTTTACTCATCACAAATACCCGCATACGCTGCCCTGCTACATTGGCCGTTTGAAAGCCCTCGCTAAAACTAATTTGGTTATTCGTTAAACTCGATGAGCCACTAAGTAAATTATTATTTTGCCAAATTTGATACAACAACTGAGCGCTATTATTACTTACTTGTACTGCATCTGTGCTTAGTGCCAATGGTTGCTCAATTAAAACGCCAGCTACTATTTTAAGTTCATCATCAAGCAAACTTTCGCCGTGGTGCATACTTTTTTGATAGCCTTTTACTAATGCTAAAAAGCAAGTTAGCACCATCATTGAAAGTAAAATTAAGGTCAGACGTTTACGAATAGACATTTTCAACCTCGAAAAACAAATACACTCTAACGCTTACCAACCACGTAGCCAATGCCACGTAAGGTTTTAATAAAATCACTAGGGAATTTTTTACGAAGATGATGAATATGCACCTCTATGGCATTAGAGCCAACTTCTTCACCCCATTGGTAAAGTTTGTTTTCGAGTTGTTGTTTTGATTGTACCCTTCCCTGATTTTCCATCAGCGCTTTTAAAAGCATGTATTCTCTTCGCGGTAGCGTAAGTGACTGCCCACTTAGTTTAACTGTATGAGCAGAGGTATCCATTACTACATCACCACAGCGCAATAAGCTTGACTGAGTTTGGTTAATGCGCCGGCTTGCTACACGTAATCGAGCAAATAACTCAGCAGGGTCAAACGGCTTTGCAAGGTAATCATCTGCCCCCATATCGAGCCCTTGGACTTTGTCGTCAATACTGCCGCGAGCAGTTAAAATAACCACAGGAATAACTTTTTTTTGCGCTTTAATATGCTTTAAAACTTGCGAGCCGTCGCCATCAGGCAATCCTAAATCGAGAATAACAAGCTCAATCTCACCACTAGAAAGGCACTCTAAGGCGTGCTTTACTGTGCCACTGTGCTCTACGCTGTAGCCCTCTTGGCGCAAAGAGCGAATAAGCCCTTGCGCCACTAAATGATCGTCCTCAACGAGTAATAAATGCATTATCTGTTTATCTTTTTAATTTTTTATCTACTTTTGCCAATAGCTGACTTATTGCTTGTTGACGATATTTATCTGCTTTTGCCCGAGTATCACGAATCCCAGCAGCTTGTGCTACGAGTAGTCGTGCTTTAGCTTGTTTATAATCGCCTTCGTCATACAAGTATTCACCGTATAAGTAATTAGTATCAATGCCTTCGAGATTAAAAGCGAGCGCTTGTTTAAATAATTTTTCAGCTTTGTCGTCATCACCAAAACCAATTGGCCAACCAGGTACTTTGCTATAAAGCGTTGCAAGGCTTGCGTAAGCTGAGCCATTTAATGCAGTGCCATCAATCGAGAGTGCATTTTCGAGTGACGCTTTTGCTTCTTTTGCTAAACCAAGTGCGCCCAAGCCCCCTTTTGCGCCAGCAAAGCTGGCTAACACAATGCCATTCCAAATATGTGTTTGCGCTGAGCTTGGATAGTTTTTAACAAATAATGCGCTTTGCTCACTTAGTTGCGTAAACGCGTCTATTTGCGCATCGCCTTCAAGTTCGTAATTAGCAATTGCCCACTTTTGTTGAATATCGGTTAAGTCTTGCGCTTCATCTGCGTGTACTGCAGTTGCAAATACAGAGGTTAGTATTAAATAAAATGCGAGTGTAAATTTATACATAATTTTGCCCTTGTGTGTTTGTTAACTTAAAAAACGTTTAATTTTAGGAAGTTGCTTTGCAATAGCGTTATCAACAACGCTTGGGAATACGCCATTTATGCGTGCAAATAATTTTTCAGGAAAACCAATAAAGCGCCTTGTTTGGTTTGAACTTATAAGTGCTAATAACTCTTGAGCAACTAATTCTGGCGAGTCCATTTTATTACCGAGCTCTTTATTCATTGCCCTCGCTTTACTGCTATTAATAGATGTATCTGTTGCTCTTGGTGCTAAATAGGTCACTTTAATGCCTGAGCCGTTAAGCTCACGCGAGAGCGCTTCTGTAAAGCCACGTAAACCAAATTTACTGGCGCAATAAAGCGTTTGAAACGGGTAGCCAATACTGCCAAACGATGATCCGACGTTAACAATGGTGCCTTTGGTATACGCTAACTGTCCTAAAAATAGCTGGCATAATTTAATAGGCACCGACAGATTAGTAATGAGCATATTATCTATTTGCTCATTACTTGTGTGCTCAATGCTTTGCATCGTATTTATACCTGCGTTATTAATAAGTAATTTAACGCCGCCGAGTTGCTTGGCTTTTATTGCTAGGTTAATACGTGCTGTATCGTCGGTTAAATCGCCCGTAAATATTTCACTGTCTGGGCATGCACGGCTCAGTTTTTCAAGAGCTTGGGTATTTCGCCCTACAAGTAGTAACTTCCACCCTTTTGCATATAGGGCTTTAGCAATCGCTTGCCCTATTCCGCCTGTTGCACCAGTGAGCACACACAAAGAACTACTCATGCCAATTTGCCTTGTGCACTTGCTTTAAAAAATGGTTCGTCATCGAGTCCACGAAATATATCGCCGTATAAACGATAAAAGCGCTTTGCACCATGAAGTATGGCTTGCTGATCCGCCTCGTCTGTTATTTGGTTCATTAGGTTTTCAAAAAACTTTACATGCTCTATATCAAGCGCGCCGTGAGAGGTTAAATAACTAAATGCTTTTTTAGGTAAACCCACAGCATTTGCAATATTTGAAGCCGCGCCATCCGCAAGCGCTATAGAAGTGCCTTCAAGCACATGCACCATGCCAAAAAAGCTCAACGGATTTTTACGTGCAATGGAGTCGTACGCATACGACACCATCATTTCGGTAGCAAATTGCGGCTGACTACACCGTACTGTTTCTTTGTCAAAACCACAGGCTGCAATGTCATTAAGTACCCACTCTTGATGACCAATCTCTTCTTCAATATATTCTGCGACTGCTTCGCGCAGCCATTCTTGTTCGTCGGTTAATCGTGCACCAACCGACATCATTAATGGCACAGTGTGCTTAACATGGTGATACGCTTGTGCTAAAAACGAGGCGTATTCTTCAAGTGATGCTTCGCCTTTAAAAACACGCTGGATAATCGGCGCTGCAAGCAGGTAGTTTTGCTCTTGTTTAGTTTGCTCTTTAAGGGTGTTAAAAAAATCACTCATTAATTACTTCTCCAAGTCGGTAAAATTGCTCAAACACAGCATGGTACTGCTTACTTATGGCATCTCGTTTTGGGCGATTATTTGTTGTTAATAATCCTTGTTGCACACTTAATGGGGCAGCTAAACGATGCCACTTTTGAATTCGAGCATAGTCGGGTAGTTGTTTATTAATTTCGCTAATGTACTGCGCTAACACTGGGTTACTTAGCTTTGTATCGGCGTAAATAATGGCACTGAGAAAAGGTCGCCCCTCACCAAACACAACCGCTTGTAAAATACCGCTTTGACTGAGTAATAGTGATTCAGGCCACTCGGCACTGATGTTGCGACCCATGCTGGTAATAATTAGGTTTTTTAATCGGCCTTTAATAAATAAAGTATTTTGATGCTGCTCGACTAGATCGCCGGTTGCATACCACTGGTTTTTATTGTGAGGTTGATGGTTTAAGTAACCTAAAAACAAATCGCCTTTTATAAAAAGCTGGTCATTTTCAATTTTGGTTTGAATATGAGGTAACACAGAGCCTGCACTGTGAAGGTTATCGTTTGTGGACGTATTTAAACTAACGACAGATGCCGCCTCAGAAAGTCCATAACCTTGGTATACTGGTAAATTTAAGCTACGCGCTTTGGTTAATAGCATTTCGCTGACAAGCGCACCACCTACGGCAATAAACTGTAACGAACTAGGCGGTTGCCACCCATCTTCTGCAAAAGTAACTAAGCATGCTAATAGTTCAGGCACTAAAATAAGCGTATTTGGCTTAACTTTATCAATAGCAGCTATAAGCTGTGCGGGCTGTTTTAATGCAGTACCAACAAAGCCTAATTCATTTAACGGCATTAAATGCACTGTACCGCCACTTTTTAAAGGGGCATACACACCGGCTATATTTTCAAGCAATACAGCAAGTGGTAATAAAGACAAATGAACAGGCTTTTTAATGTTAATTTTATCGCACAGAGATTGCGCTACCTGCATTTGACTCTTTGCAGATAAACACACGCCCTTTGGTTGCCCGGTTGATCCTGATGTAAATGTTACTTTTTGAGTTTCTGGGAAATAACTGACGGGTTTAGCTACAACGATTTCGTAAATATATAATGTGTAACACTCAAATAAAGTAATTGATGCAGCCGGCTCCCCAAATAAAGGGTTTAGTGTGTCGCTCATAAATACATTAGCGCCACATTGAGCTAGTACATATTGAGTTTGTTGTTCACTAAAAAAGTGAGCAATTGGCACAGCCACTTTATTAGAAACTGCAGCAGCGGCATCAATAACAAGCCAAGCTGGCGTATTATCGAGCTTATAAGCAACACATTTGCCGTTAAAGCTATATAGTATTTTTACTACTTTTTGTATTTGCTGGTTAAACTCATCACCGTTAATTTCAAGTGTTTGCTCTTTATTATGGGCAATAATTAATGGCGGTACTGAATGTGTATTATAGTAATTCATACGTTCACCAATGCATTTACCAAAGAATTGATATTTGAGTGGTTTTGCTGCGTCAAACTATAAAGCATTGGGGTATTTAATACTTGTTGGTGAGCTTGCTCTAAACTCACAACGCATACGGTAGGCTGATTAGCGTAGTAACTTCCCCAACTTAGCGGATGCTCAACAACAAAACTGTTTGCCACAGCAATTTCAGTGCAGTTAACGCCTAATAAACGCAGCAGTGCACGCACTTTTTTAGTGGCGCAAAATACTAAGTGTTTTGCTCCTACACTTTGCAGGGCTTCATTAACAACAATAAAATGCCCAAGCGTTGCTTTGCGATGTGTAGAGCATAGATTGCCAAGCTCAAATACTTTATTACGCTGAGTGTTCTCAGGTAAAAAATGCTCAATGGGCTGTGCTAAGTATTGCTCTATAAATAGAGGGGCTGTTGCTTGCCTTAAACCCAATGTGCATTGCCCTTCGTTTGTCGTGTATTGGCAAAGTAATGGCATAAAAGAGGTAAGCGTGGCGTTGTAAGCGACTAAAAACCCTTCTTTAACTGTGTTTTCTAACGCACTTCTATGCTCATCATTAACGCGAGCACTAACAAAGCGTGAGTTATTTTGAATATAAACGGGTGATGAAGGTAGGTGTGCTAATTGCATAAACATCGCTCATATAAAGTGTATGTTTGTAACTTAGCGAGCGAAACTTAAAGAAAACTTAAGAAACCTTAATTTAAATAAAAAAGCGCCTTAATTATTAAATTAAGACGCTTTAGGATGAAAACTGTTTAAAAGCTTAATAAGCTAAGCTATTAAAAATTATAAGCTATCGACATTTTAAATTGCGTAGGCGCCCCCGGATAAACCCACAAAGCGTTGTAACTACTTTGAGCATAGTCTTCATTAAAAATGTTATTAATACTCACATTTAGCTCTGTTTTATCTGTTAAATTTAATTGACCAAACAGGCCGACCAATTGGTAACTTGGTAGTCTAAAGCTCAAATCTGCGGCATCACCTAGGCGGCTGCTGGTATATTGGTAACTTGCACCAAATTCAAGCTCTTTACCCATTAATGCTGTTTGATGGCTAAGTGTAAGGTTTAGATTGTTTTTTGGTACATTTACCAGTGGGCTGCCTTTTTCAATTGGCACGCCCCAATCGGCATTAATAATGTCGTTTGCTGTGGTGGCATCTATATAGGCGTACGATAAGTTAAATGCTGTTGCATCGGTAATATAGGTATTTAAATCAAGCTCAAACCCTTTGCTATCAGCTTTACCAATGGGAGCCGAAAAACCAACGTTTACTGGATCTGCCACTAACATATTACTTTTAGAAGCATCAAAAAGTGCCACAGTACCGTTTACACCTAAGTATTCAAACTTAGCACCAACTTCAAACGAGTCGCTGTACTCAAAGCCAAACGGGTCGCCGTTTGCATCAGTACCGCTCAGTGGTAAAAAGCCTTCAGAGTAACTGCTGTAAAAGGTTATTGTATTATTTAGTTCGTACACTACGCCAACGCGTGGGCTTATTTGGCTCTCAGAACTGGTTGAAAATACACCGCTGTTGGTTTCTAAAATATCTTGGTCTACGCTATCAAATCTAAGGCCAAGTAAAAGTTTAAACTTATCAGTGATATCCATTTGATCTTGAATGTAAATACCGTAAGCGTTTTGCTCTTCATCATTTTCATAAAGTAGCGAAACAGCAGGACGTTCACCAGAATAATCAGGCTCAAAAATATCAATAGTATAAGTGCCATTACCGCCACGATAACGAGAAAGCGCCGTGTGCAAATCGTATTTATATGCATCAATACCTATTAATAAATGATGCGAAATGCCGGCTGTATCTAAACTTCCACTAACTTCAAACTTTACACTTAAATCTTCTACTTCGTAGTCGCGATAGCGCTGCTGGCGGGTAAGTGTGCGGCCATCGTCAAATAACGATTGGCGTGACGGTGCAAGTTCTGCATCTGACGAAAAACCCGTTAAGCTAGAGTCTCGATAATTTGCACCTACAACGAGTGACCATTCCTCGTTAATATCGTGATTTAACGTAATTTGGTGGCCTCGAGAGTAAACCTGCGTATCTCCATCGTTTGGGTTACCTAAATAGCGCGAGCTTGGTAGGGTGTCAAAATCGTTATCGAGTACAACAATACCACGGTCGAATAGCTGAGCTAAATCTACGTATTCAAACTCATAAGTTACACTGGTCGATGCGTTTATTTGATGATATATAGACGGCGTAATCACCTTTTTATTGGTGTACACCTCATCGCGGTAGCTGTCACTATCTTGCCATGCGCCATTTATTCTAAACGCGGTGGTATCGTTAATGCCTTGAGTGTAATCGCCTTCAACGCGATTAAAACTGTCGCTACCTAAGCTTAGTTTTAGCTCACCCTGTGAATCAAACTGTGGCTTTTTAGTCACAATATTTACAGTCCCGCCTGGCTCTGATCGCCCATAAAGTGCTGAACCTGGGCCCTTTAGTACTTCAATGTAATCAATGTTAGATACATCACGCGGGCCGCTAAAACCACGCCCACCGCTAAAGCCATTAACTAAATAGCCCGATGGCATATTTTCGTTACCCGAAAGGCCACGAATAGAAAAGCTATCCCACAATGCACCGCTATTGTTTTTACGTGAAATACTAGCTGAAAAATCAAGCGCATCTTGTAGTTGAGTAATTCCTTTTTTATTAAGCTCAGCACTATTAATACTAACTATAGATTGTGGCATTTGCTTTTGAGGAATATCACCGCGATAAGCTTGTTTATAAGTGACAGATATTTTTTCGATTTCTTCTTTTTGATCTTGCGCAATACTGGGCGCACTAATTCCTAGGCAGGCTAAATAAATTAAAGAGTACTTCATGTGATTGATTAACTAAGAAAGTGTTATAGTATAACAAAATTGTAGCATGTGTTACTTTATAACAAAACTTCTTTTTAAAAAATCACTGAGCGATTAATTAATGCACTAGCGACTGCCGTGTCATCACGTTAGTATAGTGTTCTACTTAAGTTACATAACGATAATTAAATGAGCATAAAAACAAACGCGTTAATTTACTTTTTAGCTTTTTGCAGCGGTTTTTGCATTATGGGGATTGAACTTTTAGGAGGGAGAATTCTCGCCCCTTTTTTTGGTAGTAGCGTACATATTTGGGGCAGTATAATTACAGTATTTATGCTTAGTTTATCTTTTGGGTATTTACTTGGCGGTAAACTCAGCACTAAAAATGCATCACTTACCAAATATGGTTTAATATTTTTAATAGCCAGCATTATGGTGGTGCCTATTACATTATTTTCGCAGCCAATAATGGAATTTATATTTACCCATATTGAAGATAGCCGCTACGGATCACTCTTAGCGTCAACTGCTTTATTTTTTATACCTACCGTTATTTTAGGCATGATCTCGCCCTACTCTGTGCGCTTACTAGTAACCGATAGCGATAAAAGCGGCCAAGTGGCTGGGCGTTTATACTTTGTAAGTACGCTTGGTAGTGCACTGGGTACTATAATTACCTCGTTTTACTTTGTACTCGCGTTTGACGTAAATACTATTATTAGCGCCTTTGCTCTAACGCTTGGGTCACTGGGTTTAGTCGCGATTGTAATTAATACCTTGGCTAATAATAAGGAGCTTGCTCATGCTTAAATATCTACTACTGCCGTTAATTGCATTTTCGGGTTTTGCGTGCAGTAAAGTTATCCACGAAGAGCGCTCGCTTTATCGCAATATTATTGTTGAAGAAACGAGCGACTTACGTTGCCTTAAATTTAATACTAAAAGTAGCCAAACAAGCCAAAGCTGTATGTATAAAAACAATCCCGACAAACTTGTTTTTAATTACACTAAACTTACTTTTGCGAGCCTTTTAGTAGCCGATAATCCTAAAAATGTACTTATTATAGGATTAGGAGGCGGTACGCTTTCTAACGTTATTCATGAGCTATACCCCACTGCAAAAATTCATAATGTTGAAATAGATCCCGCAGTAACTAAAGTTGCACGCGATTACTTTAACTTTATAGAAAACGATTTAGTGACATCAAGCGTGCAAGATGGCCGTATTTTTATAAAACGTGCCGCAATTAAAAAACAAAAGTACGATTGGATTATTTTGGATGCATTTAACGGCGACTATATTCCGGAGCATTTGCTTACTAAAGAGTTTTTTGAAGAAGTACAAAGCGTATTAGCCGAAGGCGGTGTTATAGCTGCAAATACGTTTTCAAGTAGTAAACTTTATCAGCATGAGTCGGCAACTTACCACGCTGTATTTGGCGACTTTATAAATGTAAGTCGCGAAAATCGTAGTAATCGTATTATTTTAGCGGGACTTAAATCAATGCCGAGCGAAGCGCAAATTAACACGCGTGTAAATGCTCTCGCACCTAAATTAGTAAAATACGGTATAGACATAAAAGCGATTAGCCAATTTATGCAATTTACTAAAAACGACCAAGATTGGCCCGCAGATACAAAAGTACTTACCGATCAATACTCCCCTGCTAATTTACTTAACTTTTAAACTCCTGCTAAACCTCACCATTTCTACAAGTGAGGTTTAGCAAATATTTTACCATTTCCCACTCTTTCATATATTTACTTAGCAAGCTAAGTAATGATAAAATAGTTAGCTTGCTAACTATGTTGGGATGGCTATGCCTACACACAAACCTTTTCACGAAACACTCGATTTAACTGTTATCGGTAATATGGGCCGAGTTCATCGCTTATGCCGCGAAGCGGTAACCATTGCAGTTGAGCCTTTAGGGCTTACTCAATCGCGCTGGACTGCACTAATGCATATTAGTATGCGTGGTGAGGGACTAACACAACTTGAGCTTGCTAATAGCTTAGGGATAGAAATGCCTTCATTGACTCGTACGCTTAAGCAATTAGAGGAGCAATCGTTAATTGTTCGCCGTGTAGACAAACATGATAAGCGCAGTAAAAGACTCTATTTTACTGAGCAAAGTGATGCCATTTTACATTCATTGCAAGAGACTATTTCCGATATAAAAAATCAGTTATACAGCGGTTTATCTGTTGAGCAACTAGATGCGATTGCATTTGGTTTGATCAAAATAGAGCAAAACGCCCTTAAATGTATTCAAGTTAATAAGTAAGGCTAAAAATGACACCGGATCAAAAGTTTGCACGCTATGTAAGGTTTTCTCTCATAGGGTTTATCTTAGTATTTATTTACTATTTAGTGGCCGATATGGTTTTGCCTGTGACACCACAAGCACGTGTTTATCACCCTGTTGTGCAAATATCACCGCAAATTAGTGGCCGAGTCACTAGTGTGCAAGTTAGTAATAACCAATCAGTTAAAGCAGGCGATATATTATTTAGTATCGATGAAGGCCCATATAATTTAGCTAAAGAACAAGCTCAACTCGCCCTTGATGATGCCAAATTACAAAATAAACGCCTTGATACCAATGTTAAAGCGCTTGAGGCACAAATAAGTGCTGCAAACGCTAAACAGCATGAGCAAAAACTATTAAAAAGCAGAGGCGAAAAGCTCTATAAGCAAAAGTCTATATCGGAGCAAGAACTTGAAAGCATTCGTGCTAATTTTGAAGCGAGTAAAGCAAATGTTGCAGCCCTTGAAGCGCAGTTAGCTGAAGCGGTTTTAGCTAGAGGTGACTCAGGGAACAAAAACTTAGCCATGCGCCACGCTGCTAACCAGTTAGCGCAAGCTGAGCTAAATTTATCCTACACAAAAGTGCGCGCATTAAGTGACGGCGTAGTTGCTAACTTACAATTATTAAACGGCGCATACGCAGTTGCAGGCAGCCCGTTATTAGCTATTGTTGCTAAAAAGGCAGATTTAGTTGCCGACTTTAGAGAAAAGTCACTCACAAATATGAAGCAAGGCACCCAAGCGCGCGTAGTATTTGATAGCCGTCCAGGTGAAGTTTACGACGCAATACTTGAAACATTTGAAGCAGGCGTTAGCAGTGGTCAACTTAGTGCTAATGGTTTACTAAGTACAACAGAAACCAGTAATCGTTGGGTGCGTGATGCACAGCGTCAACGCATTCACTTAAAGCTCATTAATCATCAAGACTTAATAGCAAACATGCCTAGTGGCTCACGTGCAACAGTACAATTATTACCAGAATCAACAATTGGGCAATGGTTTGGCTCTGCACAAATCAGGTTTATTAGCTGGTTACACTACATTTATTAATGGAGGCTTTATGACTCAAATTGTTAGCCAAGGCCCACAATTAGACTCCAATGGCCTTCGCCAAGCACTGCGCATTGCAGGTGGGTGTACCCTTGGCTTTACTATTAGTGAATTAATGAACTGGCCCAATGGTATATTTTTTACCGTTTATCCTATGTTGATATTGGGCATGGTACCTACGTTAAGTCGTGGGCTTATAAATCAATTTATAGCATCTGCTGCATTTAGCGCACTTATAGTGCTGATAATGCAGGGATTATTTTCTCACTTACCAGTCGTTATGACATTGTTAGTGTTTGGTGTTTTCTGCTTTTTATTTCATAAAATGAGTAGCGGTAGTGCCTTTTTATTTGGCGCTTTAGGCGTGATCAGTCTTTCTATTCAGCTGCATTTTTCCAGCTATGTTGATCAAGGAAGCAGTATTTATCCATTAATTTTAACTAATGGTTTGGCTATATTTTTAACCGTTATTATTGGAGCATTAATGCATGGCCTATTTCCTGATGTAACCGCAAGGCCCGGGCGAGTAATGCCAGCTAAAGCAAAAGAAAGTATTCGCCATGAGGTATTGTTATGCTCAACCGTGGCTACGCTCTCTTTTGTTGTTTTTCAGGTTCTTGATTTACAAGACTCAATATCTGCGCAGGCAGCTTCTGTGCTTATTTTATTTTCGTTGTGCTGGAAAGCCGCAGGTATGGCCGGTTGGCAGCGAGCAATTGGAACGCTTATAGGCTGTAATGCAGCGTTACTATCGCAACTATTTTTGTACAGTCACTCTGATTTTTTACTTTTTCCGATGGCTATTTTGTGGATACTTTCGTTTGTTTTTGCGCGCTTTCATATTTTAGGCGGAGGCATACCTGGCATTGGTTTTGGTGTATTGACTACATTTGGTATTTTGTTTGGAAATTCACTCGGGCCAGGCCAAGATCTTGTTTATAGTGCAATGTACCGGTTTAGTTCGGTATCTGTGGCTATAATCTTAAGCTTATGTGTTGTGTATGTTATGCACCATATACTTAATCGGTTTAGCGTAACTCGCCATCATACTTATGATTAGGTAAACCCTGTTTGTAAAACTAAAGGCTGCAATTGCAGCCTTTTTAATAAGCTTGGTTAAACTATTTTAATCATCTATATGAGCAGTATTTTCGCTTTACATATTCACAGTTTTTAGTCTTTCCTGGTGATAATAAGCGTTAGCACACCCGCTATAATCCCCCAAAAAGCAGACCCCACTGAAAGTAATGTTAAGTTAGATGCAGTTACTAAAAAAGTGACTATTGCGGCCTCAGTATATTCAGTACTACTAAGGGCTTGCTGCAAACTATTAGCAATGGTGCCAAATAGCGCAATGCCCGCCAAAGCTAAAATAAGTGCCTGCGGTAAACTTGCTACCAAGCCAACTAATGTAGCTGCGCACAACGCCATTAAAATATAAAATACGCCAGCCGCTATACTCGCCCAATAACGTTTATCATGATTTTTATCCGCTTCATCACTCATACAAATAGCTGCGGTAATCGCGGCTAAATTAATAGAGTAGGCTCCAAAAGGAGCGCTAAGCATATTTACAAAGCCAGTAACATTAAGAGATGCAGATATAGGCGCTTTATATTTATGTGCTTTTAAAACCGCAATACCCGGTAAATTTTGCGAAGTCATGGTAACTATATAAAGTGGTAAGCCTATACTAATACATGCTTGCAAGTGGAAAGCGGGTTCAATATAAGCAAATTCGCTCATTTTCCAGTGCAGCGCGCTGGTATCAATATGGCCCATTTGCCAAGCGAGTAATACACCTATAATAAGCACGCTTAACATAGCAAAGCGGGCAAAAAAGCGTTTACCAATAAAGTACATAACGACCATTAAACCAATTACTAAAGGCATGTCGTTCATAAAATTAAACACATCGATACCAAAGGTAACAAGCACGCCGGCCAACATGGCGCATGCAAGCTCACTTGGAATACGGTTCATTATTTTTTCAAACCAGCCCGTAACCCCCGACAAAAACACGAGCAATGCACTGAGCATAAACGCGCCAATAGCCTCATTTAAGTTATACCCTTGGGCACTTGAAATAAGTAATGCAGCTCCCGTGGTAGACCACGCAATTAAAACAGGTACTTTGTAATAGTACGATAAACCAATTGACGTTGTGCCCATCACTAAACCGAGCATTAAAATCCAACTAGCTACTAAATCGGGCGTACCACCAAGGGTTATCACTACCTGATAAATTAATGCAATAGAACTCGAAAAACCAATAATTACAGCCACAAGTCCTGCTGTAATTCGGTTAAGCAACTGATCAGACACCTTCATAAATTCCTCGTAATGCATTTATGCAGCTCACAACATACGTGCCCAATAATTACATTGCAATTAGCGATTGGTTTACAAAAGGTGAAATAAATTCACTTTTTATTTTTCATTGTAATTAACGTCAAAAAGTCACTTTTAACCATTGTATTTAACTAAACAAACAAGTACCTACAACTGCGCCAAAGCCCGCGTAAACACTACTAAAAACCAATACTAAAAAGAGCAAAAAACACACCAAAAATAAATATCCTTATATTTTATAAGGAATTATAAAATTAAGAAATAATTCTTTTCGGTTACATTTATTATCTTGATCTAATCCATTTAATAATATAAAACGTAACAAATAGTTAACCAAAAACACTAAAAGAGAAACAAATGAAGAGATCTGTCGTCTTACTAATTGCTATACCATTATCGGCATTTGCAGTTTATGGGCTATTTTTTAATGCAGATGAAACGGGCGAACCTATCGCGCCTGTTGCTATTGATTTTGTTCCTATTGATTTACAAAAAACGCGCAATACGCATCCCCCTGCACCTATTGATATGAGTAAAGATCCAATTACTGTTAAACCCATTGCTGCCCCTGACAACAACTTACCGTTTGAAGAATTTGATGCCGTAAATCGCCTATCAGACAAAGCAAAGCAAGTGCTTATAAATGCAAAAGTTTTACCGACTGACTTACATAACGAGGCCTATATTGAGTTTGATTTAAATTCTTTAGAGGCGTTAGAAACTGGCGAAAACTTTGATTTAGCTATTCCGCAAACAGCCGAAACATTCACCGCAGAAGTGACTAATGTGGTTGAGTCTGAAAATGGCGATAAGAGCATATTTGGTAAAATAGTGGGTGTTGACGGTCGCATGCATAATACCGTTTTAACGGTAGGTAAAGATGCCGTATATGGCCAATTTACTGCACCTTCTGGCAACTATGTATTCGAAAGTAAAGGTAAGTACGGATGGATTGCAGCAAAACGCGATTTATATAAAAGCCACATAGAGCATGAAGTAACCGCACCAAAACCCAAATCAGATAAAAGCATCGATATATTTGCACCAAAAATTGATGGCTAACCAAAAAATATAAAAAGCAATTAAAGCCGCACTATAAGGCAGCTTTAGTGTGTCTGCTTTTTATGATCTCAACCAAGTTAAAAACAGTTCCAACCACAACAAGAGTAAGGAAATACAATAATGAAAAAAGTAATCACAACAACAGCACTGGCTGCGGCATTATGTGCAGCAAGTGTTGCACAAGCAGAAACAATCGATATCGGTATTTTATATACCGACCAATCAGCTGCCGCAACTAGTAATATTGACACTAAAATAAATCAACTAATTGCTTTTAGTAATCAGGTATATAGCCAAAATGGCGTTGATATAACACTACGCTTAGCTGGCAAACAAAACTTAGGTGACTACGCAGTAACGCCGTCTGAGGATTGGTTAGATTCGGTTACAAATAGCAGCTACGTAGATGGTTTACGCAGCGATTGGAAAGCCGACATGATTGCCGTATTAGGTACTGGCCAAAGTGCTGGCAATGGGCTTATTTCATGTGGTTTAGCGTGGGTTGGCCAAGGCACTAATGGCAATCTATATAGCTCAATGAGCAGCCGTATGTACTCAATCACTGCAATTGATTGTGGTGCAACTACATTTGTACACGAACTTGGTCATAACCAAGGTTTAGCGCATTCACGCAAACAAGGTGACACATCTGGCGGTGTATATGTAGATGGCATGGGTCATGGCGTACAAAATGAGTTTGCAAGTATTATGGCTTACCCGCACGTTTACGGTAGCGCAACTCAGTACGATTACTTCTCTAACCCTAACTGGAGCGTAAATGGTATTGCTTTTGGTATTACAAACCAAGCGTATGCAATTCGCACGGTTACTGCTACAAAAACAAGTATTGCTAACTTTAAATAAGTAGCGCATTAAAAAGTGGGCTAAATAGCCCACTTTAAAGTTTTAACATGTTCTTCCCTGCAGAGCGCTTACGCGCTCTTATAGATTAAGCTAATGCACAACCACTTTTTGCTTAATTGCTGGCATTAATGTTTTACCATTGCCATCTACTTTGTTTAACAATTTAAGCCCCATCACTTTTGCAAGTACTGGGTAGATATCAAGGTTACTCACTTCTTTAAGGCTTATACCTTGTTTAAATGCAGGGCCTACAGCAATAAATGATGCTGCCATATCCTCGGTATATGCATAACCGTGAGTCCCTAAATAGGTTGGTTTTTTACCATTGGTAAATACCGCTGGCGCTGTAGTTTGCACCACAATATCGCCTACGCGAGTGCCTTTATTGTAATGGTACGCTGCTAACTGCTCGTCAGTTAATACTGTATAACGACCGTTTGCTGCTTTTTGTAAACGAGCTTTATAGCCGGCTATATCCGCATTTATTGCATCGGGTTGAGTGTATATGAGTAAACGTGGACCGGTGTTTTTAACTAAAAAGTTTTCATCTTGAGGCAGTGTGGTTACATCAATACTTTTATCTGGATCTATACTCGCCATACCATGATCCGAGACAATAACTAAGTTTACCTCTTGCTCTAATTTACTTAAGCGAGTTTGTAATTGCCCCATTAATTCATCAAGCTGTTTAACTGCATCTCGCGTTTGTGGTGCGTCTGGTCCAAACTCATGGCCCATGCTATCAACTAGCGAAAAGTAACTCGCAATAAAACGTGGGCGCTGTGCTTTTGGCAAACTTAACCATTGAATAATTTGATCAACACGGCTTTGGTAATCGCTGTATTTAGAATAGTGATAAAAGTAATCTGGTGTCATGCCGTTAAATAATGCATCTGACTCAGGCCAAAAATAAGTAGCCGATTTAAGCCCCTGCATTTTTGCTAAATTCCAAAGCGGAATCCCCTTCACCCAAGTGCTATCGCCCAATGCTTTGCCCATGCTGTAACAGTCGTTTTTACGCGCTTTATCACAAAAGCTATTATCAACAATGCCATGATTTACTGGCAGTAAGCCCGTAATAATAGAAATATGGTTAGGAAACGTTTTAGTCGGATAAACAGGTATTAGTTTTTGTGCGCGAACACCGCGCTCGGCCATTGCTTTTAAATTTGGTGCGCCGTGTTTTTCAATATAATCCCAACGCAGGCCATCAATTGATACAAGCACCACAGTTTGCTCTTTTGCAGCAAATGCGCTGTTCATTCCTAACATTAGGCAAATTGATACTGCCTTTAAAATCCACTGTTTCATTATAAACACCTATAAATGCACAACAATTACTCAAAAAATTATTTTAAAGCAAGTTGTTACTTTATGATACAAACTGATAGATTAAACCCTGTATATTAAAGACAAATGACTATGTGCTAAAAACTATGCCAGTCATCAATTGTAAAAAGGATAAGTATAAAGATGACCATAGATTTTAGTAAAAAAATAACGCCAGCACGAATGTATCGCACAACCTCTAACTTACAAATGGCGCTAGAAAGCGACCGTGGCCGTATTATTAACAGTGCCGCTATTCGCAGGCTTCAGCAAAAAACCCAAGTGTTTCCCCTTGAACGTAACGCAGCTGTTCGTTCGCGCTTAACTCACTCGCTTGAGGTACAACAGGTTGGTCGTTTTATAGTGCAACGTATTTTTGCAAATTTAAGCTACCAACAACAAAAAGATTACGGTTTAACCGACCTAGAACGCCCCCTAGAAAGCTTAGTAGAAATGGCCTGCCTAATGCACGATATAGGCAACCCACCGTTTGGACATTTTGGCGAAGCTGCAATAAACCACTGGTTTAATAACAACCTAGCAAGCGTAACACCCGAGCGCTGCAAAGAGCCCAATACCGGTATAGGTGTTGTTTTTAAACACCTTGCGCTTGATATTTGTAACTTTGAAGGCAACGCTCAAGGCATACGTATAATTCATTCGTTGCAAACGCTTAATTTAACTTACAGCCAAAGTGCTGGTATTTTAAAATACACTCGCCCTGCAGGGCTTGATACAAAAGATATACCGCAAAATAAAAACTACTTAATGAAAAAAGTAGGTTACTACTACAGCGAAAAAAACTTTGTTGAAGCACTACAAAAAGAGCTCACTATTGAGCCATATTGCCGCCATCCAGCAAGTTATATAATGGAAGCCGCCGACGACATTTCGTATTGCCTAGCCGATATAGAGGATGCTGTTGAAAAAGGGATCATAAGCACCGAATTCTTATGTACACAGCTTAAAAGTCATTATAAAAAAGCACTTATAAACCTAACAATAGACGATACAGAGCACCAAACTTTTGTAGATAAAGCAGTTGACTACGCACATGAGCGCGCCAAAGCACAACCATATAACTTTAACAGCGAATTTTTTATATACCTGCGCGTAGCACTTTTACATCCGCTAGTTGGACATGCTGCAAAACGCTTTATTGAGAACATAGAACCTATTTATCATGGCGATTTTAACCAAGCACTTTTAGAAGATAGGAGCCATCTACACGCTGTAACCAAAATGCTAAAGCAAGTGGCACTTGAGCATGTATTTTCAAACAAAGAAGTCGAAAAATTAGAGCTACAAGGGTATCGCATAATTAATGGTTTGCTCGATTGCTATAAACCATTACTGCTACTAAACAAGGATGACTTTAAGCGTGCACTAAATGGCGATTCACGTTTATTAATAGAGTCGCGACTTGTTAAAAAGCTCTCTAAAAAGCACTTAAACAGTTACCAACACGCAATAGATGCGATGCAAGAAGAGCCCGATCACTTTGCGGCGTATGAATTTTATTATCGCTGTAGATTAATTCAAGATTATATAAGCGGTATGACCGACCAATTTGCTTACGATGAATATCGCAGCCTTATGGTTATTGATTAGACGTATTACTCTGGATAATTTTTAATTTTGCGCTTAAAATCAAACTATTAATATTTAAGCGCGCATAACTTCATGATATCAAAACTAATTAGATTTACCCTTTGCTTTGCCTTATTTTATAGTGCGCAAAGTGCTGCATACAACGAAGCTATGTGCATTTTAATTAAACAAGAAATGCAGCAAAATAGTAATAATAAAGCGAGTCAAAAATACCGTAAAGCTGCGCGTGATTACAAAAATAACTGTAATAAGCCAAAAGAAATTCAAGCACAACCTAAGCCCCAAATAATAGAGCCTGAGCCGACTATTATTACTCAGCCACAACCTAAAATTGTTGAACCTGCCCCTGTAATTAAACCTACTGAAGAAGCTGTTAAAGAAAGCATCAACGAGCAAACCCTTAATTTAACTAATGATCAAAAACAACAAATAAATGATCAGCTAAATACCAACAGTAACGAAATAGTAATTGATGCAGAGCCAACAACAGCAGTACCCGAGCAAGTAGTTACAGAGCAAAAAAACGAAGCCGCAATAGAGCAAGTAAAACCTGCGACGCCAGAGCAAAACGTTCAACCTACGCCTGAAAATCCTGTACTTGTAAAACCAGCACCGGTGTTAACTAAACCAGCGCCAGTTATTGCGCCGCAACCTATAGCACAAAGCCCAAGCTCTTTACTTTTACCCACTTTAATACTTGTTATAGTGGTACTTATTGGCGCTATGATAGTCGTGCGCCTGCGCCGTGCAAAACAAAGTAAAGTGATGGCAGAACCGACTATAGCGGCTCCACCTGAAGTTAAATCAGAAAAAATTGCTACGCCAGCTAAACCTGAAACTACAAAAGAGCCAGAGATTGAGCCTGTCGTCATCAACGAAGTAACTCAAAATAATAAACCAGTTGAGAGCAGCGTAGAGGCAAATGAAGAGCCTTTAGAGCCTACTAACACTACACAAAATGCTGATATTGAACATACACCACCGCAAATTTCAGATGAGCAAAACAACGTAGCTACACAAGTGCAAACAAGCGAAATTGAGCCTACACCGCTTAACTCAATTGATACTTTAGAGCAAACAAGTACCGCTACATTTAACGAAGTAAAACAAAAACCAGAGCCTAATACAGCCGAGTTTGAAGCCGCCGCCAAAACAACCTTAGAGCGTATTAAAAATGCCAGCAGCTTTAATGAGCCAGAAGTACGCGACTTTGATCCAGATGCAAAGCCTGTAAAAAAACAACGTAAGCACCATACTGCTCATATAACGGAGCCTGCGCCAATAGAAGCCGAACATAACACTGTAGAGCCTGTTATTAGTACTCCTGAGCCAGTAACAGCGAGTGAGCCGGTTGTAGATTTACACGCACCAGAGCAAATTGCTGACGCTCAATCGACTACATATACAACAGAGCAAGACTTTAAAGAACCAGAGGTACGTACATTTAACCCAGATGCACCATTACCTGGTGAAAAGCCGATGCCTAAAAAACAAAGCTCAACACCTGAGCAAGCACAAACAACACCGCCAGTTGATGAGCCACAAAGTGAGCCTAAAAAAGCAGACAATAACAATCCATTTGCTAACTTGTCGTTAGACTCAAGCTGGGATCCTGACTCGACTGAAAAACCCAAAATAGAAGAGAAAAAACGCGCGCCTAAATCGCAAGCATTAATAGATGCAGAAGAACGCGCTAGAAACATGCAAACCAAATAGTAAGTTTTAAAGTCGCGCCTCATATTTGAGGCGCTATTTTAGTAACTAAATAATTAACTGCTTTTTTACCGTATTACTTACACTCTTATCCCATCCTAAAATGCGCTTTAGTAATTAGGAGCTTCGCTCCTTGCGCGAGCAAGTTCAGCGCCTGGTTCAATATTCAAGCTTGAGAGTGTTTTATAAGCTTACAACTTGTTGGCGCGATGAGTGCAGAGCATACATTTAACTGGTGGTATTTTTAGACTTGAGTTTACGGCTACGTTATCCGCAGCCATAAATTAAAGTAACTTGGTCAACATGCCCTAGATAAGTTTATTTTTTAAGCTTTAACCCGCCAATTAATAGCAGTGGTCCTATAAACATGGCAAGGCCATACACGCCACCGGTAACTGCGTATTCTGGTTTATTTAAAAAGCTAATAGCGATTAAAATAGCTAACGATGCATTTTGAATTCCAACCTCAATTGAAAGCGTCAGCGAATCAGTTAAATTTAATTTTGAACACTTAGCAATTAACCAACCAACAACCATTGAACCAATATTAAGCGCTATGCACGCCCAAAATACGTTGTTAAATGAGCTAACTAATAAATCGCGCTCTTTTATTACTAGTGCGGCAATCATCATAAGCATAAAAAACAACGAGAAGCGTCTAAAAAACGGCTCTGCTTTAATGGCAAAATCACTTTTAAAGTGACGCAACCAAATGCCTATAGCAACTGGCACTAAGGTAATAAAAAATAGCCCTAATGAAGTAGTTAAAATAGAAAAAGTAGCATCGTCTGCTGGGGCAAACTGACTCATAGCAAAGCCAATAATAAACGGTGTGGTTATTATACTAATTGCGGTAGAGGCAGCTGTTAAACTTACCGAAAGCGCTAAATTAGCTTTAGCAAGCTGGCTTACTACATTTGACATAGTACCGCCGGGGCAAGCAGCTAATATCATTAAACCAATAGCGATAGGCGTTGGTAGGTTTAGTAAATAACACAGCCCTAATGCTAATAAAGGCATTGCTACAAGTTGGCCTATTAAACCCATGACAATGCCAAGCGGGCTTTTAAATAAACGAGTAAAATCGGTTGTTGTGAGCCCAAGACCCATACCAAACATAATAAGTGCAAGGGCGAGTGGAAGTATTACTTCAGTTAATATAGATGCATTCAAATTAGACAGCCTCGTTTGTTATTGTTTTTAATTAGAGTGTTAATTTTTAAGTTAACTGTAACGCCCCTTTACAATAACTAGAAGTATTACTTATTTAAAATAGCAGCCACGTGCTTATCTAGTTCTGGAAGTACATCTTGTTCAAACCATGGGTTCTTTTTAAGCCATATATTATTACGCGGACTCGGATGTGGAAGCACTAAATAATTTGGCCAATACTCACGCCACGATTTTACTAACTCCGTAAGTGGCATTTTTTTAGTCTCTGGTAAATGATACGCCTGCGCGTATTTACCAAGCACTATTGTCAGCTCAAGATTTGGTAGTGCAGCCAATAATTGCTCGCGCCATGCAGGCGCACATTCTTTTCTCGGTGGTAAATCACCCGACTTCCCCCTACCCGGGTAGCAAAAGCCCATAGGTAAAATGGCTATATTATTAGCGTCGTAAAATTCATCACGTGTTAGCCCAAGCCATTCTCGCAGGCGGTTTCCGCTTGCATCGTTAAACGGCACACCTGTTTCGTGAACTTTGATTCCAGGTGCTTGCCCTGCAATTAAAATACGTGCGTTTTGGTTAAATTGTATAACAGGGCGAGCCCCTAAAGGTAAATGAGGTTCACAGATCATGCATTTACTAACTTGCTCTATTAATTGGTGACTATTCATGTTTATTTGGCCTTAAATGCTTAATATTTATCCTAAATGGCCATTTAGGATAAATGAGTTGGTAAAAAATCGGTTTATTTTAATTAAAACGAGCGTTAGTTAGTAAAATCGTGATCTTTAAGCTCATTCGCGCTACAAGCCTTGTAAAACCTAGCGTTGCTCGGCCCATACAGCAAATTCATTGCCGCTTGGCTCTGCAAAATGAAACCGGCAACCACCCGGAAATTCAAAAATAGGTTTTAATATTGTGCCACCATGGAGTTGTACTTTTCTATACGTGGCGTGAATGTCGTTACTATAAAAAACCAATAGCGCAGCACCGTTTTGAGTTAGCGATTTAAGCGGCGCATTAAAAAAGCCACCATCGAGCCCTTGGCCACTAAACGCCGTGTATTCTGGGCCGTAGTCAGTAAACTGCCAATTAAATACACGACTAAAAAAGGCCTTAGTTGCGGGTAAGTCGCATGCAGGAAACTCAACGTAATTTAGTTTTTCGTGATCGCTCATCGTTATTCACTCTTTATTTTTACTCAGTTTATTAACCTTAAGCTTTACATAGAGCCTGTGCAATATCATTAAACAATATCAGATCAGTATTTTACTAAGTAATTAAGTAAGCATAACTTACTTAAAAATTAAATATCACAAATGAGAATAACTATCTTTTGTATTTGTAACATATATAATAGCGCCTTTGTTTTATCCTCAGCTTTAAATAAAGGGATTAATTAACTATGCAGGCACCTTTGCACAGTGCGCCATTCGATAAGGTTAACGTGATTGCGCTTATAGTAAAAAGCGTAAGCAGTTATCGAGTTTTGGTATTTTTACGTTTTTTTATTGCCATAATTGGTGGCTATGCTTTTACCTCTGCAAGCACTGCGTTATTAAGTTTTGTATTGCCAATAGCTAAACAAGACGCTGTGCTGTTTAGTGTTTCAATCAGCATTTTAATTTATGCCGTTGTATTTATTTATGCTTTTAGCGTTAAATCATTAAAAACAGTATGGATCAGTATTTTACTAAGTACAGGAGCGTTCATAGGATTGCTTGCATTACTGAAGGGTTGGGTATGAAAGACAGCTTTTTCAGATCGATGACTTGGTTGCACACTTGGGTAGGGTTACTCGTTTGTTGGTTATTATATTTAATATTTTTTGCAGGGACTCTTAGCTTTTTTAGAGACGAAATAACGTTGTGGAATCAACCAGCCATTCATAATGTGCAAGCCCAAACACAGCGTATAGAAGCGCAAAAACAACAAATAATTACCGGATTTGATTACTTAGCTAACCATGGAGCTCACTCATCAAGCTGGCGTATTACATTACCCGAGCCACGCATTCCTTATTTAATTTATGGTTATGCAAAACCAAAAGAGCCAGGTCAGCGCCGCAGCCGGTTTGAAAACACACAGCTAAACCCTAATACCATGCAAGAGCTTGAGCCCTTTGTAGATACTAAAGGCGGTAACTTTTTTTATCGGCTGCACTATGATTTACATTACATGGATGCAATAACCGCACGCTGGATTGTGTGCTTTGCTAGCTTTTTTATGCTGATTGCCATTATATCGGGGGTGGTTATTCATAAGCGTATTTTTAAAGATATGTTTAGCTTTAGGCGTAACAAAGGTAGCCGTACATGGTTAGATGCCCATAACTTAAGCTCTGTGCTTGCCCTTCCTTTTCATTTAATGATTACTTACACGGGTATAATTACACTTATATTTATGTTGTTTCCCTACCCTGCGCAAACGTCTTACGATAACGGCATGCGTGGCTTTTTTAACGATGTAACCCCTCGCAACACCATGACCGATAAAGCCCAAGGCGAATCGCCAATGGTGCCAATACAACGCATTTTAGATCAGGTTTATACTAAGTGGCCTCATGCAGATATTACTCGCGTACAAGTTAACCAACCAAATATGGCAGCTTCAACAATTACCGTATTGGTAAGCGCAGATAAAACACTGCGTGACCAAGCACCACGCTTAATATTTAGTGGTGCTACAGGGCAAATGGTCGCTAAAACTGATGACGAGCTAACTAGCAGCAAAGCGCTTTACGAATCACTTAATTCAATGCATACAGGGCGTTTAGCTACGTGGTTACTGCGTTGGTTATACGTATTAGGCGGTATTGCAGGCTGTGTAATGATTGGCTCTGGCTGTATTATGTGGGCTAAGCGAATTCGCGAGCGAACTAAAAATAACGTTAAACCTTCGTTTGGTTTAAAACTAGTTGAGGGGTTAAACCTAGCCACTATTATGGGACTTCCACTGGCAACGTGTGCATTTTTTATTGCTAACAGACTACTTAGCCCAACTACCGCAGAGCGCGCCGATAAAGAAATACTCGCGTTCTTTTTAACATGGCTAGCGGTTGCTCTTTTAGCACTTATAAAGCGCGACACACTGCAATGGCGAGTTATGGCAGCTATAAATGCTGTTGCATGTTTAAGCGTACCGGTTATTAATGCACTTACAACTAACGGTAATCTAGTTAGCTATTTGATGCACGAACAGTGGGCTTTATTTACTTTTGATGCACTGTTTTTGTTATTTAGTATATTGTTTTTTATACAAACCGAAAAATTACGTACTGCTAAAAACAACTCAAAAATAACCAGCCCTAGTCAATCTAATAACTTTAAAGGGCAAAAACCATGATTGATTTACTTGGGTTTAGCCTATGCCTGCTCAGTTTTAACTGTTTTGCGCTAGCTAAGTATAATCATTTTAAAGATGTATTTAAAAAACGCCCTACAGAATCCCAACGTAAAAAGCTGCTATTAGTTGCTTGGATCAGTATTTTACTAAGCTTGGTGCTTTGTATAGTTACTCAAGATGGATATGGTGCATTACTATTTTGCGGATTTATGAGCCTAAGTGTCTTAATTATAATGGTTTTTTATAATTTTTTAGTAGGCTACGTGAAGTGGTTTAGTGTTTTAAATAGCGTGTTAGTTGTACTAAGTGGGTTGTTTTTAGCATTAAACTAGCCTTAGTTAGTAAAAACGTGATCCGTTATTTTCTCATAGATTAGGGCGTGTTGATCTTTGGTGGGTGAATTTGCAGCAGACTGTTTGGTATTTAGGCAAGGCAGAGCCTATGTAGTGTGGTTATTCCCCATAAATAGGCGATAACGCAGCATAAATACCAAACATGCGCTGCCCTTTGGGTTCTTTCTAGGGACGATTAACTCTTTGTTGCTCGGTTTTTACTTAGCCAACTAGGTTACAAACCTCGCGCCGCGATTTAATCGCCCCTAGATTGAACAGATTTCAATCCACAAAGATCAACACGCCCTAGGCAAAAAAAATGGCAAGCTATATAGCTTGCCAACAATAGGGGATATTCAGTGTTTCCAATACTTGCTGTCTCACGGCAAGTACACACAATATAACCATAATATATTTAAGTTACTTTACAATTAAATTACTCTTTTATTACTACTTTAAAAACGTATATAACTAACTGTAAACCCCCTTTACATAGTCTCTTGGTTTACCCAAATTATTTCATCGGTAGCAAAGCCCAACTCTTTAGCTTTAGTTAAAAAGTGTTCTTTAAGCTCTTTGCTAACCGTTGGTGTACGCGACAAAAACCACAAGTAATCTTTGTTGTAACTGGTTATAAATGCATATTGATAATCGGGTTGGTCAAGTTCAAAAATCACGTAAGCGCCATAAAATGGACCAAAAAACGAGACTTTAAAATGCCCTGTGTCGGTGCCCTTAACAAACTTGGCTAAGCCTTCGGCGTCATCCCATTTTTTATCATCCGTTAAATACCCTTTGTTAAGGACCTTTACTGTGCCGTCGTCGTTAATTGAATAAGTCGCGGTAACTTGCTCCATCCCTTCTTCGAATGAGTGATTAAGACGCGCTATTTCAAACCATTTGCCTTTATATTTTTGTATATCAAAGTTTTTAACGGGTGTTATTCCCTCAGGAGGGCTGGTGCAGGCACTAAGAAAAAATAACCCTGTAATAAGTAAACCGTATTTAATAGCCTTCATGTAAGCTCCTTTTTTAATTACATAAATCGTACGTATTATCTAAATATAGATGGATATAAAGTTTGCTAGCCGATTAAAAAAATTTGCTATAGGATCGTATTAATTCTAAAGCAATAAAAATGACCATAGCATGAAAATTTGGGTAGATGCAGACGCGTGTCCTGTTGTTATAAAAGAAATACTTTTTAGAGCTGCAGAGCGTATGAAAATCGAGACTATTTTAGTAGCGAATCACGCAATGCGTATTCCGCCGTCAAAATACATAAGCCGCGTTCAAGTATCGTCGGGATTTGATGTAGCCGACGACGAAATAGTAAAACGTGTTGAAAAAGGCGATTTAGTTATTACAGGCGATATTCCGCTAGCAAGTGAAGTAATTGATAACGGCGGGCAAGCACTCAACCCACGTGGCGAGCTTTATACCACCGAGAATATCCGCTCAATACTTAACGTGCGCGACTTTATGGATACCATGCGCTCAAGCGGCGTAGAAATGAGTGGTGGGCCGCCGCCACTTAGCCAAACCGATCGCCAAAACTTTGCAAATAACCTCGACCGTATTTTAGCGCAAAACAAGGCTAACTAACTTGAATACCCAATTAGTTGGCTTAGGTGATACGCAATTTAGCGTGGCGGTATACGTAGCAAAAGCGCCGCCAATGCCTTTTTTTGAAACACTTGAATGCCTAGAACCGGTTATAAATGAGCAAATAAATACCATAAACCAGTACTGTGGTAATGGTTGGCGCAAAGTGTTTAACGTTTACGCCAAAGTGCTATTTTCCCTGCCAAGTGAGCATTATTCATTTGCTAAACAAGCCCCTACTTGGCAACAATATCGCGATGAGTATTTACTGCAAAAAAATAGTAAAACCGCCCTGCTATTTAGCGCGCCTGACACTACTATTACTTGCGCAGATAAAGCTACTAGCAATCAAAATCAGCTACACATAATTGCTGGGCGTACGCACGCTAAAAACTTATTACAACAAGGTAAGTTGCATGCACAATTTGATTGGCTCGACGACGAGTTTGCAATAGACACCAGTAACAACATTATTGTGTGCCCATATTTTGATTACAGGCAATTAAGTAATATAAAAATTGCGAGGTTAAGCGAGCTAGTCGCGCAGCTAAAAAAATAACACATTGTAAGGAACGACCATGGCCGGAATTTTAGAGTTAAACGAATTATTAAAATCAATGCAGCCTGTGCTTAAACAAGGTGAATACATATTTTGCTGTTTGGCAGGGAAATTGGCTGATTATGTTCACTTAGAGCCACTTGCTACTTATGTTGAAGAAGAAGGGCTAACCCTTATTTTAAAAGCTGAAACTGCTGACAAAGCAGGTATTACTTACGAGGGTAAATATAATTTAATTACCCTTAACGTACATTCAAGCTTAGAGGCCGTTGGGCTAACAGCTGCGGTATCTGCAAAGCTAACTGAGCATGGCATTAGCGCTAATGTGGTAGCTGCGTTTTATCACGACCATATTTTTGTACAAACAGACAAAGCACAAGCCGCGATGAAAGCGCTTTGTGAGATTGGTTAGGATTTTTGTAAACTATAGATACTATTTAAAAATATACGGAAAAATATATGGATGTTTCAAATCACGCTAGCAAGTTTAATCAATGGAAAGACACGTATAATTGGGATACATGCAAAACAAATAGAAAAGAATTTGGACAATTTATAGCTCAGTTTCTTACATCAGAAAGTCGCGTAATTAATCTTAATGGCATTTATGGTTCTGGTAAAACGGAATTTATTAGGCGTTTATATGTAGAGTTAGCAAACCTTAATCATCCTGTTGTTTATATAGATGTTTGGGAAAGTGACTTTTCAAATAACCCTCTTGCAGTTATTTGCAGCGAGTTATTAGAGCAAATTGAGTATGTTTTTAAAGAAAAGGCTCCGAGCGGAAAAGTTAAAGACAAGAAAAACGCTAAAGAAAAGTTTAATGATTTAAAGAGTCGTTTAGGAGTTTGTTTAAAATACGCTGAGTCTGCTGTTTTGTTCTCAGGCGATCCTATTACAATTGCAGCGACCAAAGCTGCATCCAAAGCAATTGAAGTGACTCCTAATTTTAATGCCTCGACACAATCGCAGAAGTACACTGAAACGATTCAAAAAAACCATATAGAATCTATTCAGGCAGTTAAAGATATAAAAGAATATTTAACCTATTTATCTGAACTAATTGAAATCATTTACGCATTGAATATACCAATCGTTATTTTGATCGATGAACTAGATAGGTGCCGACCAAATTATGCGATTGAAGTTTTGGAGGTTATTAAGCACTTTTTCGAAACTGATGGGTTTACCTTTTTAGTTGCTACCAATACAGAAGTCCTAGAACATTCAGTGAAGTCAATATATGGGGTTGACTTTGACGCACAACTCTATCTACGTCGGTTTTTCGATCGAAAAGTCAGTCTTCCATCCGTATCTTTGATAGATTATTTACTCTCTAGAAATTTGGATTTTGAGAAGTATAGAAAAGATAATGTATTACTTTATCCATATGTTGTTAACCAGTTAAGTAATATAAATTTTTTTGCTAACTTATTTAAGATTAATAAAATTGAATTAAGGGAAGTTGAACAAATCATAAACCGTTTTTTTGCAACTTTAGATTATGCAGCAAAACAACTAACAGCTTCTGATATTTTGATAAATACAGTTGTGCTCATGGTAGGTCTCATAGAACATCACTTAGATAAGCAAGTAAATAGAAGTAATACAAGTGAGATTAGTTTTACTATCGAGATTAGTACCGGACCTGTTGTAAGTGATCCTTTAAGTTCTTTCATCGAATCTATGTTTGACTGTGTGACTATTACTAGTGGAAGTAAATGTTTTTCAGAAAGTGGTCACAGCATATTTCCCGAGCAGAGAAGTATACTTCGAGTACAGTCAAAGAATTTTTCAAATGTGCAGTCAGATGGAGGGAAAGGCATAGCGAATTTAATTTCAGAAATGATAAATTATGAAGGCAATGGAAATTGTAATTATTGGATGTGGGAAGATTATCAAAAAATAATTGAGCTATCTGGACATATAGAATAATAAAAAGATCATCAGGTAAACCTATTAGGTGCGGGTTGATATAATAACAATCTGAGTAATATTAACATTAGAGCGTCGGGTGGCGCTTCGCATAACCGACCTACGTATAAGATAAAAGCGTGGTGTAGAGAGGGTTATATAAAAACACCGAGTTTGTTCACTCGGTGTTTTTATTGGTGCTAAATAGCGGGTGCTTGTTTAGCTTGTAAAACTTAAACTACATATCCGCTAAAACCTAGGGCTTTAAAATACAGCTTCGGAATGCCAAATTTGCACTCATTTAGCAATTCGCTAAAGCGCATTCTATCAAGCGGGTAAAACTCATTTTCTAAGTCGTGCCCTGTTTGTGTTTTACCTGTTTCGGTTAAACCCAATTGCGCGCACGTTGTGAGCTGGGCTTCGCGCTCAAATGAAGTTTCGGGGCGCATTAAATCTGCAATAAAAAGGTTTGCGTCTTTTTTAAGACTTCCTTTAATTGCTTTTAATAACTCTTTTTTATCGCCGTTATCTTCTAAAAAATGCATTACTAATAAACATAAAACGGCATCGGCTTTAACCGATAACTTATCAACTGGACCATTATATACATCTACGCGGCTTGTTATGCCTTGTTCATCAAATTGCTGCTGTGCGATAGCAAGCATATCGGCTGATGTATCTTGCGCAGTAAATTGCCATGTAGGGTTTAGTGCAGCCAGTGCAAGTACTTCTTTGCCTGTGCCTGCCCCTACTACCAAAATATGCGCATTGTCGCTTAGCGTTGCTTGTAGTTGCGCATTAGTGAGCTGATGTAATAATTCATAACCAGGCACTAAACGGGTTATGCGGCTATCGTATTGTGTTGCTTGCTCGCCTGTAAACGTTGGCATTGTATCTCCTTGTTTTCAGTAATGTTGCTTATAAAACTTCAACTGTGGAATATCCACCTGGCTTTTTGGCTACATGCACTTGAGTGGCTACACGCTCGCTCATATGTGTTACGTGCGATATAACGCCTACTTTTCTGCCTTGTGCTTGCAAAGAATCCAAAGCGTCCATTGCAATGCTTAGGGTTTCGCTGTCTAACGTACCAAACCCTTCGTCAATAAACAAAGAATTGATTTGTACTTTGTTAGACGAAAGCGATGCTAAACCAAGTGCAAGCGCTAGCGATACTAAAAATGACTCACCGCCCGAGAGCGTATTAACAGAGCGTTGCTCGTCGGCCATGTCGCGGTCGATAATTGCAATGTCGAGCGTTTGCGCTATGGCGGTTAATTCGTAGCGTTTGTTGAGTGTTTTTAAGTGGCTGTTGGCATAGTGCAGTAATATTTTTAACGTTTGTGTTTGCGCTAAGTTACGCATGGTTTTACCCGTTGCATCGCCCAATACTTTATTAAGCAAGTGCCACTGCTCTACCTGTGTTTTAAGCGTAGTTAACTCGGCTTGTTTGCCTTCAAGCGCCTTTGCGTTTTGGTTGTGTTGCTCAATAGCGGTATTAGTTGCTAGTAATGAATTTTGCAGCTGCGTTTGTTGCTCATTTAAGCTACTTAATTGCGTACTTAAAGCCTCTGCACTTTGTGTTGGCTTATCGCTACTGTTGTGTTTTTCAAGCGTAAGTTGCTGCTGTTTTAATGCGGCATTTGCATCTGTTAACGCTTGAGTTAACTGCTCGTGTTGATTTAAATGTGCTTTAATAGTATCGCTACTAAGCGTTAGTAAAATTTTGACCTGTTCGTGCGTTACATCGCTGTATTGCGCTTTAAAGTCAGTAAACCACTGGTTATAACGTGCCTCAAGTGTTGCTAGTTCTTGGCTGTTTTCAAGTAAGCGTTGCTCCACATTTTTAAGCGTTATAGCGTGCTCATCTCGTTGTTTTATAGCGTCGTCATAGGCTTTTTGACTCGCTTGAACCTGCGATTGCATTTGCTCTTGCGCACTTGTAAGTTTTGCTTGGTAGTCGTCTGCGCTTATTTGCTCGTTATTAAATAAAGCTAAGCGCTCACTTTGCACAGTGCTTAGTAAATTTTTAGCTTTAACAAGCTCTTCATTAAGTGCTTTTAACGATTGCTCGCTTTTACTAACAAGCGGTGTGAGCTGCTTTATTTGCTCATTAGCTGTGTCTTGACGTTTTTGGCTTTGCTCAAGTTGCGTTTGAGTTTGCTGATACTGTGTAACCTGCTTGTTCAGCTCGGTAAGTTCAAGCGTATTGGCTTGTAATTGCTGCCAAAAATCACTGTTTTCAAATTGATTATTGAGCGTTGTACCCAGCTCGTTAATTTGCGCACTTAGCTCGCTATGCTTACTCGTTAACTGGTTTTGCTGGTGTGTAAGCTCAAGGTGTTTATTACTCAACTGCTGCTGTACTTGCTGCTCTGCTTTAAGTGCTGCTAGTAGCTCATTTACTTTGGTTTGCAGTGTACGTTGGCGTTTTTGTTGCTCAAAGTATTGCGCTTTTTGCTGCGTTAATTGCTTATAAGTTACTTCAAGCTGATCAGGCGTTAAGTCGTTAAGCTCACTACGTGCGCCTTGCATGGTATTTTTAATGTCGAGCTGTTTGGCTTTTGCTGTTTGTATTATTTGCTCAAGTTGTCCGTGTTCAGCAGTTAATACAGCATGTTGAGTTTGATGCTTATGCAGCTCGCTTTGTGCATGGTCAAATTGCTTTTTAGCGGTATTAAAAGCATTTTCAAAATCGGTAATTAAGTTATTTAATTGCTGATTTTGGTTTACCGCATACGGGTGCTCCGTTGCGCCGCACACTAAACAAGGCTCATTAGGGCGAAGCTCAGTGCGTAAATGCTCTACGTTTTCGCTGGCTCTTAAGCGCGCTTGGTTAAGTGAGTACTCGCTGCCTTTAAGTGCTTGCTCACTGGTTATTAAATGCTGATTAAGTAAAGCATGGGCTTGCTGGCTTTCATTTAGCTGCTGATTAAGTACTTGTTGGCGTTGAGTGCTTTGTTTTAGTTCTGCGTTAAATTGCTTATAACGCTCTCGCTGCTCTTTTAAGTAATCAATACTTTTTAGCTGCGCGTCGCAGTGCTCTGCATTAAATTCATTAAGCTGAGTATTTAAAACCTGCAAAGCAGACTGCTCGCTCGTAAGTAACGCCTCGCACTGCTGCACTTTGTTATTTTGTGTATTTAAACGCTCGCTCTGACCTGCAAGCTCGGTATTAAGAGTTTGGCTTTGTGCAAGGTTTGCAGTTAATTGCTGCTGTGCATTTAAGTAAGTATTAAAGCTTTGCTGATAGTAGCTCCAGTCTTTTGCTAAAACGTTCAGCTGTGCATGCTCATTAAGCCATTGCTGGCTTTTAGTTGAGTCGGTATTAGCGAGTTCTAGCTCGTTATTGCTTTGTCTAAGCTGCTGATTGAGCTCATCAAGTTGAGTTTGCTCTTTGGTTATTTGCGACTCTGCGCCTTTTACAGCTTGAGTTTGCAAAGCAATGCTGCTGTCGAGCTCTCTCGCTCTTGCTATAACGGGCGCTGCATTTTGTTTTTGCTCATTGGCGTTATTAAGTAGCTCGGAATACTTAGCAAGCGCGGTGTTACGCTCGTTAATTACCGCTAAATGATCAACACTTTTAAGTGATGTTATTTGCTGATCTAACGCCGTATTTTGATCAGTTAACAAAGTAAAACGGCTGCGGTTATCTTTTATTTCAAGCGCTTGTTTAGCTTGTTTTGCTTGCTCGCTTTGTTCAACGATACTTTCAAGCGCTGAGCTTGCTTGTTGCTGGGTTTGCTGTGCTTGCAGTAAATTTTGCTCAAGCACTGTAGCTTGTTGATACCAGTTAAGTGCTTTTTCGGTTTTGGTCAGCTCTTTTTTAGTGTGTTCGGTTTGCGCTTTTAAATCGGTTAACTTGGTTTGTTGTAACTCGAGTTCTTCTGGTGTTAATAAGGTATAGCTTTCAAGGCCTGCTTTAAGCGCTTCAAGCTTTGCCACTTGCTCTTTATGGCGCTCAAAAATACGCACGCCAATACGGCTAAATTTATCGGTGCCTGTTAAGCACTCCAAAAGTTGCGCTCGCTCATCGCCAGTGGCTTTTAAAAATGCAGCAAACTCATGTTGCGCTAAAAGTACGGCACGGGAGAACTGCTCAAAGTTAAGCCCTATTTTGCTCTCAACTTCTTTTATTGTGTGGCTTTTGTCAGCTATAAGGGTTTCGTCTGGCAGGGTTAATAAAGTGTGCTCTGCTACTTTAAGTTTGCCTGTTACTTTTTTATGGGTGCGTGCAATTGTATAGCGCGCACGATAAAGCTGTTTATCTTGCCCTAAAAAGTCGACCTCGGCGTAGCCTTCCCACGTACCTCTGCGTAGTAAGTTTCGCGCATCATTTAGCTTAATGCTGTCGCCGTTAAATTCAATTAAGTTACCTTTATCGCCGCGTAGCCTCGCTGTTTTAGTATAAAGCGCTAAACAAATCGCATCTAAAAAGGTACTTTTACCAGCGCCGGTATCGCCTGTTATCGCAAATAAGCCTGCATCTTTTAATGGAGCTTGAGTAAAGTCTATTTCAGCGTCAACTATTGAGGCTAAATTATGAATACGAACTGCGGTTATTTTCATAGTTGTTCTTGCTCCGTTAGCTCGTTTATCACGTCACTTAAAAGTGCTTTTAGCTCATCGGGTACGCTTTGCCCTGCCATGTCTTTATCGTTTGCGAATGCTTGTTCTAATAGGTTTAGTGGGTTGAGCATTTCAACTTCGCTTAAATCTTCAAATACGGTGTTGTCGTCATTTTGCGCTGATTGCTCACGTACACGTTCAATACCACAAAATTTAATATGCTTGCCTTCAAGTGCTTGTTCTATTTGTTCTCTGAAGGTGGTGTCGGTATCGCTTGATTTAAGCTTTACACGTAAATAAGGCGCTATTGTATTTTGTGCAGTGTCGAGCGCTTTAATTTGCTCGCATAGTTCACTTAATGGTACACACTCCCCTTTTGGTAAAACAATTACATCGGCAGAGCGCGGAATGTAAAGGGGGTTTACAGTTGTACTAATATGTTGTTTTTCATCAGTAATAAACTCAACAACATTTACTTGGTGCGTGTAGTTACGTTCTGAAAACGACATAGGGATAGGTGTGCCGCTGTAGCGAATAATATCGCTTTTAGCGACTTGTTGCGCTTTGTGTAAATGACCAAGGGCAACATAGTTGGCTTGTTTACCAAATACATTGGCTGAAATAGACTCCTCACCACCTATTACTAAGTTACGCTCAGAATCACTTGAGATATCCCCGCCTTTTGCGTGTAAATGCCCCATAACTATTAATGGTGAGTTTTGCTCGTTTATATTAGTAGCTTGTTCTAGTGCAAGCTCGTAAGCTTTTGCAACGCCTTGAGCATAACTAGGGCCGCTTTCGGTTTGGCTTAGTAAACTTACATCGCTTGCACGTAAAAATGGCATAGCGACGATTACAGCGCGTTTACCATTGGTATTTATGGTAATAACAGTTTCATCGGGTGTTGCGACATCAAAGCGCCCTACTACGTGCGTATCAAATTGCGCTAGTAATGGCTGAGCTGCCAAAATACGATTTGCAGAGTCGTGGTTACCCGCAATAATTACTACGTGTAATTGTGGGGATGCCTTTTTGGCGTCTTTAATAAATTGGTAAAGCTGATTTTCGGCGCTAGCACTTGGAGTCGCGGTATGATAAATATCGCCAGCAACTAAAAGTAAGTCTATTTGTTGTTCAACAAGAGTGGCTAATAACCATGTAAAAAAGGCTTGATGCTCAACACGGCGGTCGTGTTCGTAGAATTGTTGGCCAAGGTGCCAATCTGAGGTGTGGAGGACTTTCATGTCGCGCTCTTAATTAAACCGTAAGAGCGCCAATATACCCAAGGCAGTTAAAGATGCAAGCCCAAGCCGTGTATTACCTTAGGTTAAACTGTACCAAGCTGAAAAAACAACCGGTAATGCTAAAAGTGCCATTAATAATGGAATTTTTAACGTTTTAGTTTGTTTTGCGTGTAGCGCCTTTAATGCATTAGTTTCGTTGCACGCTGCTACTTTATCGATATAAAAATAACCCGAATCGAGATACTGCTTACAGTTATTCTCACTTGCTGGAATCGCAATTAGTTCTTGTTGTTTTTTTAGGATGTAAAAATCCATAAGCCCACCGCATTTCTTGCTAGTAATCGATATTAATTTGAGGATAAATGTGACGAATTTATTTGCCTCAAATAAAAAGGTTGGCGATTTTAAATATAAACTGCACTAAAGATCAACCTAAAATTGCACTATTTATCATTTATCGTAAAAATAGCGAACATTAAGGAAGTTCGGCAATATTTGAGCCAATAATTCAGCTGTTTTCACTGTATTTTTGTTCAGTAGAGTGGGCTTTTAGCTCATTTTACTTGTTGGAAATTTGAGACACTTATACATAGGATTATTGGTTTACCTGATAATGTTAAAGCAATACTTTTTTAGCAACGTAGGTAAAATTAATGTGCTTTTACCAAGCTCTAAAACTTGTATTTAACAGCTCAAAACCATTATTAAAACCCACTTTTGTAAAGCCCCTTTACAGTTTTTATTTATTCGTATTTTGTTACAAAATAATTGTACTTTTCAATCTAATAAACTAAGTGAACATCACCCTAAAAATACGGTACTTGGTCGCTAATTTATTGAAGCTAACTGGTATATTTGTCAAAGTATGCTCACAAAATTATATTAGGACTAACAATGAAAAAAATAGGTCTTACGCTAAGTGCTTTTGTATTGCCTTTGGCAATATCTAGTGCAGCTATTGCGTCTTCAGTTGAGCAAACAAAAGGTTCTTTTGTTGATAAATTTCGTCAATTAGACGAAGCGCTTCCTACACCCAACGTTTATCGTAGTGCCGCTGGCGAACCAGGTGAAAGATACTGGCAGCAACGTGTAAACTACGATATTGATGTAAAGCTAGATGAAAAAAAGCACCGTATTACCGGTAGCCAAAGCATTGAATATAAAAATAACTCTCCGCATACACTTAAATATTTATGGTTACAGTTAGATCAAAATATTTTTAAAAGCGATTCAATTGCCGAAACAACTAAAACGTTTAAAAGCACTTTAGAAAGCCTACCAGCTCAAAAGCCTGCTAAATTAAGTTTAGGTGACTTACGCCGTCAGCAATTTATGAGCGACAACGAACTGGGTTATACTATCAGTGGCGTAAAAGATGACGATGGTAAAGAGCTACGCGTAACTGTAGTTGATACTTTAATGCGCATTGATTTAAACGAGCCATTAAAACCAGGTAAAGAAGTAGAATTTAGCATGAACTTTGCCTTCAACATTGTTGAAGAAGATGCTGTAGGTGCACGTTCTGGTTACGAGCACTTTGAAGAAGATGGCAACGACATATTCTTAATTGCTCAGTGGTTCCCTCGCTTAGCGGCTTATACCGATTACGAGGCATGGACAAACAAGCCATTTTTAGGCTCTGGTGAGTTTACGCTTGAGTTTGGTGATTACGATGTTGAGATTACTGTTCCTGCGGATCACATTGTATCGGCAACAGGTAAGCTTGATAACGCGAGCAAAGTACTTACAAGTACTCAGCGCAAACGTTTAAAGCAAGCTGAAACATCTAAGCGTCCTGTGTTTATTGTTAACGCAGAAGAAGCGCTAGAAAACGAAAAAGAAGGCACCGACAAAACTAAAACGTGGCACTTTAAAGCACAGAATGTTCGTGACTTTGCTTGGGCGTCGTCTCGTAAGTTTATGTGGGATGCAAAAGGTTATCAACAAGGTGGTGACGTTCAGCCTTTAGTTATGGCAATGTCGTTCTTCCCTAAAGAAGGTGGTGACTTATGGAAAAAGTACTCAACTGAAGCGGTAGTACACACAATGGAAGTGTACTCTAAGTATTCTTTTGATTACCCGTACCCAACTGCACAGTCGGTTAACGGCCCAGTTGGTGGTATGGAATACCCAATGATCACCTTTAACGGTCCGCGTACTAAGTTACAAGATGACGGTACTCGTACTTATTCTCAGGCTGAAAAGCGCTTTTTACTTGGCGTAGTTATTCATGAAGTGGGTCATATTTACTTTCCGATGATTGTGAACTCAGATGAGCGCCAATGGACGTGGATGGATGAAGGCTTAAACAGCTTTTTAGATGGTGTTGCTGGTCGTGAATGGGATCCTACTATTCCTTGGGGTGTTGAGCCTCGCGATATAGTGAGCTACATGAAGTCAGAAGTCCAAGTACCAATTATGACTCAGTCAGACAGCGTATTACGTTTAGGCCCTAATGCTTATACTAAACCTGCCGCAGCCCTTAATATTTTACGTGAAGTAATTTTAGGCCGTGACTTATTCGACTTTGCATTTAAAGAGTATGCTCAGCGCTGGAAATACAAGCGCCCTACTCCAGCTGATTTTTTCCGTACAATGGAAGAAGCCTCTGGTGTTGATTTAGATTGGTTTTGGCGTGGCTGGTTTTACACCACAGACCATGTTGATATCTCTTTAGATAAAGTGTATCAACTACGTTTAGACACTAAAAACCCTGATATTGATTACAGCCGTTTACGTGATATTGATGCAGACAAGCCTACGTCATTATTTGTTGAGCGTAACCGCGCCGAAGGTAAAAAAACATGGGTTGAGCAAAACCCTGATGTTACCGATTTTTATGACGAAAACGACCGCTTTACTGTAACCAATAAAGAACGTAACTCGTACAATAAGTTTTTAAAAGGCTTAGAGCCGTGGGAGCGTAAAACGCTTGAACGTGCTTTAGAAGAAGATAAAAACTACTACGTTATGGAATTTTCAAACCTTGGTGGTTTGGTAATGCCTATATTACTTGAGCTAACATATGAAGATGGCACTAAAGAAGAGCGTTATATCCCTGCTGAAATTTGGCGTCGTAATTATAAAAACGTTCAAAAGCTGATTGTTACCGATAAAAACAAACCGCTTGTATCAGTTACTGTTGACCCAGGCTGGGAAACAGCTGACGTAGATATTGAAAATAATAACTACCCTCGTCGCATTATTCCTTCACGTATTGAAGTGTTTAAAAAGGAAAAGAGTAAAGCTAAAGTAAGTCGCGATATCATGCAAGATATTAAAACTGAGCTTAAAACTGATGAGAAGAAAGACGAAAAAGATAACGGTGAGGAGCCGCAATAATGCGCTTTTTGCTTATTATTGTTTGCCTTTTAGTTGCTGCGCCGAGTATGGCGCATCAACTAAAATCGTCAGTTACAACCGTGCTTTTTAATAAACGAACGCATAATGTTGAGTTAATGCATCGCTTTTATTTACATGATACCGAACACGCCGTAGGAACATTGTTTAAAGGCAAAATTGATATTATTAGTAATAAAGCCGATCAGCAACGTTTTGCTAAGTATGTTGAATCGCATGTTGCTCTACAAACGTTAAGTGGCGAACCTTTACCACTTAGCTTTGTAGGGGCACAAGTTGATGGTAAGTTTTTTTGGGTTTACCAAGAAGCACCAATTCCTGAAAACATTGATGGAATTAAAATGAGCAATGGCGCGCTTCGTGATTTATGGCCATCTCAGGTAAATATGGTAAACGTTGAGGGCAAAGGTAAGATTAAAACTTTAAACTTTGCACAAGATGATACTTGGCTCGAAGCCCGCTTTGAGCAAAATTAACAGTTAAAACTTCCCCAACCAACGCGCACTGCAGTTAATGTGCGCGTTTTCTTCATACGTTTAAACTGCGTTCATTTTTGATCTGGTATATGTAAATTTACGTAAAAATTGGTAGTTCAATTTGTATATTTACCATTTTTTGCGCATGCTACAACTACCAATTATATTTACTGTATTATCAATAGATTGATAGCAGTGCAAATAAATAATTTGAATATAGTTAGTTTCATTTATCCCTTTAGCTATAACTGGCTTGGGCATAAGCAGTAGAGAATTTTATGTTTAAATTTTATTTAGTAATAACTAAATTCAGGGAATGATATGACTACTCAGGTTGAGGCTATTTTTGGAGTGATTTTTGATTTAGATGGAACATTAGTTTCATCCGAACTAGATTTTGCATTAATAAAGGCCCAAATAGGTTGCCCTTGCGAGCAAGACTTACTTGATTACATTGCTCAGTTGCCCTCACCGTATATGCGTGAAGAGGCAATGAATATAGTTCACCAACACGAATTAATAGATGCACAACATGCCAGTATATTACCTGGTGTGAGTGAAGCTATTCATGCTTTAAAGTCTAAAAATATTCCGATGGCGATTGTTACTCGCAATTTTGATAAAGCAGCGGCAATGAAATTACAAAATAATCCACTCCCTATCAGCACAGTTTTAACGCGAAGCGATGCCCCAGCAAAGCCAGATCCCAGCGCTTTAAATGCCATTGCTACACTTTGGAACATTAACGCCAGAAATTTACTTTATGTAGGCGATTACCTTTACGACATTCAAGCTGCGCACAATGCAAATATGCGCGCGTGTTTATACGCTCCAGAGTCAACGCCTGCTTATGCCGATCAGGCAGATTACGTTTTACATGACTTTGTTGAATTAGTGACATTAGTTGAGAGTTATTCTGAAAAAATAGAGTTATGTTAAATAGCATGCCATTTGATTTATTCTGAAATGAGTATGTAGTTATAAAAGTTTTTATTAATCAAGTTTTGCCCATTGCGGAGCTAGCCCAATACGTTTTGAATTGGTAAAATACCGCAAAACGTAACGTATTCATTAGGGGCACAAAATGGGCAGAGCATTTGTAGTTCGTCAAAGTTCTATGATCAAAACAGCCAATGCAAAAACAAAAGTAAACTCAAAGTACGGCAAAGAGATTTACGTTGCAGCAAAAAGTGGTGTTCCCGATCCCGAAGTAAACCAAACACTTCGCCGTCTAATCGAAAAAGCTAAAAAAGACCAAGTACCCGCACACGTTATCGAAAAAGCAATTGAAAAAGCAGCCGGTGGCGCAGGAGAAGATTACTCTGTTGCCCGTTATGAAGGCTATGGCCCTGGTAACTGCATGGTTATTGTTGACTGTTTAACTGACAATCCGAACCGTACTATCAAAGATGTACGTTTACCATTTACTAAAACAGACTCAAAAATTGGTACTCCTGGCTGTGTAGCGCATATGTTTGATCATTATGCGGTACTTGGCTTTGCAGGCGATGACGATGAAGTCGTATTAGAAGCATTAATGATGGCTGATGTTGATGTAAGCGATGTTGAAGCCGAGGATGGTAAAATATCAGTATTTGCACCGCCAACAGAATACTTTAAAGCTAAAACTGCCCTTGAAGACGCATTTGAAGGCATTAACTTTGAAGTAGACGAAATTACGTTTATTCCTCAAGTTAATATTGAAATTGAAGACGAAGAAGTTATTGCTAACTTTGATAAGTTTATAAATATGCTTGAAGATTGTGACGATGTACAAAATATTTATCACAATGCCATTGTAAAAAATTAAACGCAAACGGTTAAAAGCTTTAAAAAGCGTGTTTTGTGTATGCAAAACACGCTTTTTTACGTTTAAATAAATGTTAGATATTCATGTGTATTATGCTTATTTGAATATATATTTTTAAAATGCCTTAAAAGTGCTGTTATTCTAATTTTAGGCGATAAAAAACCAGCTTTAAAGCTGGTTTAGTACTTAATTTTAACTTTGATTAAGCAGTTAAAGCGTATTCGATTTTTGTGCTTTATATTTTATACGGTAGCTATGTAGTAGTGGTTCAGTGTACCCACTAGGTTGCGTTACGCCCTCTAAAACTAATGCCGTAGCGGCTTGATAGGCAATGCTGTTATTAAGGATTTCTTCGCTTGTTGCCATAGGTGTATACGCAGTGTCATGCTCGTTTTGTCCATCAACCACTTTGGCCATTTTAGCCATTGTTGATTTTATTTGCGCTTGTGAGCACACGCCATTTAGCAACCAATTAGCCATATGCTGGCTTGAAATACGCAGTGTGGCTCTGTCTTCCATTAAACCTATATGGTTAATGTCAGGTACTTTTGAGCAGCCTACGCCTTGATCAATCCAACGTACAACGTAACCTAAAATACCTTGTGCGTTATTTTCTAGCTCACTTTGAATATCTTCTTTTGAAAGCGTTTTAGGGTCTGCCATTAGCGGCGGTGTAAGCAGGTCATTAAGACTCGCAATAGTACGTTTAGCTATACTTTGCTGCTCATTAAATACGTTTATATCGTGATAATGCATTGCATGCAGGGTAGCGGCTGTAGGGGAGGGCACCCATGCAGTATTAGCGCCTGATTTAGGGTGAGCTTGTTTTTGCTCCATCATTAATGCCATTTTATCTGGCATTGGCCACATGCCTTTACCTATTTGTGCTTTATGACTTAAGCCACAAGCAAGGCCAATATCGACGTTGCGATCCTCATAAGCTTGTATCCATGGTTGCTGCTTAATCTGTGCTTTTGGAAGCACAACGCCCGCTTGCATAGAGGTATGAATTTCATCGCCTGTTCTATCTAAAAACCCGGTATTAATAAATACAACACGCTCTTTAGCTGCATAAATACACGCTTTAAGATTTACAGAAGTACGTCGTTCTTCATCCATAATCCCCATTTTAAGCGTGTTTTTAGGTAAGCTTAGCGCTTCCTCTACTAAGCTAAATAAAGTGTTAGTAAATGCCACCTCTTCTGGGCCATGCATTTTGGGTTTTACTATATTAATACTTTGCGCGCTTGAATTTTTGATACCTGTTTTTTTATTTAGGTCGTGCAGGGCAGCAGTGGCTGTAAACATCGCATCCATAATGCCTTCAAACACCGGTTGATTAAACACATCAGTAATAGCAGGGTTCGTCATTAAATGGCCAACGTTTCTTACAAACATCATGCTACGGCCTTTTAAAGTAACGGTGCCGCCATCAAGTGCGGTGTATGTTTTATCACTTTGCAGGGTACGCTCAACAGTTTTATCGCCTTTTTTAAACGATTCAACTAAGTTACCTTGCATCAACCCAAGCCAATTTTTATAAACTTGTACTTTATCTTCTGCATCTACCGCAGCTACTGAATCTTCACAATCCATAATGGTGGTAAGAGCGGCCTCTAGCACTACATCTTTTAAACCAGCCTTATCAGCTTGGCCAATAATGTGGTGGTGATCGATATGTAGCTCTATGTGTAAGTCATTGTTTTTTAATAACACTACAGTTGGGTTTTGTGCTTCTCCTTGATAGCCAATAAGCTGAGATGGGTTAGCTAATGTGGTTTGAGAGCTGTCACGCAAGGTAATTAAAAGTGCGCCATCTACTACTGAGTAATTCGTGCTTTCTATATGCGAGCCATTGGTCAGCGGCAATGCTTTATCTAAAAACTGGCGAGCGTAGGCCATTACCTTAAAACCACGAACAGGGTTGTAGGTATTGCCTTTTTCAGCCCCGTCATCTTCGCTTAACACATCAGTACCATATAAGGCGTCGTATAACGAGCCCCAGCGAGCGTTAGCGGCATTAAGTGCAAAGCGTGCATTACTTACAGGCACAACTAACTGAGGGCCTGCTGTAAGGGCCACTTCGGGCTCTACATTTTGGGTTTCAATTTCGAAGTTGGCAGGCTCTTTTACTAAGTAACCAATATCTTGCAAAAAGGCTTGGTATTTAGCGCTATCCCAGGTTTTATTAGCAAGATGGTAGTCGTCTATTTGCTGTTGAAGCAGCTCTCGCTTTTCAAGCAGTGCCTTATTAATAGGGGTAAGTGTTTGAACGATATGTGCAAAACTTTGCCAAAATTGTGACTCACTTAAGTGAGTGCCTGGTAGCAATTGATTTTTAACGAAATCAGCGAGTTGTGTATCTACGCTGAGTCCTGAATGTGTGAGAGTGTGGGACATAGTTGCCTTCCTTTAAACGGTCGCGATGTTGTTGTGTGCTTGTGCGTAAGGCAACAATAACTCAAAAAGGCAATGTTGAGTGCTTTTTAGCTATTCACAAAATGTATAGCCACAATAACAACTATAAATTTACTAAATCTAGAAAAGGAGCCTAATGTTGAATTAAGCGCTACGGAACACACTCCTAGCCACTCTCACAACATTAAAATAATTTACACACTCGTTCGAAGGATTTTATTATGACAACATATCAACGCGAAACAGACACACTCTCTACTCTTTGCCAAACACAAGGCAGCGCATGGAAAGCTATTAACCCTGAATACGCAAGCCGTATGCGTTTACAAAACCGTTTTCGTACAGGGATTGAAATTGCGCAATACACAGCAGACGTAATGCGTGAAGATATGGCTGCATATGACGCCGACACAAGCCAGTACACGCAATCTTTAGGCTGTTGGCATGGCTTTACTGCCCAACAAATGATGATGGCTATTAAGCGCCATCAAAAAACAACTAAACGCAGCTATGTATACTTAAGTGGCTGGATGGTTGCAGCGCTTCGCTCTGCATTTGGTCCGCTGCCAGATCAAAGCATGCATGAAAAAACATCGGTACCTGCGCTAATTGAAGAAATTTACACGTTTTTAAAGCAAGCTGATGCACGTGAACTAGATCACTTGTTTAACGACCTAGATGAAGCAAAAGCGAACGGCGGCGATGTTCAAGCTGTTATTGATAAAATAGACAACTTTGAAACCCATGTTGTGCCAATTATTGCTGATATTGACGCAGGTTTTGGTAACGAAGAAGCAACTTACTTACTGGCTAAAAAAATGATTGAAGCCGGTGCATGTGCCATTCAAATAGAAAACCAAGTATCTGACGCTAAACAATGTGGTCACCAAGCGGGTAAAGTGACCGTTCCACACGAAGATTTTTTAGCAAAAATTAACGCAGTACGTTACGCCTTTTTAGAGCTAGGTATTGATAACGGTATTATTGTGGCACGTACAGACTCATTGGGTGCCAGCCTTACGCAAAAGGTACCTGTTTCGCAAACACCAGGAGACTTAGCAAGCCAATACAATGCATTTTTAGAAACCACGCCCATTAACGGTGTTGATGACTTAAATGAAGGCGACACGGCAATGAAAATTAATGGCCAGTTATGTAAACCAACTCGCCTAGATAACGGTTTATACCAGTTCCGCGAAGGCACTGAAAAAGACCGCGTAGTATTAGACTGTATTACTAGCTTGCAGTCGGGCGCTGATTTACTGTGGATTGAAACAGAAAAACCACATGTTAAACAAATTGCAGAACTGGTGAATCGTGTAAAAGAACACGTGCCAAATGCAAAACTGGTATACAACAACTCGCCTTCGTTTAACTGGACGCTTAAGTTTCGTGAGCAAGTATATCAGGAGTGGGAAGAAGCAGGCCGTGACCTTAGTGCTTACCCAAGCCTTGGCGATAATAAAGGCCTTATGGCACCAGAGATGGATGCAACAGAGCTTGCACAAGCAGCCGATTTACTAGTGCAAAACTTCCAGCGCGATGGCGCACGTGAAGCAGGTATTTTCCATCACTTAATTACTCTGCCTACGTACCATACAGCTGCGCTAAGCACTGATATTTTATCAGAAGGTTACTTTGGCGATATGGGTATGCTGGCTTACGTGCGTGATGTACAACGCCAAGAAATTCGCCGTGAGCAAGCTTCTGTTAAACACCAAGACCTAGCAGGGTCTAACATGGGCGATACGCACAAAGAATACTTCTCTGGTGATAACGCGCTAAAAGCCGGTGGTGAAGATAACACCATGAACCAGTTTTAATTCCTAACTAGATAGTGTTACTCAAGGGCCAATAGGCCCTTTTTTATTGTTTTAAATAAAGTTAGAACATTTAAGCATAATTACAGATCAGACTTTAACTAGGGCGTGTTGATCTTTGTGGATTGAAATTCGTTCAAACTAGGGGCGATTAAATCGCGGCGCGAGGTTTGTAACCTAGTGGGCTAAGTAAAAACCGAGCAACAAAGAGTTTATCGTCCCTAGAAAGAACCCAAAGGGCAGCGAATGTTTGGTATTTATGCTACGTTATCGCCTATTCATGGGGAATAACCACACTACATAAGCTCCGCCTTGCCTAAAAACCAAACATACTGCTGCAAATTAACCCACCAAAGTTCAACACGCCCTTGCCAAATCATGTTGGATCACTATTTAACTACCTGAGTGAATTTACAGATCAGAGTTTAACTAACCTTTCATAAAACGGCATATTTGGGGTGATTTTGCTGTAAAAAGCGTTTACAACAACTTTAAAAGTCTGGTAAGTGACTGATTTTTGCTTTAATAGACAAACTTAGCGAATTTATAAACCGATTTTTTACTAACTTCTCCGTGCGATAAAACAAAATTTTACTAACTGAGAGGCTATAAACAGTGACTCAAACCGATTTTTTACCAACTCAAGTTACAAAAAATGCTATAAACCGAAATTTTACTAACTGAAGTTTTAGCTAAGTCCGATATTTAACTGTCACAGAAGTGTAAAGGGGGTTTACAGTTTGAATACTACGGCGATAAATACAAAAGCCACTTATTTAAAGTGGCTTTTATTTGAGCTATAAATTTATTACCCGGAGTTTATTTAGAGTGTTTATCAAACCACCATTGAATATAAGCAACTTTGGTCATTAAGTTTGATGGGCGAGCTGTAATACCATGCGATGTATCAGGAATTCGCACCATTGCAGTATCAACACCTTGTAACTTTAATGCCTGATAAAACTGTTCAGTTTCTGAAATTGGTGTACGGTAGTCAGATTCCCCAGTGAGCAACATAGTAGGAGTTTTAACGTTTCCAACATAGCTAATAGGCGAGCGTTTCATGTAATGCTCAATGTGATCCCATGGTTTCCCTGGAAACCAGTAATCAGCAAAAAACGGGTAAAAATCGGCAGTTAGTACAAAGCTGATCCAATTAATAACCGGTTTGGCAACTACAGCCGCAGCAAAACGATCGGTATGACCCACAATCCAAGCTGTTAGCACGCCGCCGCCAGAACCACCGGTCACAAACAATTTAGACTCGTCAATAAAGCCTTTCGCTATTAGCGCATCAACGCCTGTCATTAAGTCATCAAAATCGTTACTTGGGTAATTATGATGAATAGTTTGTGCAAACTCTTTACCATAGGAATCACTACCACGTGGGTTCATGTATAAAACGACATTACCTTTGGCTGCAAACAGTTGAATTTCAGCGCTAAAGTGCGGGCCATAATTAGCGACAGGACCGCCGTGTATTTCTAGTATTAGCGGGTATTTTTTGCTGCTATCAAATTCTGGCGGGTAGGCAATCCACCCCTGAATAGGAAGCTCATCGTGGCTTGATTTAACCCAAATTTCTTCCACTTTAGCCAAAGCTTTGTCGCCCAATGCATCTGCATTAAGGGTAGTTAAACGCTGCACTTTACCGCGTTTAATTGTTGCTATATCAGCAGGGCGCTGAGTATCTGCAAGGGTAAAGGCTACCTCGCCATCTTCGCTTACATCAAAGTCGCCACCAGAATAAGGGCGTCCAAAGGCAACGCTGCCAATTTGAGTTGTTATTATTTTACGCTTGCCACTGCGTGGTTGATATGCAAGGGCGGTTTGACCTTTATCGGCGTAACTAAAGTACACACCTTTTGAATTGGCACTCCATTTTATTTGACCTACGCTACGATCAAAATTTGGCGTTAAGCTAGTTGTGTTACCTGTTTTTAAATCACGAATATAAAGTTGAGCATTTTCGTAATTAGTGCGTTTATCGTCATAACCTGTGTACGCTAAGTAACGACCATCGGGCGATACTTTAGGTTGTTCATCAGGGCCATCTCGTTTAGTAATTTCGGTTATAGTTTGCGAGGCCAAATCAAGTTTATAAATTTCATTATTTGTGAATTTTAGCTGGTTGTTAGTGTGCCTGTTCGCAGAAAAATAAAGTGATTTACCATCGTTACTAAAGCTTACATCGCCCGCGTTGTCAAACTCATCATGAGTGAGTTGTTTAGCATTACCACCGTTAGCATCTATGGAAAATAATTGGCTAAAACCTTTTTGTGTGTAACCGCCACCATCTGAACGGTAATACACATCATCAATAAATTTGGCGGGCTCTGCCCAGGTTGCGCCTTTTGGTTTACCCGGTAAGCTCACTGGCGCTGAATTAGCGCTTGGGACAAACATGCTAAATATTAATTGGTTAGAATCAGGGTTCCATGTAATCGAACGTGGACTACTCGTTAAGTTACTAATTTTTGCCATAGCACCGGTTTTAAGCCATTTAATATATATTTGGCTGCTGCCATCGCGGGTTGATATAAACGCAAGGCGTTGACCATCAGGAGAGAGTACTGGCGAATAATCCATATGCACGCCAGAGGTTAGCGGCTGCATTTGTTTGGTTTTGTAATCAACAGACCAAATATTACCCACTTTGCGATCTGTTTTTATATCCATGCGGTTACGCACAAAATAAACAGTTTTACCGTCTTCGGTTATATCTATTTGATTAGCATATTCTAAATTAAACACGTCTTGCAGTTGTAGTGTATTTGTTTCAGCGTAGGCTAAATTACTACAGCCTAAAATGAGGCTAAGTGTTAAAAGCTTTTTCATTTTTATCCCTGTTGTTACTTTTTTTAATTTGCTAAGTAGTTATATGTTAGGGATTATTAAATTAACAGTAGGATGCGATAAAGCTCTTATTTAAATCTATGAGTTAAAGCTGTAAAGGGGGTTTACAGCTTCTATTTGTGGTTGTGTAAAAGTTTAGTTAGCTGAGTTACACAGGGCTTTTATGTCTTTTATAAGCGCTATGCCATCAGCGTTGTCGCCATGTACGCATAAGCTATGGGCGTTGAGCGTTAGTTTTTTTCCAGTTTGTGTTGTCACGCTGCCATCGGATAAAAGCTGAGTTACTTGTTTTAGTAATGCAGCTTTGTTGTGAACGCTACCCTCAAGTGTTCGTGACACTAAATGCCCGTCGTCGGTATACTGTCTGTCGGCGAATGCCTCAAGTATTAGATCAACTCCTGAGCTTTTGGCTATTTGAATGTGCTTATTGGCATTTTTAGTCGCTAAAATCATTAGCTTTAAATCTATTGGGTAGCTGGCAATTGCATTTATAACGGTTTGTAATATTTGATCATTTGCCATCATGTCGTTATACAGTGCGCCGTGGGGTTTTACATAGCTAAGTGTTAAACCTTGTACTTTTGCCATACCCTCAATAGCGGCTATTTGATAGTGCAGGCAATTTGTAAGCTCTTTTTCGCTAAGTACCATTGAGCGTCTACCAAAGCCCTGCTTGTCTGGGTAGCTTGGGTGAGCACCAATTTGTACGTTATGTTGCTTGGCAAGTACAAGAGTGTTTGCCATTACATCGGCGTCACCTGCATGAAACCCACACGCAATATTCGCCATATCAATATGTGGCATAACGTCATCGTCTAGCCCCATTTTCCACGCGCCAAAGCTTTCGCCTAAATCACAATTGAGTTTCATATTAGTGCGCCTTTTGCGGTTTTATTGTGACAGGTAATACGCCGTTAGCCGGTGCTTCTCCTAGTAACACTTTTGCAAGTGCGATAAAAGCAGGGCCAGATACAATATCGTTTTTATCTACATCAATATTATATGCATACGATGCAAGTACAGCATTTGCATAATCGCCAAATTTAGCAATGTCGTAAGGTGCTCTTAGGCTTATAAATACAGTGCTTTTGTTTTCTTCTTTTGCCACTTTTAATAATGACTCAAGTGCTTTTGGCTGCTCAGCATTATTAAGTGCAAAATTTGAATCATCTTTTAAATCATCCATACCGCCAATTTCGACCGCACTTTGATTAGGTGTTGCATTACCGGCGATAACTACATCAGCAGCGTGTATTTGTGTTTTAGCTTGTGCCGGATTAAACCCTTGTAAACTACTACAACTATAGTTAAGTTTTTGCTGGCTGATAGCTTCAATCGCTTGCTGCATTGCCATACATTTACGCGTGTCGGGCATAATAATATGAACATTACTTCCTGCTTTTAAATTAAGCGGCAAAGTACTGTTATTATTTTTAACCTGCGTTATTGCCTCTACAGCAAGCTGCGCTTCTATTTCTCGATGTGCTGCACTGCCAATTGTTTGCTTTGCATTTATGAGCGCGGTAATAGGGTCAAAATTAGTGCTTAATCTAAATTTATTTTTAAGCGTAATTATTCGCTGTGCAGATTGTGCTATTTCTTGCTCATCAAGTTGGTTTGATTTAACCGCTGCAATAAGCTCTTTAATAAGGTCATCGAGTTTGTTTAAGTCATCGGGTGTTCTAATTTCAACGGGCATTAGGGCAATGTCAGCCCCAGCTGAAAATGTATTTATTACCGCTTGAGTTGGTGTAAAAAAGTTACTAATACCAGCCATATCAAGCGCATCAGTTACTACAACTCCTTGGTAATTAAGCTCGCCACGTAAAATATCAGTAATGATTGCGCGCGACATTGTTGCTGGTTTTACCATAGTTTTGCCATTAACACTTATAAACGTTGTGCTATCAAGCGCTGGGTATTGAATATGCGCCGTCATTATCATACCTGGGTTTTGCTTGGCGATAATGTGTTTAAACGGTGCTAGGTCTTGCTCGTAAATAACTTCTTTTGCATGGTTTACTTTAGGCAAGCCTGTATGGCTATCTACGTTTGTATCGCCGTGACCCGGAAAGTGCTTTAACGAGGTAATCACGCCATTGCTTTCAAATCCTGCAACCTGTGCGGCGCCCAATTTACTCACTAATGCTGGGTTTTCACCAAACGAACGAACGTTAATAACAGGGTTATCGGGGTTCATGTTTACATCAACCGTGGGCGCGTAGTTTACATTTATACCCAGCGAATTTAGCTCTTTAGCTATTACTGTTGCTGTTGCTGTCGCAAAGCTTGTACCGTGTTTTTTGTAGGTTGCGCCAATCGACATATTACCAGTAAATGAGGTGGCAACATCGCGTGGTAAACGCGCTACACGTCCGCCTTCTTGATCTATTGATATAAATAGCGGCAGCTTACTACTGGATTTACTTGCAGCTGTTTGCAATTGGCTATTAAGCGTAATTGTTTGCTCTATCGATTGAGTGTTTTCAGAAAATAAAATTACCCCACCAATATCGTATTTTGCAATAGCGGTAGCGAGCTCATTAGGTAACTCGGTCATTGGAGTTCGGCATTTATTACTTACTCCTTGCTGGCAGAAGTAACGAAAGTCAAGTATTAGCTTTTGCCCAAGTTTTTGTTCAAGAGAAAGCACGGGTTTAGCAAGCGAGGATTGTAATGGCATTAAGCACCCAGATAAAAAAACGATAGACGATACAATACACTTATTTAGCAAAACACACTCCAAAGCTAAAAAGTAGATAAGTGTAAGCAGCTTAACTACTTTTTGAGGTAACTGCAAAAGAAGGATTTTTGGCAGAGGAACCAATAACATATTGTAAAAGTTAAAGAAAATTTATAATTTTGCTATTAGCGAAAAGTTATATTTAGTTATATTTTTTGTGACTTTGTTAATATTAGATAATAAATTTTCAAGAGCGTATAACTGCGGGCTTTATATACAATTATAGGTTCGGGTACTGAATACCTGTACTTAGGATGGCATACGTTTGCGAAAAAAATTATTAACGGCCTTAAATCTTCGATTTCTTATTTTGCTTTTAGCGATTACGGCTTCTATTAGTACTTTAGTAAGTAGCTTTTATTCTACCTACCAAGTACAAAAAGAGCAGTTAACAGCTTACACGCTAAAAAGTAACTATGCTTATGCCAATAAACTGGCATCAGCAACAGATAATTTTTTAGAATCCGCAATGCAACAACTGGCCTATTCAGCTAAAAAAATAGAGCAAAGAGTTGATGATGAAGATTTATTAAACCAAGAAGCGACCCGCTTACACTTACAAACGAATAGCTTTAACTCGGTTGTAATTAATAAGCATAGTGTTGTTGTCGCAACCTCTCCTAAATTTCCGCAACTTATTGGTGAATCAATCCACTCACCTGGCGCTGTACAAGCGCTACAAGAAAAAAGACCATTAATCAGCGCGCCTTATATGTCGGCTGCTGGGAACTTTATTGTTTTTATTTCTCATCCTTTGTTTGATCAAAGTGGAGATTACCTTGGTTATATTGGTGGCTCTCTTTATCTAAAGGAGCGTAATATTTTAAATAGCTTATTAGAGCAGCATTATTATGAGGGTGGAACATATATTTATGTGGTCGACGCCAGTAGGCGAATTCTCTATCACCCAGATCAGGCACTAATAGGGACAGTCGTCACAAATAATTCCATCACTAATAATATGATTACAGGCCAAAGCGGTACTTCTATTGTTAAAAATAGCCAAGAGATAGAAATGCTAGCAGGCTTTTCCTCCGTGCCTAAAGCAAAATGGGTAATTGTCGCTCAGCGCCCTGTAAGAGCAACGCTTTCGTCACTTGATTTACTCATAACTGAAGTAATAAAACGTACATTACCGATGGCTGTTATTACGTTTCTTTTAATAGGTTTTTTTGCTCACTTAATTTCTAGACCTTTAAAACAACTAGCAGACAAAGCAAATACACTTGACGATCCAACAAGTATTGAAGAGCTAAAAAGTGTTAAATCTTGGTACTTTGAAAGCCAAAGACTAAAAATTGCAATGCTCAATGGAGTTAATACTTTGCAAATGCAGATAGGTCAGCTTCGTCATGATGCGCAAACAGATCCCCTAACTGATACTCATAACCGTAGGAGTTTAAACGGTTTATTAAACCAGTTGATGTTTAAGCAAACTCCATTTGCTATTTTAGAGATAGACATCGATTTCTTTAAGCGAGTTAACGATACCTTTGGCCATGATAAAGGAGATGAAGCTCTTAAATCGCTTACTGATATTATCAAAAAATTATCTCGAAAAGACGATATCGTAGCACGTATAGGAGGTGAAGAATTTGTACTTGTCTTGCCTAATGAAAACAGCCAAAGTGCGCTCAAAATAGCAGAGCGACTACTTAAAACTGTTGAGGCTACAAATATGGAAACTATCGGCTTTATAACAATTTCTATTGGGATTGCAACTTGGCCTGAGCACAGTAACGACATAGACCAAGTTTACAAGTGTGCTGACAAAGCACTTTACCATGCAAAAGAACATGGCCGTAATCAGTGCATTGTTGCTGATTAAAAGTGTGTTTCGATAGGTGAATAGTTAATTGCAATTTCTACATTGGTCACTGATTTATAGCTGTTTAGAGCACTAGACAATCCTGCAATATCAACATCCTTTTCAACAAGTAATGTGTAATTGTGAGCTGTTGACTTGACTAATTCATAATTATTTTTTAACTCATCAGGCACAGAATCGGTATTTAGTGTAATGGTAAGAGTACCTGTTACTACACCTTTTTGTTTTAAGTTCTGATTATAAATAACGTCGCCTTTAAATAACTGCTCAGAGTTAAAGATAAGTTTATCACCAGATGAATTTATGCTTTTAGATGCATTTTTAACAACACCTTGACTACTTTCTTTTTTAGGGAAAATAATGTCACTTTTCTGGTTCTTAGATGGTTCTTTTATAATGATCTCTGCTGTTTTAGGTTGTACCTGAGAGTTGTTAACCTCTGTTTTTTCACTGTTATTACATGCAGATAGTAATAAAGCTGCGATTATTGGCACTGCACTTGTAAAAATTATTTTTTGCATTCGTTTACCTTTGTTTACTTTTCTTTAAATTTAAAGCTATTCAGCCTTATTCAAGTCTGTATATTAACAACTTAACTAGATGTTTACATAAAACAATCAATTTAAAAACATTAAGTATTTAAACATAATAAATACAAACAGGTGGATACATGTCTCAATTCAAATTAACAACTATTGCCATGGTTGTAACATCTACATTAGCAGCAGGTGAACTAACGGCCGCTGAACAAACTCGATTTTATGATGTAAGTGCAACAAATTCAGTTACTCAGGGCGCTTCTTTAGCTGCCGTTCAGCAGAAAACCTTAGCCGAACGCGCCACTGTGTCGGGTCAAAAATCTATTTACGATGCACAAATGGGTAAAGCAACATTTTTATGGCAAGCAATAGGTCAGCGTAAGCCTGACATGGCTTTAATCGCAGCTGATAACCGTAATCAATATGCTGCTGACTTTTATATTGAAACTTTAACAGGTATTAGTAATCGTAAAGCAACAGCATCTTCTGCTGTTATGGTTGATTTATCAGAGCAAAAACGCGGTTCTATTAGTGCAAAATACAAACAACAAGTAAACGGTGTTGAAGTTTTTAACCGCGAATACAACTTGTTAATGGATAAAGAGTACAACTTAGTAGCAAGCTCGGGTTATTTTGCTGATACGTCGTCATCTAAAAATAAACTTGCTGCGTTAACTGGTTTTGTAAGCTCTGAGCAAAGCATAAGAAAAGCATTTAGTGAATTAGCAAATATTGATGTCTCACTTCGTAAAATTGGTAACGAAGGTGGATATGCAAAATATGAGGCTAAATCATTAGATGATTCTAAGATTGTTTTAGGTACACCACGTGCAAAAGAAGTGTTTTTTGAAGTTGCAGGCGAGCTTAAATCAGCTTACTACATTGAAGTAGAAGTAGCAGAAGTTGGCTCTTTAGAAAGTGACTACTTTAGCTACGTAGTAGATTCAAATAACAGCAAAGTATATTTTGCGAAAGATTTGAAATCTCATGCAGCTGACTTTAATTACCGTGTTTACGCAAACCAAGATGGCTACCCAATGGAAAGCCCGCACGGTGACGTAATTCCTGCAGATGGCCCAGGACAAGTAGACGAGACTGAGATTTTAGATGCGCCAATGGTATCTCTATCTTACTACAGCAAACTAAGCACAATGGACCCATGGTTAGCTGATGACGCAACAACAACATCAGGTAATAACGTATTTGCTTACGCAGATGTGGTTGCACCTCAAGACTTTAGTGAAGGTGACTTTACTGCTGAAACAACAGCAGACTTCACATTTGACTACCCTTATCAAGTAGATGAAGTCGCAAATAGCTACGCAAACCGTAAAGCGGCTATTGTTAACTTGTTTTACATGAATAACTTTTTACATGATTTTTTCTATGACCATGGCTTTGATGAAACGTCAAATGTAGCGCAGGTATCTAACTTTGGTCGTGGCGGCGTAGAAGGTGACCCGATTGAAGCACAGGCTCAAGATAACTCAGGTCGTAATAACGCAAATATGTCTACGCCAGCTGATGGTGCTAGTCCACGTATGCAAATGTACTTGTACAACAGTAAAGATGCCACTGTTGGTGTAGATTTTGGTATTACAGTAACTTCACATGATTCTTTAGGTCTTTTAGCTTCAACAAAAGAATCGGGCTTTGGTAAATACCAATTCAGTGACGTGGCTGCAGAAGTTGTTCGTTTAGATGATGGAAATACAGTAGATTCAACAAGTGTAAATGATGGTTGTGAGCCTGCTATAAATGCAGCTGAACTAGCAGGAAAAATTGCAATTGTAGACCGTGGTTCATGTGCTTTTACAGTTAAAGTAAAAAATGCACAAGATGCAGGCGCAATAGCAACTATCGTTGTTAATAATGACCCAGATACGGCAGAACCGGCACCAATGGGCGGTGAAGACGATACTGTAACCATTCCAAATATGGGTTTAAATTACGCTGATGGTCATGCAATGTATGACCTAATTGATGTTCGTGAAGTTGTTACTGTAAACATGTTTACAAAAGCAACATTAAAAGATGGTACGTTTGATAATGGTATTATTGCTCATGAATGGGGTCACTATATTAGTAACCGCTTAGTCGGTAATTCATCAGGCCTTATTAACTTCCAAGGCCGCGCAATGGGCGAAGGCTGGGGCGATTTCCACTCATTAATGTTTATCGCTAAAGAAAGCGATATAAATATTACAGGTAACGATAAGTTCCAAAAAGCATATGGTAGCGGCACATTTGTAGAAGACTTCTACTTCGGTATTCGTCGTCTTCCTTATTCAACTGATACAGATGTAAATGCATTGTCGTTCCGCCATATTACTGAAAATGCTGGTGCTGATATTGGTATATCACCAACAAGCGTGGCTTCTCCTCATGCTGCCGGCGAAATTTGGGCAACTGTATTATGGGAAAACTATGTAGCGCTTATTAACGAGCATGGCTTTAATGAAGCACAAACTCGAATGGCAGATTACTTAGTTGCAGGTTACAAATTAACACCTATTGCACCAACCTACACTGAAGCACGTGATGCTATTTTAGCTGCTGCCTATGCAGTAGACCCTGCTGATTACAAATTAATGGTAGGTGCATTTGCTAAACGTGGTATGGGTCTTGGCGCAGTATCGCCAGATCGTTTCAGTAATGACCTTACTGGTGTGGTTGAATCAGATAAAACACAGCTTTCTAGCTATGCATTTGCAAGTGCTGACTTAAACAACATGTACAATGGTACAGAGCTTGGTTTTTGTACTAACGACAATATTTTAGATAAAGGCGAAACGAGTACGGTTAGCGTAACAATTACTAACCGTGGTAGTGAAGTACTTAGTGGTACAACAGCACAGCTGACTGTTATAAGCGATCACGATGTAACATTTGAAAATGATGGTTTACTTACTTTTGGTGAAGTTCAACCGTACGAAGCAATAACAAGTAACGATATCAAAGTTACTTTGAACGAAGCGGGTACAGCTGAAACACTAGAAATTGAAGTCACATTTCCTGAAATTGAAACAGACGATGATATTGTTGAAGCGCTTGATCAAACACTCACGTTTGAAGTAAATATGGGCTTTAAATCAGAAATGCCTGTTGGAGCTGTAGCTTCAGATGATATGGAAGTAGCAAGTTCATCACTATTAGATTTAAAAGAAAACGTAATGTTTGGTGGTGACTTAGCTGTTGGCACTCAGGTAATGGATAATAGTAGTAATATTGCCTTCTTTGAACAAGGTGGGTTTGGGCTAGGCACACAGGCAATGCGCCTTGTAAATAATGGTTTCCAATCAGATGTAGCAGTAGAGAGTAAGTCATTCGAAGTTGGTTACTCAGGCGACTTTGAAATCTCATTTTGGCATTTCTATAGTATTGAGCAAAACTGGGATGGTGGTGTTGTAGAAGTTAGTGTTAATGGCGGTGACTGGGTTGATGCTACTGAAATTGGCGGCACATTTGATGTTGGCTATGACGCTGTTCTAATCGAAAATGATTCGCAAGAACTTCAAGAACGTGAAACTTTTACAGGTAATAACGTACAAGATAGTGGCGCGTATGGTAATTATGAAACTATCAACTTTGGTGATGCTCTAAACGGCAACTTAGTAAAAGTGCGCTTTAGGATTTCATCAGATGGCGCAGTTGATGATTTAGGTTGGTGGATTGATAACCTAACTATGTCTAACGTTTTATCTCCTGTATTTTCAGAGCTTGTAGCGGGTGATTCACTAGCATGTGATAACGCAGCCCCACTTGTTTTAGTCGAAAGTGCATCGGCGGAAATTACTGAATCTGCTACAGGAACAATTACAGCAACAGCTACAGATCGCAATGGTCAAACACTAACTTATGCTTGGACTCAGGTTAGCGGTAGTGCTGCTACGCTCACTGGTACTGACACTGAAACTTTAAGCTTCACACCTGCAGCTATTACTGCAGATGAAGAGCTTGTTTTTGAAGTTGCCGTAAGTGATGGTGTAACAACTGTGACTCAACAAAGTACTGTAATGGTAAAAAATGAAGCGGTAGCAACAGTGCCTGTAACTGAATCAAAATCTAGCGGTGGTGGTAGTTTTGGCTTTATAGCTTTATTACTTACTCCATTAGTATGGTTTAATAGACGCCGTAAAAACGTAAGTAAATAAGTTTAAATAACATCCCGTCATCTCTAAATACATGACGGTTTTAATGAAAGGCCAGTAGCGTTTGCATCTGGCCTTTTTTATGCACTTAGTTTGATTTTTTTAGTCCTGAGCACAGTAACGACATAGACCAAGTTTACAAATGTGCTGACAAAGCACTTTACCATGCAAAAGAACATGGCCGTAATCAGTGCATTGTTGCTGATATTAGCTAACCACTGCTTAGCTAAGTAATACTTTACATTGAACTTAAATTGATAAATTCTCTACAAAGAGTGCATGAGTTTATTAAGCCAGCCATCAGCTTTTGATGGTTTGTAAATCATTACTATGTCTTCGCTGTAGCGACTGTTAACCCCCTTTACAGTTAATTTTTTAAGCCCTAAATCATCAATCACGAAATTTGGTAAATATGCCAACGCCAAGCCACTTTGTATCACCTCTATTAATGCACTGTAATCGCTACATCTAAATACAATATTGCGCGGGGCTATTTCATCTTGCCAACCGTCGGAGCCAATACCTTGTTCAAGGCCGCACAGTGGTGAAAACAACGGGCATGCAAAAGACAACTGTAGTAATTGGTTTTTATTGAGTGTTAAAAAGCCTTTTTGTACTAGCTGATGTGAAGGAGACGCAGCTACACTAAACTCAGTATTAAATACGTCAACCGCCACTAAATTAGTATGTGAGCTGTTGTTTAATGCCTCGCGAGTAACTAGCGCAATATGCGCCGAACCTGATGCAACTTGGCTTATGGCTTCACCTTCAAATACATTATTAATACGCACCGAGCAAGGCAGGTTACTAAGGGGTGTAAGCAGCTTTTTAACGCCACTTTTGAGTAAAATGGCAGGGCCTGCAATAACCGCATTAAATTTATGATTATCGCTTTTAAAACGGCTAGTAAGCTGCTGGTAATTATGAACTAAATCGCTACTGTGCTTAACAAACTCTTTGCCTTTATCATTGAGTACTAAGGTTTTACCTACACGGTTAAACAGCTCCGTGGCTAAATTTGCCTCAACCTTTTTTAGCGTTTTAGACAGCGCACCTGGGGTAATATTAAAGTGCTTAGCGGTTGTATGCAGATTTTGCGAACCCGCCATATGAATTACTTTTTCAATGTCATCTAAATGCATAGCGCCAAACCGTATTAACTAAAAGGAAACAACTAATCACTTATTATCGATTATTTGTATATAAAAATCAGCTTATAGTGGCGCTATATATATTTTTTGAGCACTAACATGAAACACATACTGCTATTTTTTATTTTATTATCGAGTGCAGCGCACGCAAATACACCTCAACACAATTCACACATAACCCACAGCTATAATGGCTTCCATGGTATGGCGCTTATTTTAGCCGGCGATAAAGTACTTGCCAGCCACATGCCTTTATACGCCCCTCCACACAACTACCAAATAGTGTATGAAGTAACTACGGATGACACCCACTTAAAAACAATCAAAAATATTTTAAATAAAGCAGCAGACGAGCAAGAACAGATCACTATTTTACCAACCAAATTTGACCTAAATTTATTAATAAATAAAAAGACACCCACCTTAAATGTAACTGTATTTAACGGCCATTTTGAACGCGGTGGCAACGCACTTTTTACTACAAAGCTAACCTTTAAAAACCCGCTATATGTTGAAAAAATAACGACTAATCAAGCACAAAAAAATGTGTTTACATTAATAAAGCTAACAGAGCAGCAAGGTTTAGTAATTCATAAAATACAAAGCAAGCCAAGCTATGACTCGTTAAGCTTAGTACCGCTTACTATGAGTAAATATAACGGGAAATTGAAGTGTGATGCTTCGATAAGCACTGCGCTTAAAAGCAAACTAGAGGCATGTTTTAAAACCGTACCAAGCTATTTAGAAACAAAAGACTTTGCAGTTAATTAATTTATAAAACCAGTGATTTTGGCTTTAAATCGCTGGCTTATAAAGTGTTACTTTGTTTTTAGTAAATTTTAAGATTGAATTTTGAGATGACACCCACCGTTAATTTTGTACTTTAGCCATAATGAATTAGGTGGTGCACTTCCAATTAGAATCTAGGAATCAATAAATAAAAAATTAGGTTGGGTGTCATCATAAAAATAAACTCAACAAACGCTGCAGCTTCATGCAGCGTTTGTTGCTATTTAATTTTCTAGGAGCTAATTAAAACTCATAGCTTATTTTGGCTGAAAAGTTACGCCCAGGTTGGGTGTATTGGCTAAAATCAGCACCTTGTGATTGACCTGCAATCAACTCAAAAGGTACATATTCTTTATCGAGCAAGTTAAGTACACCTACATTTAGCTGCCACGCTTGCCATTCGTAGTTTGCGTATAAATCAACAACGCCGTAGCCATGTCCTTGCGTAGTTTTATTACCGTTTGTATCAAGTACTACATCCGATTGCGATTTAGCCAAACGCAACGCGGCGGTCCAGTTAATATTACCCTGTTCTGTACTTAACAATACTGAGCCATTTAACGGGCTAATGCTGGTAAGAGGCTGATCGGTTTCTTTATTTTCACCATCAACGTAAGCCACGTTTGCCTCTAGTAGTATATTTTCAGCTACATACATGGCAATTCCTGCTTCAACACCGCTTATTTGTGTTTCGCTAATATTTTGGTACTGATACAGCGTTTTGTTTACGCCAGGAATGTACGTTGGCTCAACACCCACTACGGCGGTTTCTATAAAGTCATCGTATGCTGCATAAAAAGCACTTAAATTTACACTAATATCGCTGCTGGCGTATCTTAGCCCAAGCTCAAACGAATCACTGCTTTCAGGGTCTAAATCGGCGTTTGGTAATATTTGATAAAACGGCTCAACGCCGTGGCTTTGATAGGCTTGGTCGTGTGGTGGTATTTTAAAGCCTCGTACGTATTGCCCGTACAACGACAAGTTATCATCCACTTGGTATATAGCACCTAGCTTAGGCGAAAAAGCAGATTCGGTAATATCACCAAGCTGCGCATCGGCGTATAGCTCATCATTTTTAGCCTCTAGGGTGTAGTAATCATATCGCACACCCGCAATAACTGACCACGCGCTATTATTAAACGAAATACTATCTTGTACATAAGCGCCAATTAAAGAGGTATCAGCCCCCGGAAATGCTTTTTGTTTTTGATCTGTAAAATCAACAGTGCCATCGGCTAAAATACGGGTTTTAAAACGTGGGCGGGTGGTGTCGTATAAGTCTATATCAATCCCGTATACCACTTCATGATCGGCACTCTCTGCGTTAAACCCTTTATTAAATACCGCTTTTAAACCTAAAATATTTTGCTCAAAACGATAGTCGTTATAATCGGTGTAGGTGCTTGCGCCACTAATTTGATCGCTTTGTTGCTCGTAACTACTATAAGACACTTGCCCATACCATTTATCAAACGCGGCGGTTGCTACTTCTGAATGGTAATCGAGCGCCAGTGACCAACTCGTGTCATCTTCTTCGGTTTCTTGAACAGCGGGGGTTATTACTTGCTCAGTTGTTTGATTAAAGTAATCAAGGGTGTATTTAAGTGTGCGTTTTTCATCAAGCTGTTGCTCAAATTTAACTAATAAAGCATCCGACTTAGCATCATTACCGGGTAAATTTTCGTCATAGTTTTGTACTTCTTCGCTATCGCGGTGGCTATACACGGCGCTTACTGCAAAGTCGCCTAAGTCTTTTGCCGCAGTAATATCGGCGGCAACTTGATTACTTTGACCTTGATACCCAAGCGCCATTTTTACAAAGCTGCTGTTATTTTTTAAATAATCACTAGGATCTTTAGTGGTTATAACCACAATGCCCCCAAGTGCATCAGAGCCATATAATGACGATGCAGCACCTTTGGCTACTTCTACTTGTTTTACACCTGCTACGTCAAAATAATTACGGCCAACTAAATAGCCCCCTCCACCTGCATAACCATCGTTGGTGCGTCGGCCATCTTTTATAAATACAACCCGGTTACCACCAACACCACGTACTGTTAGTGTTTGCGCGCCTGCGCCACTGCCTGTCGTTGCAATGCTTGGGTCGTACTTAAACATGGTTTGTAAATCTACAGCTAGCTGACGCTCTATGTCTTGCTCGGTAATAACAGTGACTGAGCCTGTTACATCTTTAAGCTTTTGCTCAAAGCGCGAGCCACTTACAACAATATGATCGTCAATTATGTTTTCGGCAATGGCAGTGCCCGAGCCAAGTAGTAAGGTTGCTATAGCAGTAAATCTAAACGCAGAGGGATTCATTTTAACTCCAAATGATAATAGTTATTATTTATGGCGGAGATGTTACAACTAAGTCAAATTAAGATCAATTAATTATGATAATCATTTTCATTTAGATTTAACTGGTTATAATAGCCAAAAAATAAAACCGGAGTGTGTAATGAAATACCTATTTATATTGTTTGCTTTAATGGCCCAATCTGCACTTGCACAAGAGCGCGTTATTAGCGCTGGCGGCACCCTTACTGAAATAATTTATGCGCTAGGCAAACAAAATACCCTTGTAGCTGTTGATCAATCGAGCATGTACCCGCACCAAGCCACGCAATTACCGCAAGTGGGCTATTATCGCGATTTAGCGGCAGAAGGCGTACTTTCAATGCGTCCAACCACCTTGTTAGCGCTTGAAGGCGCAGGGCGAAGCCAAGCACTTAAGCAAATTGAGGCAACAGGGGTTAAGCTAATTCATTATAAAAAGCCGACCTCAGTTAACGAGCTACTTGAGCTTATAAAACGCCTTGGTACCGACTTAAACGCCAAGCAAAAAGCACAAACACTTATTACACACATTACAAAATCGTTACCTGAAAAAGCAAAAGCGCAAACACACAGCGCGCTATTTTTACTCTCAGCTAATGAGCGCGGGCTTGTTACCGCCGGGCAAGAAACCGTCCCTAATTTATTATTTAGCTATGCAGGCATTACCAATATAGGCGCTACGCATTCAGGCTTTAAAGCAATAAATAGTGAAGTACTGGCTGTAAATCAGCCCGACTTTTTAGTAGCCCCAGCCCATGTTGTACAAAGCCTTGGCGGTAAGCAGGCTTTTTGTGAGCAACCGAACCTACGCTTATTAAAAGCGGCGCAAACCTGTAACTTACTTGTAATGGATAGCCTACTTTCGCTTGGCATGTCGCCACGTATTGCCACAGCAATTAATGAGCTTAACGAGTACAAAGCCCACTTATGAACACCCTAACATTGAGCCGTTTTAACCCTGTAACACTTAGCCAAACCCATAAATGGATGCTATTAGCCTCTGTGTGTATTTTTGCTTTGGCGCTACTTAGCATAGGGTATGGGCCAGCAGGGTGGGATTGGCGTTTAGCCATTGCTTGGCTTGCACCCGAGCGCTTTAATCAGTTTGATGCGCTGCAAATAAATGTCGTAATGCAAATACGTTTGCCACGCTTTGTGCTTGCAGTGCTTGTAGGGTTGGTGCTTGCCCAAACAGGCGCTTCAACGCAAGCACTGTGCCGCAACCCATTAGCCGACCCATCTATTATTGGCATTAGTGCGGGTGCGGCCATGGTTGCAGTAGCATTTATTGCACTTAGCGCGCAGTTTAATTTTAACGCGCAGTTATATTTACCTTATGCCTCTTTTTTAGGGGCGCTTGGTGTTACCTCGCTGGTATATTTTATTGCCAAGCAGCAAGGGCAAATTAATATCACCACACTTATATTAGTCGGGGTTGCTATTAACGCATTAGCATTTGCGGTTATTGGGCTACTGAGCTTTTTTGCCGATGACAGTGCATTACGATTAATAAATTACTGGACCATGGGCTCATTAGGCGGAGCAAGCTGGATCACGATTATTCAAGCTTTGCCATTACTGCTTATTAGCCTAGTTGGGCTATGGCGATTAAAAGAGCCCATGAACTTACTCCTTATTGGCGAGTCACAAGCTCAGTACCTAGGGGTAGACACCAACAAGCTCAAACTATATATAATTATACTTGTTGCACTAGGAGTAGGGGCGGTTGTGGCACTTACCGGCTTAATAGGGTTTGTTGGCTTGGTAGTCCCGCATATTGCCCGCTTAATGGTGGGGCCGCATTTACGTAATATGCTGCCGCTTTGTATGCTAATTGGCGTAGTGGTATTGCTACTTTCTGACTGGCTAGCACGCATTGTGATCATGCCATCAGAGCTACCCATTGGCATTATTACTGCATTATTGGGTGCGCCATTGTTTATTTATTTAATAGTGAAAAATAAGCGAGGTTGGTCATGATCACGTTTAACAACCTAAGCGTTGGCTTTGATAATCACAGCATTTTAAACGCTATTAATGGCAGCGCTAAACAAGGGCAACTTGTAGCACTACTTGGTGAAAATGGCGCAGGTAAATCTACCTTGCTGCATACCTTAGCAGGTATGCATTCCTTTACAGGCAGTGTACTTTTTAATGCTAAGCCGCTGGCCGCTCATGCTAAAAAACGCCTAGCCACACAGCGCGCAGTGATGATGCAAGCAAACCACGTAGGGTTTGATTTTACTGTATTTGAGCTTATTGCAATGGGCCGCTACCCGTATGTAGAGTCATTAAAAATGCAAAGCGAAAAAGTAAATAAATACGCCGCTATTATGGATTTAAGCCATTATTTAACTCGCCGCGTAAGTGCGCTTTCGGGCGGAGAGCAACAACGTGTGCATATGGCGCGCACTTTGGCGCAACTAAACGCCTTTACACAATCGGCCGAGCCAAAACTAATGCTGCTCGACGAGCCTACATCAGCACTTGATATGCGCCATCAACATGCTTTGCTCAGCTGCGTTAAAGCGTTTGTAGGGCAGGGTAACAGCGCCATTATTGCAATACACGACCTAAATTTAGCCAGCCTTTATGCAACCGATGCTATTTTACTGCACAACAAAAAAGTGCTGCAAAGTGGGCCTATAAACACCGTATTAACTGAACAAAACTTACAACAAATGTACGCCATGAAACTGCACGTAAACCCTCATCCTTATAACGATGCACCCATGGTTTTTTCTCAACGTCAGGAGTTTTTATGAGAGAGCAAGCGTTAAACGATGCACGCACATTGGTTTACAAAACCAATGCTGGTGTCATGTCGACCATTTCTAATAATTTACGCGGTTACCCGTTTGGCTCAGTAACCCCCTATATGTGCGACGAACAAGGCCGCGTTTACTTTTTTATTAGCGATATAGCCCAGCACACTAAAAATCTAAAGCACGACTCACGTATGAGCCTAACTGTGTTTGATGCCACCGACAGTGGCGATCAAAACGAGCACGGCCGCGTAACGCTTGTAGGCGATGGCTCTATTGTGCCAAGTGAGCAAGCACACACTTTACTTGATAACTATATTGCCCTATACCCCGAAGCCGCTAGCTATCGCAACGCGCACGACTTTCAATTATGGCAATTAGACGTAGTGCGAGTGCGTTACATTGGCGGCTTTGGCAAAATATTTTGGCTTGAACAAATCGAGTGGCAGGGCGAGGCAAAAAACTGGGATGAAAGCCAACAGCAAAGCATGATTAACCATATGAATGAAGATCACCAAGATGCTATGTCGCTCATATTAATGCAGCACTACGGCGTAGCCGATAACACCCCTATAATGAGCGGCCTATTACCCACTGGTTTTTATATACAAAGCCAAAAGCGTAATTACTTTATTAATTTTAAAACCCAGTGCAACAGCCCGTTAGAGGTACGTAAAGCGCTGGTTACGTTAACCAATCAAGCACGCAACAACTTAGCTAATACAGAGGAAACAGTATGAAAAAATTAATTGCTTTACTAAGTACTGCACTACTACTTAGTGTCAATGCGGCACATGCAGACGAATGCACACTTAGCCTTGATGCAAACGACATGATGCAGTTTTCAACTAAAACGCTAAGCGCTCCTAAAAGCTGTAAAAAAGTAACTGTAAAGCTTAGCCATGTAGGTAAATTACCCGCCAATGTTATGGGCCATAACTGGGTGCTTGCTAGCGAGAAAAACATGCAAGCTATAATAACCGATGGCAACGCAGCAGGGCTTAGTAACCACTACTTAAAGCCTAACGATACTCGCGTACTTGCCGCTACCGACATTATTGGCGGTGGCAAATCAGCGCAAGTTACATTTAATACTAGCGCCTTAACAGCAGGGACTAACTACACGTATTTTTGCTCTTTTCCTGGGCATTACGCCATGATGAAAGGCACATTTACGCTTAAATAAATATCAAAGGGTGTATTGCACTAACACTGTGTAATACACCCTATTTTATTATTGGCAATGCGTTTGCTCGCCTCGTTTGGCTAAAGCTTTAAAAGCCGCTTGTTGATGTTCTTTTTGTACATAACGGGGTGGCAAAGGATTAACCTGCAACTGATACCCTGTTTGATTAGCTTGCACACTTGTTACCGGCGATATCCAAACAACATTTAACTCTGGCGCTAAACGCTTAATAACACGCGCTATACCTTCGCCATTTTTTACATGAAAATCGCCCGAAATATGCATTACCTGCGTATTTTTATGCGCTGTTACATAGTTAACAATAGACTCCCCCATAGTTTCATCCCATGTAACTTGTGCTGCAAAATAGTTTTCGTTTTGACTTGAAGTACCATGGTGCATTGATGCCATAAAGCGTTGTTTATAATCGCTTAGTGAAGTATCAATAGTACTCGCAATATAGCTTTGCTGAGTTTCATCAAGCTTATTTAGGTAACTTATGCCTTGCCTGCCAATACACGTAACAATATTTTTAGGGGCATTTGCAGCGATTACATCGCTATTGTTCGCTTTAGCCAGCTCTACCAACGCACGGTAATCACTTTTGTAATTAGGCCACGCTTGGGTGTTATCAATTAAATATTGCTCACCAATTTCACTCTTAACATACTGGTTTAAAATAGGCTGATCCGCGCGGCTAAATTGTTCAAGCGACAGTGCTGTGCGTTTATTACTTATGCTTAATTGCTCAAATAACTCCGCCTGAAATAAATGCACACCCGGGTGCGTATGCCATTCACCCACTAAAACCACATCGGCATTTAATAGCTTGGGCTCTAATAATACAGAGCTAACAGGCTTTGCTTGTGCATTATAAAGCGCAGTGTAATAAAGCGATGAGCTTTTATCAGGCGGCACAGTTGTTGTGCTACAACCACTCAAACCCGTAACTAACGCCAGAGTTAACATAGACTTTTTCATACACACCTTTCAAAACCTTTTAATGCAAATAATTATCAATATCATATACTTGTAATACCTATTAAGCCAGCCAAACTGCTGCTTACTTACATAATCAAGGAAATGAGCGAAATGCGCATTTATATGCCTTAACTTTGCTTGTAGATATTAAATAGCTTTTGATAGCAATATCTTAGGTAATTTGTTAAAACTGTGTAAAGTATAAAATGAGCGTGACATCGGCAGAAGTATGCTCGATTCGAGGCCTATAAAATCGTTCGATGTTAAATGGAGTTCTATGAAGCATCCAATTTTTAGTGAAAACATGGAAGATGGTTTTAGCCTATTCTTACTAAAATTTTCAGAATCAAGAAGCTGTCTCTTATTTGGTACCTCAGCTCTTTTGTTATTTATATTTGCAAGTCAAAACACCAGTTTTATGAGTTTTCTTAATGAACACTGGTTTGGTAACATTCTTCAGATTTTATGTGTAATTGGAGCTTTATTAAGTTGGTTTTCAGCACAAGCACATTCATATAAAAATGGACACTTTAAACTAGTAGCTTCCATATTCTTACTTTGGCCCATTATCTATATAATTGTTTTATATACATTTAACTGAAAAAACCTAACGTAAATATCAAATGAAATTATAGTTGGCTGTTTTTTGTTCCTAAAACCATTTTAGTCAACTATATTATTCCGCTTATGTAAGCGCTAGGCCCTGGAGAAGGTTTTATAGATGGAACCAAATTATTCAGAATATTCTATTACTGAATTGCAAGAAGCTATCACGTCTATTGATAGGGCTTTGTACCCTGAACGCTTTGAGCTATTAAAAGCCGAACTATTAAATAGAGAAGAGGAAGAGCATGATGCTTCTCAATTAGTAAGTCTTTCATCAAAGGACTTACTTATTAAGCTCAGCAATGCATTTTTTGTAATTCCGTTGATGATCTATATAGGAATAGATGCACTTAATAGCGGTGAAATACTCCTTAAAGGAGGAGCTATATCAAAAAATGAAAACTTTATATTATTTACATTAAGCGTAATATTTTGTTTTTTAATCTCAGCGGTACTGACATATAGCCTGTTTGTGGATAAGAGAAAAAGTTCCTGACATATGTGTTATGTCGTTCATAAATTCACTAGGACACAGTTCGATTGGTAGTGCTTTTCTGGAGGTTGATAATATTTTCAACTCAGGGCAAAACATGCTGCACAAGCTAAGCAAAAACAAGTTATAGAGAATAAGAAGACGGTGAAGTGTATTTAAAAACTCTTTAACTGAAACAAAAAGGCCGCAGTAATAAATACTGCGGCCTTTGTTTTTAGCTAAGCGCTTTAAACTAGGTACGTTTAGTAAGCGCCTGCGCTATATATAAGCTCGTAGCTGTGGCTGTAAATCTCAAGGATGTTACCAAACGGGTCTTCCATGTAGATCATGCGGTACGGCTTTTCACCCGGGTAGTAATAACGAGGGGCTTCCATACGTTTTTTACCGCCAGCTTCTACAATACGCTCGGCTAAACCTTCTACATCAGGGTCTTGAACACAAAAATGAAAGATGCCTGTTTTCCAGTATTCAAAATTGTCTTTTGGGTTTTCTTGGTTTTTAAATTCGAAAATTTCGACACCAATACGATCCCCTGTAGATAGGTGCGCTATTTTGAATTTTTCCCACTTTTCGCCAAATACTTCTGTACACATTTCGCCAATTGGGCTTTTGTCTTCGGTAATTAAAGTCGGTTCCATTATTGTGTACCAACCCATAACCTTAGTGTAAAACTCGACTGCTTTTTCAACGTCGGGAACCGAAATACCAATGTGCGAAAAACTACGTGGATATGTATGACTCATAATGCTTCCTCTTTAACTTGTGACTTATCTTGTGGCTAGTTGATGGAGTTAGTTTACGAACTGAACAATATTAAGTAAAATTATCATTAATCATCATTTTGAGTATGTTTTGTAATGATAAACCCTGCATGGTTAAACACGTTTTGTACGTTGGTTGAGGTAAATCACTTTACCCAAACCGCCGAACGCCTTTTTATGACCCAATCTGGCGTAAGCCAGCATATTAAAAAGCTTGAGCAGCAAGTAAACTGCGCGCTATTAGAGCGCCACGGCAAACAATTTACCCTTACCGTACATGGGCAAAACTTGTATCAACAAGGCAGCTTGTTATTAAAGGAATGGCAATTTTTAGAACAACAATTAAAAGATGATTCGCCTTACAGCGGCTTGGTAAAAATACAATCGCCTGGTAGTTGTGGGCTACAATTTTATAGCCAATTATTAGCGCTGCAGGCAAAGCATACCGAGCTTAATATTGATTATCGCTTTGCACCCAATACAAGTGTAGAGCAAGCTGTGGCAAACCACAGTGCCGACATAGGCTTTTTAACTCAAGCTCCGACACTTAGCGAAGTTACAAGCCACAAAATTGGTAAAGAAGCCTTACTATTAGTCACCCCCGCACATATTAAAAACCCAACATGGGAGGTTTTATGTGAGCTTGGCTTTATTGGCCACCCCGATGCAAAACACCACGCACAGCTATTACTGAGCGAAAACTACAGTGAGTTTGAACATATTGATCAAATTAAACGCACGGGGTTTTCTAACCAGATAAGTTTAATACTGGAGCCGGTAAGTTTAGGGCTAGGTTTTACGGTTTTACCTGCGCATGCCGTTAGCGCATTTAATAAACCTGCGCTTATTAAAACGCACCATTTAGCTAATCCAATTAGCGAGAGTATTTATGTGTGCCATCACCGAAATAGGCCAATGGCAAAGCGTATGAATACAGTAATTGAGCTAATAAAGGCGGGAGTAAATAGTTAAAACGTAAACCCCCTTTACACCCACGGCACTTAATACCATAAGCAAAAGGGGGAATAGAAAATTAATTAACGCTTTCTAATTTTGCTTTTAAATCAAGTAAGTCGGTTGCGATAGTATTTGGCTGTATTTCCCACGGATCGAAAATAGATTCTTTAGATCGTTGAATCCACGCTGCGCGCATGCCGTGCGATATGGCACCGGTTACATCAAACGGATTACTTGATACAAGCCACGTGTTTGCGCCTGTTGAATTAGTTTCGCGTAAAAAGTGGCTATAAACCCCTGGGTTTGGTTTAAAGGTTTTAACGTCGTCGGCACTTACTACCCCTTCAAAAAGCTCACTAATGCCAGCGGTTTCTAATAAGGTATGAACTGCGTCGGCAGCGCCGTTTGAAAATGCAAACAAACGGTAATCCTTCGCTTTTAATTGCTCAAGGCCTGCTTTTACATCATCGAACGCAGGAAGCGTTTTATAAAGCTCTAGCAGTTGCCCCTTTTGATCTTCACTTAGCTCGGTTTTGTGCGCTAAGCAGGCGTAATCGAGTGCGTGTTTTGTACATAGCGAGAAAGGAATATAATTTTGCATTAATCCACGTCTAAATGAATACTCTAATTGCTTTTCGCGCCATGTATTTGAAAATGCTTGGGCGTTATCGCCAATCATGTCGTCGAGTAAGGACAGTACGCCGTGAGTGTTTATTAGCGTACCGTATACGTCAAATGCAAGTGTAGTTGCCATGTTTGCTCCGCAATAAAATAAATTAAGTTGGTTTTAGAGTACTTGCTTACAGCTTAACTTACTTTGAACGAACGCTCAATTTAATAAAACTTATACGCATCAAGCGCTAAAACATCCATTTCGATGTCTTCATGTATTTTTTCGGCTTTACCGTCACTACTTCCTAGCGCTGCAAAAAGAGGTAAAAAGTGTTCCTGGGTAGGGTGATTAAATAAAGCATGGGGTGCTTCATTTAAATAGTTAAGTAACGCTTGGGTGTTTTGCGCTATTAATTTTTGCTCAACCCAATGGGTAAACTCATTAACCATTTGAACACGATTAGGTGTAGCAGGGTTTTTAAATATTTCACGTAGATTATGACTAATCCCGCCGGAGCCAATAATTAATACGTTATCGTAGCGCAGTGGTGCAAGTAACTGCCCGTATTTATACATAGCCTGAGCGCCCAAACGCGTGTTAATAGACACCTGAACAATGGGAATATTAGCTGCTGGGTACATTAAGCGCAGCGGGATCCACACACCATGATCCCACCCTTGATCTGCATTTTGCACCGTTTTAATACCCGCTTTGTAAAAGTACTCACTAATAGTATTAGCAAGCTTAGGGTCTCCTAGTGCTGGGTATTGAATTTCATACAGGGGCTTGGGGAAGTTATAAAAGTCGTGAATAGTATGCGGCGCATCTCCGGATGTAATAACTATATCGTGCGCTTCATCAAAGTGGGCAGAAAACACCACAATAGCTCGTGGTTTACTAAGCGTTTGACCTAATGATGCAAAAAAATCTGACGTAGCCGATTGCTGTACAGCCATCATTGGCGAGCCGTGAGATATAAATAAAGCAGGCTGAGTCATACTAAAACCTTAAACAAATAGACGTGTTATAAACACTATATAAGTTTCTAATTTGACGATAAATATGATACTTATTTATACATTATCAACAAAGTATTGTTAAATATGGATAAGCTCACCACCATGAAGACCTTTTTAGCCGTTGTGCAAGAAGGATCATTTTCAAAAGCGGCCGATAAGCTCGATATTTCCCCGCAGTTAGTCAGCAAATATATTTCTGCGCTGGAAGATAATCTACGCACGCGTTTATTACACCGTACAACGCGAAAAGTAAGTGTTACAGAGGCTGGAAATCAATATTATCAGCGTTGTCAGCAGGTGGTTATTGATATTGAAGACATGGAAAACTCACTAAACAACTTAAGCGAAAATGTATCGGGTGTGCTTAGTATTAGTGCGCCTATGTCGTTTGGTACTAAGCATTTAGCAGGTTTGTTGGTTGATTTTCAAAAGCAGTATCCAAATTTAAAGTTAGATTTACGGCTCACCGACCAATATGTAGATATAGTAGAGCAGGGTATTGATATTGCTCTACGCATTGGCGTATTAAAAAACTCAACGTTGATAGCTAAAAAAATTGCCCCTATACACCTAGCGGTGTTTGCATCACCCGACTATTTAAAACGCCATGGCACGCCACAAACGCTTTTAGATTTACAGTCACATAATTATTTACGCTATTCCCACAGCGAACCCACAAAGCGATTATTTGGGGTTAATGAGTTAAAAAGCGAGCTAAAGCTTGAAAGTAACTTTGTGGCTAACAATGGTGATTTGCTACTAAATACAGCCATTGCGGGTGGTGGTATTGCTATGCAGCCCACATTTATAGCAGAGGAAGCACTGGCTCAAGGTAAAGTAGTGCGCATTTTAAATGACTACGAACCCGAGCCAATGGGGCTTTACATGGTGTATGCAAACAGACAGTTTTTACCCAGTAAAGTACGTGCGTTTGTTGATTTTGCAAGTGGCTATTATGGCGATACACCTTACTGGGATTTAGGACAGTGATATATCGATAAGTAATCAATTAACGTTATTTGTAGATGTAGTGCAACAAGGCTCATTTGCCAAAGCCGCAGCACTGCATGATATGGTTAATTCGTCACTATCTAAGCAAATTAAAAAAGGGACAAAACACCCAATTATTATGGAAGTAAAAATCCATAATAAAATAGGAATATAATTAAAATACAGATTCATATTACTGTGAGCGCGTTAAATTAATAATGCCCATTTTACTGTAATGGGGGTTTACAGTAATTTTTTGCGTTATACATTTAGCTCTTTTAATTTATTCCAGACGCTCTCGCCGCCAGGGTGAAGCGCTGCATGGTACCGATACGCATAATATGTAATAGGTACGCAATGATGCTTTTGGCCAACCACAACTAAACTTTTCTCTTTTAGCTCTTTAGTAATGACATAGTTTGGTAACCAAGCAATGCCATTACCCTCTAAAGCCTGTATTTTTAAAAGCTCTGTCATCGACGATACAAATACTTTTTTAAGTTTAGAGCCAGATATTATCGGCTCTAACTGCCTACCCATATAAGAATCTAAACTGTAAGCTAAGTGAGGTACAAACCCATCACTTTCTAAATTGTATATTGCCTTACCGTTTGCATTGCAGGCACTCACCGGCAATAACTCTGCACTGCCTATTTTTTGATGACTAAACGGAGGTAACTTTAATCGTTCGTTATCAAAAGCAATAAGTAGGTCACATGCGCCATGTTCGAGCGTAGCTGTGGCTTTATCAACATCAATGGCTTCTATATTGAGGACTACTTTGCGATCACTTTTACTATGAAAGTTCGACAGCTTTAGCGCTAAAAACGTAGCTAATGAGTGCGCTGCAGCAACCTTTACTGAGTGAGTTTCTTCAGAGGAGAGTTCTTCTAACATACTCACTGAGTTATTCATTTGGTTTATTAGATTACGCGCTGTTATATGAAATATTTTACCGCTTGAGGTAAGTGTAATTGGTAAGTTCTCTCTATCTATTAGCTCTGCACCTACGGCTTCTTCTAATGCTTTAATTCGTCGACTAAAAGCAGGTTGCGTTATATGCCTAAGCCTTGCGGCCTGCGAAAAGCTTTTTGTATTAGATAAGGCCAAAAAATCTTCTAACCATTTACTCTCTATATTCATAATACTCACTCAAGATATGCAATTTAAGCATGGCCAGTAAAATAATAGCATTATTCAAAACAAAAAAAACACGATAAATTTAACCCATACAGTAACAACTTATCGGAATATAACAATGCTTAGAACACTAGGAATATTGGGAGGAATGGGGCCTTTGGCTACCGCCTCATTTATGAATCAAGTAATTGCGTTATCACCTGCTAAGAATGATCAAGAGCACATACCTATGTTTATAAGGAATATCCCGCAAATTCCTGACAGAACAAATTTTTTAATGGGTATTGAAGATGAAAATCCATTTTTTGAGCTTAAAAAGGGTTTTAACCAACTTACTAGCTTAGGTGTAAGTTGCATTGTTATACCGTGTAATACCGCGCATTATTGGTACAACGCACTAACGCAAAATGCTGATGTGCATACCATTAGTATTGTACAAAGCGTTATTAAGCGCGCAAAGGCAACGGGCAAACGTAAGATAGGGATATTAGCAACCACAGCCACGCTCAATATGCGGATATATCAGACGGCATTTAGTAAGCACAATATTAAATTTATTGAGCCTAACGAGCAGCAGCAAACATTTATAATGCAAGGTATAACGGCGGTTAAGTCAGGAGATTTAACCTCAGGACATAATCTTTTAAAACAAAGTTATGAGCTAATGCTAGCCCACGGTGCCGATACAGTACTATTTGGTTGCACCGAAATACCGCTAGTTTTAAATGAACAAGTATTAAATTCACCCGATACATGCTTAGATACCATCGCGATTTTAGCGCAAGAGTGCGTTAATTGGGCTTATATAAGCACTCAACAATCAACCCTCTCAAGTGTGGCTTAATTAAACATTAGTTATAAATAGGTGTGCTTACACTGGTGCATTTAAGTAGCACACCTAAATAGCCAACTTACACTGGCGCGTTTTGTTCAATCAAGTTTTTAGCTTTTAACTCACTCCAAAACGCATCCGGAATAGTAACCTTCATTGAGGCTACATTAGCTTTAATTTGCTCCTCCGTGCGTGCCCCAGGAATAATTGAGGATACCGTTGAAGGCGCCTCTGCAAACTGCAGTGCAGCTGTTTTAATATCAATCCCATGTTTAGATGCAATGTCGCTTATTGCATTAAACTTTTGCTGCATAGGCCCTGGAATTTTAGGCGAGTAATTAAAGCGGTTACGACCGGCTAAAAAACCACCATTAAGCGGCGCACCAATGACTGCTGAAATACCTCGTTTATCAAGCATAGGAAAGGTTTTATCAAGTGCCTGCTTGTGATCTAAAATTGAATACTGCAGCGCTAGTAAGCAAATATCTGGGTCTGACATATCAAGCGCTTTATAAACAGCATGAGGTGTATTTACTCCAAAACCCCAGCCTTTAATTATTCCTTCATCACGCATTTTAGTCAGCTCAGGAATAGCACCTTTAGCCGCTTGATCAAAATACTTAAGCCAGTCATCTCCCATATCGCTGTTTTGTGGTGATAAATCGTGAATATAGACAATATCGAGTGAGGCGACACCAATACGATGCAAAGTATCTTCTATTGAACGGCGCGTGCCTGAGGCTGAATAATCATACTTATAATGAAACGGTGAGTGATCAGCCCAATGCCAACTATTTTCTAAAGGCTCTGCTGAAGGGGTAAGAAGGCGACCTACTTTTGAGGATAAAACATAATCTTCACGCTTTTTGTTTCGAAGTAAATCACCGAAGCGCCTTTCGCTTAAACTCAAACCGTAAAAAGGTGATGTATCAAAATGACGAATACCAGAATCCCATGCTGCATTTAGCATTGTTAAAATTTCTGTATCGCTTGATATAGTATTAAAGCCATTCCCGGCGGCAAGGCCGCCCAAGCCCATTCTTGATTCCGACCGGTAATGCTTAGCGTTAGTAACATCGTTTGTGGGTAGAGCAGCGCTTTTATCTATTGAGCCTTTAGTTTGCATAACACTGCCGTTAGACATTTTTACCTTTAGTTGCTCAGCCAAAGCTGAAGCACTAAAAATAGAGCCTAAACTTAAGGCAGCCCCTGCTTTAATAAAATTTCTGCGAGATACCATGTGACTATTCTCCTTGAGTAGGTTAAATATCTACGCTCTAAGCTAGTATAAATAACAACCAAACTCAAGCAAGGAGAATATAATAAATGACAATACTATCAATAAGATAGTTAAATTAACAAACACTGAATAGACGTTTGAATTAACATTTATAACTGATTATTTTCTTTACTCGTATAGTCCTTTTAAATGTACAAAACAGTGCATTTTAATAGCTTGATAAAAAAGCATACTTCCAAATTGGTGCACGCTTTAATACTCATTTATACAATATAAAATGGTTACATTTATTAGATGTGTACAAATTAGTAGACAAAACCGCAATAAATTAAAGATGCACAAATAATCTCACTATCAAAGCGATTGCGGCAACACTTAGCTAATTTAACCGAGCGTAGTTGAAATAATTGGGGTAAATATTACAAAAACGTTTATTATTAAAGGTTTGCCTTGCAATACACGACGTATTTGTCTCTTTCACAATGCAATTGCTGGCAAGCCCTGTAAGAGTTTTATCTTGCCAAGTAACACTGTGCAGTGCAGCAAATTGCAACTAAATTCAACGTAGTTAGCGCTGAAAATAGCTGCTTAAATAGATCAATTATTCAAGTTCAGGTTACTTGAGCTTTTTAATACCAATTAACACACAGATGGCACCGCCAATAATACCCGCCCATGCTTCTATTGGTGTGTCGCCACTAAATGCACGGCTAAGCTGCGAAGCCGCCGCATCATACACGTCGTATCCCCACATAATTAAAGCGATACCTATAACGATTAAAACAATTCCTACAATCTTATTATTCATAAATATCCTTAAGGTTTAACTTACATAAACTAAATAAAAATAAATCAGGGTTAATCTAATTCTAATTGAGCACGTTCTACGCTCTCACTAGGTAACTCTTTTTGTACCGATACACCAAGCTCTTTAAACTCTGATGCTTGTTTAATTAAATTACCTTTACCACGGTATAGCTGCGAGAATGCTTTATCATAACTTTCTTTCGCTTTATCAAGCTGCTTACCTACACCTTCCATACTCAATAAAAAACCATTGAGCTTGTTATAAAAACGCTCCGCTCGACTTGCCAGCTCTTTTGAGTATTTAGTTTGCTCTTCAAAACGCCATAACTGTTTAACAATATTTAAACTAGTAAGCAAAGTCGTGGGTGTAGCTACCAGTATATTTTTTTCGATTGCTTGTTGGTAAATATCGCTTTGATATTTGAGTGCTTCTACAAAAGCTGATTCTATTGGTACAAACATAACCACCACTTCTGGCGAGTTAATACCTGGTAAGCGGTCGTACGATTTACTCGCAAGTTCATTAATACGCGCTGTAACGGCGTTTACATGCTCTTTAATTGCTTGATTAGCATCTAGATCATTTTCAGCATTCACGTAGCGTGTATAGGCATTTAATGAAGTTTTAGCATCAATAACTAAGTGGCGACCCTGTGGTAAGTACACAACTACATCAGGGCGTAAGCGGCCATCTTCAGTGTTAAACGACACTTCGCGCTTATAATCAACGCCTGCACGTAAGCCAGCACTATCTAATACGTTTTCGAGCATAAGCTCGCCCCAATTACCTTGGGTTTTCTTTTGCCCTTGTAGGGCGTTACTGAGCTTGTCGGCTTGATCTGTTATAGCTTGGCTTTTAGCTTGCAAATGCAGTAGCTCGGTTTTAAGTGCAGTCCGTTGTTTTATGTCTTCAACGTGCATTGATTCCATTTTTTCTCTAAAGCCTTTTAGCTCGCCTTGAACTGGTTTTAATAATTGCTCAATGCTTTCTTGATTTAAGGTTTTAAAGCTTTGTGATTTTTCTTCTAGAATTTTATTGGCTAGGTTTTCAAACTCTTTTTTGAGCGTATTTTTACTTTGCTCAATTTGCGCGAGTTGCTCGCTAAAGTTTTGCTGTTTTTGCTCAAGGGTAGTGCGCATATTATTATATTCAACATCGCGCTGATTATATTGTTCACGAAGCGCTGCCAGCTCGCCTTCGGCTTTACGCCAAAAATGATTGTATTGAATGCTTTGTTTTTCTTGTTCGCTAAAACGCGTTTTAAAATGCTGCGCTTCATCGCGCTGCTCTTGGTGAGTATGTTCTAGCAGTTCATGATCTTCTAGCAAGGCGCTGTATTGCAGCTCTTTATTATCAAATTGGTTTTGTAACAGGGAAAGCTGTTGCTGCTGTTCGCTTATTTGTAGATGTAGCTTTTTGCGAAGCCGTGTTGATACAGCGCCGTAAAATAGGACGCCTAAAGCAACACCAGCACCAGCGCTTAGCCAATCAATATTAGTGAGTACTTGAGTGAGCATAAAATAAACTTATAAAATTTAGAGACATGCCATCATAACCAATAACCAACAACAGAAGTAGGGGAGTTAAGAAATTACAGACATAAAAAAGCCAGCTTAAAATAAGCTGGTCAAATATTACTAAGTTAAGTAATCAAAGGGATAATCAACATGTGCCCGAGCAAGCTGCAACTTAAATACATAATCACCAAAATAACTAATATTATTAGGTGAGGCTATATAACAACAGGCATTAGAGTAGACCGGATAACAAAATAATTAAGTCAAATTAATTTGCGGAAGATCAATTATTTTTATTCGGGTTGATTTAAACAAATCAAATTATGGGCATAAAAAAAGCCAGTTCAAAATGAACTGGCTCAATCATTACTAAAATTAGTAACTAAATAGGGGGAATCAACATGAAAACTTGTATTAACTGCAATTAATCAACAAGCATAATAGTAGACGCGTCTTTTTTAATTAAGTTCAAAAAAAATAAAAAACTTTTAAAATAAGTGCTGAACGCTAGATTTTAGACATAAAAAAAGCCAACTCAAAATGGGCTGGCTCAATCATTACTAAAATTAGTAACTAAATAGGGAATCAACATGAAAACTTGTATTAACTGCAATTAATCAACAAGCATAATAGTAGACGCGTCTTTTTGAATTAAGTTCATAAAAAAATAAAAACTTTTAAAATAAGTACTGCACGCTAAATTTTAGACATAAAAAAAGCCAACTCAAAATGGGCTGGCTCAATCATTACTAAAATTAGTAACTAAATGGGAAATCAACATGATGCTTGTGTTAACTGCAATTAATCAACAAGCATAATAATAGACGTCCGCTTTTTAATTAAGTTCATAAAAAGATCAAAACTTTTTAGATCTTTTTTAGTTTTTAATTAATGACAACATTTGCTGCTCATCAAACTTTGTAAAGCTCATTGATTTATCAGTAAATAATGCATCAACAAGGGCTTGCTTGTCTTGCTGCATTCTAAATACTTTTTGCTCTATTGAGTTACTCATTATGAGCTTATAAACAAATACAGGATTAGTTTGACCAATACGGTAGGCTCTATCAGTCGCTTGCTTTTCTACTGCGGGATTCCACCATGGATCAAAATGAATAACGGTATCTGCTTGTGTTAAGTTAAGGCCTGTTCCACCGGCTTTTAAGCTAATTAAAAACACGGATGTTTTACCACTGGTAAACTCGTCGATTACTTTATCTCGTTGACGCGTTTGCCCTGTAAGCATACTAAAGTTAATGTTTATTTCTTCAAGGCGTTGGGCTATTAAATCGAGTGCCGATGTAAACTGACTAAATATAATAATCTTACGACCCAGGCTTAGCATAAGCGGTAAGTGTGTTGTTAACCATTCAAGCTTAGCGGAGCCTGCTTGAGTATCTGGATCTATTAATTTAGGGTGGCAACAAATTTGCCTTAACTTTAAAAGCGCCTCTAAAAATGCAAGCTTACTTTTTTGTGCGCCTTGTTCGGCAAATAAGTCTATTAGCTTCTCTTCTAATGAACGTGTAATGCCTTGATACATTTCTTTTTGCTTAGGCTCAAACTCAAACTCTTTTGTAAGCTCTGTTTTTTCAGGTAACTCTTGCGCTACTTGTGCTTTAGTGCGGCGCATTATAAAGGGCATAATTAACGCTTTTAACTGCTCAGCCCTCTGCATATCAGCTTCACGCTCAATAGGTGTTTGAAAGTGCTGCTTAAAGTGGGCTTGAGACCCAAGTAACGATGGCATAGCAAAATCGAGTAACGATTTAAGCTCAAGTAAATTATTCTCGATTGGAGTACCACTTAAACAAAGTTTAAAGTCGGCATTTAAGCGTTTAACTAATCGTGAGACCTGTGCGGTATCGTTTTTAATGTATTGTGCTTCATCGAGGATAATATTTTCAAAATATAATGGCGAATAATATGCAATATCACGCTTTAAAAGCGGGTATGTAGTAAGAATGCATTGCGCTTGTGCTAAGTGTTGTAAAGGATCGTTACGGTTTGATCCAAAAATAGTGGTTACTTTTAAACTTTTAGCAAACTTAGTAATTTCGTTTTTCCAATTACTCACCAAGCTAGTTGGGCACACTATAAGTGTAGGGCCTGCTTGTGGGCGATTAAATGTACTCGCTAAAAATGCAATAACTTGGAGTGTTTTACCCAACCCCATGTCGTCAGCTAAAATACCACCTAATTGATGACGTTTTAAAAAGCTAAGCCAATCAACGCCTTGCTGTTGGTACTCACGAAGTGTTACTGAGTCATTTAAGCCATGTAATGAAACCTTAGGCATTGCCTTATCGGTATTATTTAACTCTTGTAAATATAGCTCAAGTGAATCGTCGTGAAGCTCTACGTTAATAGCTGTGTGCTTTACTAGTTCAGGCAAATACGAAAGCGGAATATTAAATTCGTCACGTGTTTTTACAAATTCAAAACGTTCTTTAAATTCGTTTAATAAGTTAATGGCAGACTTATTAATAACCCCAAATTGACGGCCAAGCGGGTAATAATAAAACAGTTCACTTTGGCGATTCAATGACTGATAAAGCGAATCAGCATTAGTAAACAACAGCGATGCTTTTGCGTCACACAACAATACTTTGCAGTGCATTTGATGCCCTGCTGCACGGTGTACATGTAAACTCACTTCACATTGTGGATTAGGGCTTGTTACTTTACTTACACTGACTTGCCAACCACGCTGCTTAAAGCCAGGGAATACTTCGTATATTAGCCAATGCAAATGGATAGGAGATTGCTTTGTAAATACAAGCTCACTTTGTAAACCCCCTTTACAAAATTCAAACCCAAGATTGATTAGCTCGTTAGTTACGGTGTTTTCAAATGCGCTATTTATAGTACTTGCTGGGGCAGAACCAGCTAAATAGTTTTTATTTTTATACTTAAATAACAGCGAAAGTGATAAACCTTGCTCGCCCATTGTTACTTTTAAAACAGCATTACTAGATAGCTTAGGTAACGTTGGCTGCAAGTTAGTAGGGTGCGGTATAACACCTGCACCAAAGTTATCGGCAAGCTGTTTATATATTCTGTCAAAATTAGCGTCATGCAAAGCAGGCATAGTTTGTAAATGCGCTATTTCGTCTGCACTCAATGGGGTACGAAGACGACCCGCTTTTAAATGATCTAAATCGAGATAAGTAGGCGGTGTTGTTTTTAATAAAGCCCAGTTTTGGGTTTGCTCAAGCTTAATAACTAATTGTGATAGATCTTTATCTTGCTCCCATCTAAAACTCAATGCTTGGCCAGATTGCGCTTTAATTGGCACGCGAGAGCGCTGAAAAAACAAGCGCTCAGTAGCTATCAATTGTTGTAGGGCACTAAAGCCCCATTGGCCTTTTAGCTCAATACTTCCTACTGCATTTTGTGAACGTATCCAACTAAATAATCTAAAATCACTTTCGAGTAAATCATTTGGCGTTACGAAACTATTTAACTGTTGCTCTGTGAGGTTTCGGCCTAACGTGTAATTCTTTTTAGTCTCAAAATTAGCTATTTTAGGTGTTAAAAATACTTTGTTATTTTCAATATCTAATACAAATAATAATACTTGCGACGGTGTATGTTGATCACCACTTTTAAGAGCGCTTAATTCACTAAACCAATCATTAATGAAGTAATCTTCACCGTATTCACCAGAGTGCTCTATTTTAAGCTTAAACAAAATAGCAGCCAAATGTCGGCATTTGGTTTTTGCATTACACGTACAGTGTGTATCAACAGAATAACCAGTTGGTACTTTACTGATCTCAATACGTTGGTTAAATGATGATCCGTTATCCACTTGCACGGTAGAGTCTACAACAGAAAAATTAGGGGTATGCTCTAGCCAGGTGATTTGACCTTTCTTGTAGTACTCTTTGCCTTTATCTAAGACATTTTCGCGGAAAAGTTTTTTAATAAAGCGTTCAGAAAGAGGAAACTGGGTAGCCTGCTCATTTTTAATTTCTTCAAAAATAGCCATTAAATCATTTTTTGATAAGTTAGCAGACATGTCACTCTAAGCATTAAATTTTAAAAATAATTCTGCCAGTATATGCCTTATGTGCTCTGAGCTAAAGCACTATTAACAAGTTATAAACTGGTTGGAGCTGATAGCTTAGTAAAAAACCGGTTTATAGGTAAAAATCAGTATAAAATTTAGCTAAATAATAGACCCTGCATACAAGTACAAAGAATAATCTAGGTATTACAGATCACAATTTTACTAACAATAATAATAAACCAAGAGCAAATAGCTAAAAAGGGGCGATTAGTTAGTAAAAAAGTGATCTTGAAGAGGAAATATGATTATTTAAGGTAGGATTAGGCTAGTAAAGATCAGATTTTTACTAACAAAACAATCTGTCAGATCAGTATTTAACTAAGTATATATGTCTGACAGATCATTATTTAACTAACTAATTAAAGACACTTAATAGCTTAGTTAATTGTTCTAAGCGTTTGTCTGTCATCACTTTATTGTCGATTTTGATAGACACATCACCACTTTTTAAATTGCGTTGTACCGATACAAACTTATTTTCAAGTACAGCTTCACGCTTAACAGCAGCTTGAGGCTCAGCAGTTAGGCATTTAGTGATTGCCATTGCACGCTTGTCGTCACTTGTAATGGCGTTTAGCTCTTCATCACTAGCTAGGTCACTAACAAGTTGATTAAACGCCTCTTGGTCTCTCTCCTTTGCGCTCATGAGCTTTTTAGCCACTTCGCGACCCACGTGATTCGCAGTAGGGTAGAGTGCAATAACTTCAGCAGGTATTTGTTCATACGCTTTAACAGCATCTGCAATGGCGGTGTGTGATACACCTTCAATTGCAGCAATCTCTCTGTAAGATCCTTTTTTACCTTGTTCAATAAGCTCATTTTTAGTTTGCTGGTAAGCTTGTCCTAGCTCCCATAGACTTGGAGCGATATATTGATCTGAAGATACAGCTAAAATTTTAGCGTCTTGCTCAGTAAAGTCACTTGAACTAAGTACTAAATAATCAGCGTTACCTAAAATACAGGCCATACGACGGCGAGAACCCGCTAAGACTAAGCTTTTACCACCCTGATCCCAAAGTAACGCAGGGTGCTGATTACGGCCATCCTCTGCAATGGCAGGTAAAATATCCGATACTGACTTTTCGTTAAGAAGTGCTTGTACACGGCGGTTTTTACCGTACACACCTGTTGTAGATTCAATGTCAGCGTGTGCGATCACTTTGCAAATAAGAGTAATTTGGCGCTCAGGATCGCTCGGTGCTGGCATGCGAATTACATCACCAGCATTTGCTTGTTCAAGTAATGCGTCAAGGCTACTACTTCCTACAGCTGTTGCAAAAGGATCTAAGCGGGTGTCATTTTTACGTTTTTTAGCCATTTTTATTTAACATCCTTACTTAGGGGTATTGAGTGTTGATTGAGTTGACTGCCAATTTGAACGAATAAGCATTTCTAGCTCATCGACCACATCTTTAATATTTTCTTGAGCGCGCATTAGTGATTCACGGCTTGCTAAGCTGTCTGACGCTTTTTGATCAAAAATAGTATTGAAAGACGAAGAGCTAGCAGTAATCGCCGAGCTGTGGTTGATTGGGTAACTCATAACTTGGCGACCGAATGCACTACGAACATCTTTAACAATATCGCGCTGTGAGTGATTACCTTTTACATAGTTGGTCACTAAAAACTGCATAAAATCCCATCCCTCATGGCCAAGTGCCGCAACGGTATGGTAAATCTCGCCTAGTCGTTTTAAATATTTATTATTAGCATCAAAGTCTACAGCTTCTGGATGAACAGGGATAAGCATCGCAGTAGAAGCCATTAATGCATTATAAAACATAAAGTTAAGAGTTGGAGCTGTATCTATTAATATAATATCAAACTCGTCTTTAACAGGGTTAATTACTTTTTCAAGTAACTTATGGTAATGACGAGTTTGCTCATAATTTGAGGTGTCTTTGAGTAATGTTGCAGTTTCGTGCTCAAAATAAAAATCGTCCATACCTGATGGTAGTACACGAATATTTGGGATATGCGTTGGTAAAAATGAGTTTGAAACAAATTCAGGCCATGTTTCGCCCTCATCCAAATCTATACAATCACGCATTAAATCACCAACAGTAATTGGGTCATGCTCGCTTGAAGGAAAAAAGCTTGAAGAAGAGCCTTGAGGATCTAAATCAATTATTCCAATGCGATAGCGCTTAATATTTGTAGTTGCCAGCGCTGCTGCAATATTAACCATGCTAGTTGTTTTGCCACAACCACCTTTGAGAGAATTAATGACAATAACTTGCAGTTTGTCATCACCAGTACGATGACCTGGTTTAATATCCATAATATCAGCCATAGCAAAAATATTTACTAATGTGTAAGCATAATGACCATTGGCGCCACGTTTTATGTTTAAATCATCAAAGTCACCGTTGTCATGACGTCTTTTTAAAGTACGATTATTACAACCTAATAAATCGGCAGCTGCTTTTTGCGTATAAGTTCTTAATTCTTTTTCTTCTGATTTAAGATGAGCACGATAGTGCTGAATACGACCTTCTAATGATTTTTCAGCTACTTCGGCAGTTGCTTTTAAAAGCCGGTAGGTACTTAACGCGTTATTATTGATAGACATACTTTCTTCCTCAAAGTTAGGCAGTTAGTATAATGTCCATTCAAATTGCTGTAAACAACTATTTAAGACGACATGCATTTTAAAAAGAAGACATTTAAAAATACTTTTACACTTTTAATATTGCTTAGTATAAATAAAGAAGTTTAAAGGTGGTTAAATATATAAGGTAGTAAAGGTTAAGGGCCTTAAATTAACACATAACATGATGATTAATATAAATAATATAAAAAAAAGCAGATCAGCGTTATACTTGGTAAAGATCTGATCTTTATCTACCTGCAGATCACCTTTTTACTAAGCCTTATTTTTTAAATCAAGTTATACACAGGTTGCGCATAAGGTTATGAACAAAAAGAGCCCTTGAGATCAATTTTTTACTAAGTAAATTATAAAGTTATGCACTAACCTCAGCGTCAATAGGTTCGTTTAATTAGTATAGATCTGATCTGTACTTGGTACAGATCAGATCTATGCTAACTCGATAAGCCTTTATCCACAGGGATATTAATTTTCATATGAATTTGTCGTGCTAAATTTTAAAATAAAGCCATTGTGATGGACAAAATAACAGCTGAGTTAGTAAAAAACCGATTTGAGATGACCTAGTTAGTAAAAATATGATCTGAAATCGCAAGTTATGTACATTACTTAGTATAATAGTGATCTAAACGTTTTATTTAAAGTCAGATCACTTTTATACTAACTTAAACATTTAACTTTTGTTGTTTAATGTGTTGTTATTAGATGTCGCAATAAAAATGGAAATAAGAACAATGAGCCGAAAGGTCAACATCTCGGTAGATAATTTGCCCGATACACTCAGGGGCCAAATCCACGGGGTGGAAAGTGCAATTGATAACGAAAGTTTAGCACTATTTACAGACAACAAAGACGTGCGAATTTCTATTGAAAATGCAGCTCATGGTTTACGTGCATATTCAAACACGTTTAATCATTATGATTTGTGGGGCCGTTTTGTTCGCTCTGGCTATAAAAAATTGCCACTTGAAGAAGCGCCTAAAAAAACAATCATTACGCGTAAAATATCAGAGAAAGTAGATGGTATTTTATACGATGGTGAGATAAAAATTACCCCTGCTGTTGTCAGTACTCGTAAAGATGGTGAAGATATTGAGTATCTTGTTTGGCCATCGGACAGAGAAGAAAAAGTAGAACGAGCACTTATTCGTTTAGCTTCTAAAGGCAAAATAGTTAAAATTAATTTTAAGTCCGGTATTCAATACGCGGTTGTTTTTTCTATGAACGAATTAGCGCAAGAGCTCAAAGCGGTAGGGCAGTCAATGCCCTATCCTGCAATTAAAGAGTCACTTGAAGCATTGCAAGGTTCTAAACTTTCATTTAAATATTCAGCAACCGATACTAAAAACTCCGATATAGATGATTCGTTTTACGAGTCAAATATGAACTTTTTATCGTCACTTCACTTTAGTGGCAAAAAAGGTCAAGGTGGCAATGTAAAGTGTGTGGCCTGTTTAAATGCATTTGTTCATAACATGATTGATAACCTTGAATACAAAGGATATTACTTTAACAGTGCACAAGAATTAAAACGGGGATTGTCGCGTTGGATGATGCTTCGTTTGTATCACCTTTGGCGTTATGCAGCTCCAGGTAAAACGTATCATTTTAGATTACTTTCTATTATGGAAAAATACGGATCTATTTATTCAACTGATGATATTACGGAAAATAAATTAAAAGCGCTTCGTCGTGATATGACCACCACAATGAAAGATCTGATTGAAAAAGGTGCTATATCAGAATACAGCATTACAAACGTCAAAGATGACAAAACTGGTAACATTATTGATTACACATACGAAATGCACCCCTCTGATCAGTTTTGCGATGAAATACTTACATTGAACAAACACAACAAACGCATTGAGATTCAAGGCGGTAAACGTATTGTTGAAAATGCAGTGTTAATTGATGAAGATAAAATAGAAGAGATAGTAGAAAAATAATAAACGTTATTTTATATACTGTACATATTTACTAAAAAGGCCACAATATGTGGCCTTTTTAACATAATAGCTATCGGTCAACTTGTTCTAAATATAGCCTATCAACTAAAAAATCATACTCACGTTTTCGAGGATGAGCTTCGGGTTTCTTATAATCAGGTAAGATACCTAGTTTAACGTCTGGTTCTGGATTAATCAGAATAAATGGTAATGCGGCGCTCACATGATAGCGGTTTTGTGCTGTGTATCTCACATTAACTTGAGGGCTTACGCGAGTAGGGCGACGAATTCTTAATTTTTCCTTTTCACCTAAACTAGCAACCCGTAATTGTTCTTGAGCTACAAGTGATTGCCATTTTTGTTGATCTATCATTCTTGGATTTCGATAACTGGCCGATTTGTCGAGCATTTCGAGGGCCATTTTTTTAGTCAATGTTTTAGTTGCGTGCTTGTGCATCCAAGTAAACCTAACGGAAAATGGTGATTCACTTTCACTGTGAATCTTACGATAAGCAGCAAGTGTTATTAAATTTGGTATTGCATTATGAACAGCCTCAAATCGGGCATCGTTATTATCAATTGCCAATATACACTCTTTGAAACTAGCTTTAGCTTTGTTAACTTGTGCTATACGATTATTTAAAGCTTGTTTATCTGCATTTTTAATAACAAGTAAACCAGGGTGCCTTTTTAACACGCGACTGCTTAAGCCCGATTTTTTATAAATGTCAGAAAAGGAGTTTAAAATTGCCTTTTGAGCCGGCGCTCCAGTTATTTTAGAGACAAGTATGGACTCAGGAACCTTATTTTCATCTAAATTACTTACATCAGGTAACTGATAGTACTCTGCTCTGGAAAACTCACATTCGTTTAATTCCTCAATTAACCTTAAAGTTAATTCGTTCATTAAATCAAACTGACTCCTAATTTGCACTTTAGTAACCACGACACACCTCAAAGAACACATCTTACTAACTCCATATTATTGCATGCACTTTGCATTGAGTAAATATTTAATAAAATAATACTCGGTGTTCAGATAACAGCGAAATTAAATTATGTATGATGTGTTCTTTTTGGAATGAATGGTTCTACTTATTCCTGTAATTTAGTACTGTTTTATTGATTAAAGAGTTAGTCCGCTTAGAGCTTAATTGCCCATGTAGTGTAATAAATGAGAAATGTAAAATGAACTTGGTGCGGTTGTATTCTAAATAATAGTGTTAGTTTTGGTTGTTTCTCTAATTAGTGATTAATATTATAACGTGTTTTAACTATGGGTTTATCATCCAAAAGCTTAGAATGTCATACATGATTTTTGCATGAGAGCCATTTAAGGCATCACTGGCAGTTAAGTTTTTAGTTATCACAACTTGCTAAATAACGTTGGCGGCAGGGTGGGAAGGTGAGTGCTGAATCAGCAGATTAACCTTGTGTCAGTTGTAAGTATATTCTGGCATCAGAATAATCAACAGCGCTATTCTACTAGGCTTAAAGTACATATAAATGAGCAACACAAAATGCCATATCATATATTTAGGCCTGCACATAGTCCCTGTTAGTTAATAATTAATTTAGCGCGTAAAGTTAAGATTACATTTGATGCAATTTAAGTATGATGTGTTCTTAGGTAAAATACATATAATATACCCTTGTGCTTTATTTATTCTCAATGTGTTAAAATTGAAACTAATTAACTCTAAATGTATGTTTTAAATCACTTTAGTTTATTTGAAATAAAACTAAAGTGATTGTTATATAACCACCTGAGTCAAGTAAAATTACTTTTATACTTAACTCATAACTAAATAATTGGAAAATAGTGAATTTAGTCCTTGAACATAGGGGTCTGCATACGTTAATTTCTTCTTATCAGGTAATGTAGGAATGAGGAAAAATTATGTCATCGTGGAACCCAAATAGCTGGAGAGAGCTGCCAATACTGCAGCAGCCACAGTACCCAGATCAAGAAATACTTAAATCAGTTGAAGGCCAATTAAAAACGGCTCCGCCTCTAGTTTTTGCAGAAGAAACACGAAGCCTATTCAAACAACTTGAAGACGTGTGCGAAGGTCGTGCATTTTTACTTCAAGGTGGTGACTGTGCCGAGTCGTTTAGCGATTTTAATGCCGCTAATATTCGCGATACATTCAAAACAATTTTACAGATGGCTGTTGTATTAACTTACGGGGGTAAATGCCCTGTAGTTAAAATAGCGCGTATGGCTGGTCAATACGCTAAACCTCGTTCAGCAGACTTAGAAACAATTAATGGCGTGTCTTTACCATCTTACCGTGGCGACATCATCAATAATATTGAGTTTACAGAAGAAGCGCGCATTCCAGACCCACAACGTTTAATGACTGCATACCATCATAGTGCTGCTACGTTAAACTTATTACGTGCATTTGCACAAGGTGGCCTAGCCGATCTTCACCAGGTTAACCGCTGGAACATGGGCTTTGTTGCTGCAAATCCACTTAAAGAAAAATACCAACAACTTGCAGATAAAATTCAAGACGCACTAGAGTTTATGGAAGTGTGCGGAATTAACTCTACAATTGCGCCAAGCTTAAAAGAAACCGATTTATACACTTCTCACGAAGCTTTACTACTTGGTTACGAAGAGGCACTAACACGTCGCGACCATTTATCGGGTGATTGGTACGATTGTTCTGCTCACTTTGTTTGGATTGGTGAACGTACACGCCAACTAGACCACGCACATATTGAGTTCTTTAAAGGCATTAAAAACCCAATTGGTGTTAAAGTTGGCCCAGGTATGGACCCAGACGACCTAATTCGTTTAATTGACGCATTAAACCCTGATAACATTCCTGGTCGTTTAACGCTAATTACGCGTATGGGTGCAGACGTACTGCCAGAAAAACTCCCAGCACTAGTACGAAGAGTTCAACAAGAAGGCCGTAAAGTAATTTGGAGTTCTGATCCAATGCACGGCAATACTGAAAAAGCGACTTCAGGTTACAAAACGCGTAACTTCGATAATATCATGCGCGAGATCAGTCAATTCTTCGCTGTACACAAAGCAGAAGGTTCATACGCAGGTGGTGTTCACCTAGAAATGACAGGTCAGCACGTTACAGAGTGTACAGGTGGTGCTTACGGTTTATCTGACGATGACTTAGCACAGCGTTACAAAACACAGTGTGATCCACGCCTTAACGCCGACCAAGTATTAGAGTTAGGCTTTTTAGTCGCTGATTTACTAAAAGACGCACGTAAATAATATTTATTGATACAAAAAAACCGCTTAGTTGCGGTTTTTTTTATTTCAAATTTGATGACTAAATTAGTACTTACGTCGCTCCAAGTCTGTCTCTATCAGTATTTTTGCAGAAATTTCTTCAACAGAATGATGCGTAGAATTAAAGTAAGCTATTTTGTGACGCTTATACAACATTTCCACTTCGCGCACCTCAATACGGCACTGTTTAATTGAAGCATACTTAGAGTTAGCCATACGTCGATGCCTTATAGCCGCAAGCCTCTCGGGGTCAATCGTGAGCCCAAATAACTTATGTTTATAAGGGATTAAACACTTAGGCAAACCTTCATTATCTAAATCTTCTTCTGTAATAGGGTAGTTTGCCGCTTTAATGCCGTACTGCAGTGCTAAGTATAAGCTTGTAGGGGTTTTACCACTTCTGCTAACGCCAATTAAAATGATGTCTGCCTCGGAAAAGTTTTTAATATTTCCGCCATCATCATTCATAAGAGCATAGTTAACCGCATCAATTCTAAAATCATAACTTTTTTCGTGGATAGAATGCGTACGATGCATTTTTGGAACAGGAGCTACGTTGAGTTCTTTTTCTATTTTTTCGCTATACGTAGTTAAAAAATCATATGTAACTGCATCAGCCGATTTTATAATTTCACTTAAATTGTGATTCACAAAAGTAAAAAACACGAAAGGCTTTTCACCTGTTTTTGCAGCGGTTGCATTAATTAAAGCTTTAATTTCGTGCGCTTTTTTTTCAGTTTCTACAAATGGAATTGTTTTATGATTAAAATCGATAGGAAACAACGACAAAGTCGCATGCCCAAATACCTCTGAAGTAATTGCTGTTCCATCTGATATATAAAAAGCAGTTCTCATAATTAACCTTTTTATTGCGTTTAAATCCCTAAAATGGGTTTCCCACGGTTTACGTGAGGACTGTTGCCAGTGTAGAATGATGACGACCTTTATAAAAGGTTTTCTTTCTTAACTCTCACAGTTAGACCTACAATTTGTTTTTTTTGGAGAAAGATCCGTGCAAGAATACGTTCTCTGGTATCAAGAGCTTGGTATGCAAGATGTTCCTCGAGTTGGCGGTAAAAACGCGTCACTTGGCGAAATGATTTCAAACCTCGCAAACGCAGGTGTACAAGTACCCGGTGGTTTCGCAACTACCGCAGATGCTTTTAATGAGTTTCTAGATCAATCAGGACTCACCGCCAAAATTCATGACATCCTAGATACACTTGATGTTGATGATGTAAATACACTCGCTAAAGTCGGTGCCGATATCCGCCAATGGATAATCGACACACCATTCCAACCAAACCTAGATCAAGCCATTCGCGACGCATATAGCCAACTCCATGGCGATACTGCAGCAGATGTTTCATTTGCGGTACGTTCATCAGCTACCGCTGAAGATATGCCAGATGCATCATTCGCAGGCCAACAAGAAACTTTCCTTAACGTTGTCGGTATCGATTCAGTCATGGTCGCTATTAAACACGTATTTGCTTCATTATTTAATGACCGTGCAATCTCATATCGTGTTCACCAAGGTTACGATCACCGTGGTGTAGCGTTATCTGCAGGTATACAGCGCATGGTACGTTCAGATAAATCAGCATCTGGCGTAATGTTTAGTATTGATACAGAGTCTGGTTTTGAAGACGTTGTATTTATTACATCAAGCTATGGCTTAGGTGAAATGGTTGTACAGGGCGCCGTTAACCCTGATGAATTTTATGTTCATAAACCAACACTCCTTAAAAACAAACCTTCAGTAGTACGTCGTAATATTGGTTCTAAAGCCATACAAATGATTTACTCAGAAGACAAAGCACATGGTAAGCAAGTAGACATCGTTGATGTTGACCCTGAGCTTTCTAATAAATTTTCGATTACAGATGAAGAAGTGCAAGATCTTGCCAAACAAGCTGTAATCATTGAAAAACATTACGGTCGTCCTATGGACATCGAATGGGCAAAAGACGGAAACGACGGCAAACTATATATAGTTCAAGCACGTCCAGAAACTGTCCGCTCAAACGAAGACTCAAACGTAATGGAACGTTTTCAATTAAATGGCACAAGTAATGTACTTGTTGAAGGCCGTGCAATTGGTCACAAAATTGGTAGCGGTGTTGTACGTGTTCTTGATTCAATCAAAGAAATGGACCAGGTACAAGTAGGCGACATTTTAGTTACCGATATGACCGACCCTGATTGGGAACCAATCATGAAACGTGCAGCAGCGATTGTTACAAATCGTGGTGGCCGTACGTGTCACGCGGCAATAATTGCACGCGAACTTGGTATTCCGGCAGTTGTTGGTTGTGGTAATGCAACTGATTTAATTAAAGCGGGACAAGAAGTAACAGTATCGTGCGCCGAAGGCGATACCGGCTTTATTTACGAAGATATTTTAGATTTTGAAATACTAACGTCACGCGTTGATAAAATGCCAGAACTACCAATGAAAGTAATGATGAACGTGGGTAACCCCGATCGCGCCTTTGACTTTGCACGCTTACCGCATGCAGGTGTTGGCCTTGCGCGAGTTGAATTTATTATCAACCGTATGATTGGCGTTCACCCTAAAGCGTTATTAAATTTTGATGCGCAAACCGATGCATTAAAAGCAGAAATTACTGACATGATTGCCGGTTACGAATCACCAGTAGAGTTTTACATAACAAAACTGGTTGAAGGTATTTCAACGCTTGGTTGTGCTTTTGCACCGGAGCGTGTAATTGTGCGTATGTCTGATTTTAAATCAAACGAATACGCAAACCTAGTTGGCGGCCAGCAATACGAGCCTGAAGAAGAAAACCCAATGATTGGTTTTCGTGGCGCCGCACGTTATATCTCTGAAGACTTCCGCGATTGTTTTGCACTAGAATGTGAAGCTATAAAACGCGTAAGAAACGACATGGATATGGCAAACATTGAAATCATGATCCCATTCGTACGTACCCTTGAAGAAGGTAAACGCGTAATTGAATTACTAGAAGAGCATGGCCTTAAACGTGGTGAAAATGGTCTTAAAGTAATCATGATGTGTGAGCTGCCTTCAAATGCATTACTTGCTGATGAATTTTTAGAAATGTTTGATGGTTTTTCTATCGGCTCTAACGATTTAACACAGTTAACGCTTGGTCTTGACCGTGATTCAGGTTTAATCGCACATTTATTTGATGAGCGTAACCCAGCAATTAAAAAACTACTTTCTATGGCAATTAAAACAGCTAAAGAAAAAGGCAAGTACGTAGGTATTTGTGGTCAAGGTCCTTCAGATCACGAAGACTTTGCAGCATGGTTAGTAGAGCAGGGCATTGACTCTGTTTCACTCAATCCAGACACAGTAATAGAAACATGGTTATACCTAGCTAAAAAATTAGCAAAGTAATAAATAGGTAAGCTATAAAAAATGCCAGCAATGTATTGCTGGCATTTTTTTATACCCAATTAAAAGTTAAATTAACGGGCTAATTTTTTATCTAAATAAGCACATGATTTAGTTAACGCCTTTTGGCAAAGTGATAAGTAATGTCGCGCTTTAGGGTAATAAAACGAAAAACACAATAAACCCGCCATAAAAAATATAAGTGATGGTCCTGGTACAACCGCAAAAAATAACCCTAGTAAAATAAATAGCACGCCACTGATCTGTAATAGTAATTTTTTCATATAACACACCTCATTACTCGTTAACTTGAGTATAATTTAAGCTGCATTAAAATCGACTAAAAGAGTGTTACAAACTGTAAAATCTTCAATTTCTATTCGCCATCACCATGATATAATTAGTCAAATGCCCTAAAATATCGCCGTCATGATAGCAACAATTACACAGCAAGATGCCGCGACAGAACTTGTCGCAAATTACCTAAATACCATTGCAAGCCAAGGTTTTAGTGGAGATACCGATGCAAGTTATGCAACGCGTATTACTGCTTCAACCGATAACAGTGTGTATCAGGAAATACCCCAAGGTGTTATTTTTCCAAAAAATGAAAAAGATATTCAACTCGCACTGCAAACTGCATCTCGCGACCCATTTTTATCATTAACTTTTGGCCCTCGTGGTGGCGGAACAGGTACTAACGGTCAATCGTTAACACCAGGTATTGTTGTAGATTTGTCTCGCTATATGCGCGAAATCCTCGAAATAAATGTAGAAGAAGGCTGGGTACGCGTTCAAACTGGCGTAATAAAAGATCAACTTAATGACTTTTTAAAACCTTATGGTTTTTTCTTCTCACCCGATTTATCTACTAGTAACAGGGCAACTATTGGTGGCATGATAAGTACTGACGCATCGGGGCAAGGTTCGTTAGTTTACGGAAAAACAAGCGATCATGTTTTAGGGCTTACAACTTATTTAGTCGATGGTACACCTATGTGTACCTCACCAATAGACATCGACAAAGCAAAAATTATAGCCGAGCAAGACTCTCTAATTGGTAGTTTATATAAAACAGTTTTAGATATTTCAGTTAATGAACGCGCTGCTATTTTAGCTAAGTTTCCACGGTTAAATAGGTTTTTAACCGGCTACGACCTAGAGCATGTGCTAAGTGATGACTTACTAACTTTTGATATGAGCCGCTTAATAACGGGTTCAGAAGGCTCATTAGGTATAGTAACAGAAGCTAAATTAAACCTAACGCCTATTGCGGAATTCAAAACGCTTATTAATATCAAGTACGATAGCTTTGACTCAGCACTTCGTCATTCACCGTTTTTAGTTGATGCACGCGCAACATCGGTAGAAACCGTAGATAGCAAAGTTTTAAACTTAGCGCGTGAAGACATTATTTGGAATTTAGTATCGGACTTAATAACCGACGTACCAAATAAAGATATGCAAGGCCTTAACATGGTCGAGTTTAATGCAGTATCAAACGATGATATAAAAGACAAAGTAGACACGCTTTGTAAGCTTCTAGATGAATGCGTAGCAAATCAAACTAATGGCGTTATTGGTTATCAGTTAACCAGTGATAAAAGCGATATACTAAAAATTTACGCAATGCGTAAAAAGTCAGTGGGTTTATTAGGAAATGTAAAAGGTAGCCAAAAACCACTCGCCTTTGCAGAAGATACCGCTGTACCCCCTGAAAATTTAGCAGATTATATTGTCGAATTTAGAGCATTACTCGACAGCCATAATTTACAATATGGTATGTTTGGCCATGTTGATGCAGGCGTTTTACACGTACGCCCAGCACTTGATATGTGCGACCCAGAACAAGAAAAACTACTTAGAACTATTTCAGATCAGGTAGTAAAACTAACCGCTAAGTACGGCGGTTTAATGTGGGGCGAACACGGTAAAGGTTACCGAAGTGAATATAGTCCTGAATTTTTTGGTGAGCATTTATATACGCAACTTCGTAAAATAAAAACAGCTTTCGATCCTAACAACCGTATTAACCCCGGTAAAATATGCACTCCTATCGATAGTGAAGACTCACTAGTTAGTGTTGATGGACAAAAGAGATCACACTTCGATAAGCAAATATCAATAGAAGTTAAAACCAGTTTTAACAATGCAATGACCTGTAATGGTAATGGCATATGCTTTAATTACGATGAAAATTCACCTATGTGTCCATCGTATAAAGTAACTGGCGATCGTCGTAATTCACCAAAAGGACGCGCAAGTTTAATGCGCGAATGGCTTCGTTTACAAGAGTCAAAAAATGTAGATTTACTCGAAGTAGAAAAGCAGCTTAACAAAGGTGAAGTAATCACCTGGTGGGAACGTTTCGTTCACAGCCGCAAAAAACGAAAAGGTATTTACGATTTTTCTCACGAGGTAAAAGCGTCAATGGATGAATGTTTAGCATGTAAAGCATGTACAACTGCTTGCCCAATTAAAGTAGATGTTCCTACTTTTCGTTCGCGCTTTTTAAATTATTATCATAGTTATTATGCGCGTCCGCTAAAAGATTACCTTGTTGGTAACATAGAAAACAGCGCGCCATTAATGGCAAAGTTTGCAAAAGTTATAAACCCAGTTGTTAAAACATCATTAGTAAGCAATGTTATTAAAAAAACAGTTGGCTATGTTGATACACCACAGTTAAGTATTCCTGCACTTTCAAAGCGTGTTACTAAAACACAAAAGTTTGATTTTGATTTATTAAATAAATTAAATGCAGAGCAACAAAGTGAATATGTATTAATAGTACAAGACCCATTTACGAGCTTTTACGAAGCCGAACTAGTAGAAAGTTTTATTACTTTAATAACCCAACTTGGCAAAAAACCAATGCTATTACCTTTTAAACCAAATGGTAAACCGCAACACGTAAAAGGTTTTTTGCATGAATTTAAAGTTACAGCTAAAAATGCAGCTGAGTTTTTAAATAAATTAAATGATATCAATGCACCGTTAGTCGGTTTAGATGCGTCACTCGTTATGTGCTACCGCGATGAATATAATACAATTTTAGAAAATAACCGTGGTGAATTTAATGTGCAACTTGCCCATGAATGGTTAGAAACACAATCGTTTAAATCACTAAACGCAAAGCAAAATACAGATACCGAATTTACATTACTGAGTCACTGTACTGAAACAACTGCACTGCCAAAAGCGGCAAATGTTTGGCAAACAATTTTCAGTGATATTGGTTTAACATTAAAAACAACAAATACGGGTTGCTGTGGAATGGCGGGGACTTATGGCCACGAAGCACAAAATCAAGATAACTCACGTGCACTTTACGAAATGAGTTGGAAACCAATTGTAGATAAAAATAAACCAGAACAACTTTTATCTACGGGCTTTTCTTGTCGTAGCCAAGTAAAACGTTTTGAAAAGTTTAAACCAAAACACCCAATTGAATTACTCGCACAGGTTCTTAAATAACTTTATAAAATAAGAGTGCTTAAATAAGATCACTTATATAAGAGTACTTAAATAGTTTTATCTAAATACAAATTTTGTAGATTATTTATTAAATACAAAAAGGCGCAACGATTAACCTCATCAGTGATGAAAGTAACCGTTACGCCTTTTTTTAATCAGTATTCTTAATTGCTTACTTTACCTAGTTATTTTTTGGCAAAACTATCTGCTATAGGTTTAGTGCTAATGCCGTGTATAAATACACTAAACAAAATAGTCGTCATTGCTATTGTCGCAATTTGATATTTGTTTTCTATTTGCGTATCAATCACCATCAATGTAAAAACAATCGATGCTAAACCTCTTGGCCCAAACCACGCAAATGTAAAACGCTCTTTCATATTCAATGCCGTAAACTGCAGTGACAACATAACTGGAATTATTCTAATCAATGTTGTACTTAACAAAGCGTAAATTATAATTTCAGTATTTAATTTCGGAATAACTAAGTAAGCACAAACAAACCCGAACAAGCACCAAATCATTAGCGATGTGAAATCTGCGATATGCTCTGAGTCTTCAATTAATTCTATTCTAACTTCTTCAGTCGAAAATTTATCAAATAATAAGCCTGCAATAAACACCGCAATAAATCCACTGCCGTGAAAATACTGAGTGACAGAAAACACAGCCATAGCAAAACCGAGTAATAAAAATGGACTGGTATTTTGTGCAAAGTAATGACGTTTCATTGCAAAGTTTAAACTCGGTATAAAAACAGCGATACTTGTAATAGCTATTAATAAAGCCAGGCCAAGCTCTCGGCCAAACACACTTAATGTTTGTGTTGCGGTAATAGCTGAATCAGGATTTTTAGCGAGTAATATAAATATTAAAAATATGGGTACGCATAATCCATCGTTCAAACCACTTTCAGTATTTATCCCTTCACGTATTTTTTCAGGCACTTGTGTACTTGCTAGTAACCCTTTACTTAATGCCGCATCGGTAGGCGTTAAAATAATTGCGAGCAACGCCGCTTGAATAAGTGAAAGCTCAGCAAAGAAAAATAAAGCAACAGCAATACCGAGTAATAAAGTTAAGGGTAGGGCAACAAACAACAGTAAACTAGGATACTGAAAACTATGCCTTAATACACTTAACTTTGATTTAGCTGCATCAGAAAATAAAAATATACTTAGCGTAAGCTCTATAAATGGTAATAAAAGATCAACGCCTTCTTTTATTTTATCCCCTTCGTTGGGTAGCATAAAAGCTAAACATATTCCGCCGACAACAAAAAACATTGGACCTGTTACTTCTGTTTTTTCTAACTGGCGAAGTGTTAAAGAATAAATTAAAAATAGTCCGCCTATAAATGCTATTACTAAATACTCCATTAAATTTTCCTTTTAAGTCCTGATTTTGCTCGCTCTTTAATATTTGTTTGAATATAAATTTGATCGGTAGTCGCAATTTTAGAATGACCTAAATCTTCTGATAAATGTTTAAGCGGTCTGGTTTGCGCATCATGTGTAGCGCCAGTATGACGAAGCCAATGTGCAGTTGCAGCGCCAAGTTGTTCAGCGTCATCTTTAAAACCATCATCAAGTAATGATTGCTGAGCATAATCAAAACTTTGTTGAACTAAACGCCTAATTTGCCTTACGGTCATACCACCTTGACCGCGAATTTTATGAACTAACGGCTCAGATTCATCAACACGGGGAAGGGCAGGTAAACCTCTGTATAGTCTATAACGTTTTAAATATTCAACAAAATCATCGCTTAAGGTTACATCTCGTAATTTATTACCTTTTCCCATTATACGTAAAAACCAAAAGCCATCATTATCTTGCCAAAAATGAGACATCACCGGCGACCATTGTGGGCGCTCAGATAATTCTGAAATTCGTAAATAAAGACCTTTTAAGCAGGCAAGCGTAAATAAGTTTCGCTCTAAATCAGGGTTATGTTCGCATAAATCACGCGTTACACCAAAAACGTATTCCCATTGAATATCGCTTAATGTGTCTGGAATTTGAATTTGTGATTGAACAACTAAGTACGGACTATTTTTTTTAACAACAGGGACAAAGTTAGCAAATGTTTTTTCTTCTAGTAAGGCAAACTTATAAAATACATTTAGAGCAGTAAACATAGACGATAAAGTTTGTTGGCTGGCAGTCGATTCTTTTAGCATAAAAGGGCGCCAATTTTGATTTAATCTACGAACTCCTTGCTCATCTTTATAACGCCATTGCACTGAAGTTGCAGCCCATTCTTTATCAGGTTCAACCATAAAATCAACGTAAGCTTCAATATCTTCACGCTTTAAATCGAATACTGATTTTTCTGCTATTAACCACGACCATAAATAAAAGCGTTCAAGTTCATTTCGAAAACGGCTATAAGTAGCTTCTGATTTTCTGCCATAAACATATAAAAACTGATATAAGAATGTCAGATCGGCTTTTGATTCAGTTACAGTCAAGCCAACTTCCTGTATAAAGGATGCAAGTTCTGGGTATTCTGAATTTAGAGTACCGTCATCTAGATGGGCAATTTGATATCTTAATTGTTTTAACGTATCAACCAAAGCAACAAGCATAATGTATTAATATTCAATTAAATAATAGACTTACAGAATAACGTTAAAGTCCGATACTGTCTAGTATTGGACATAGTAAAGCTCTAATTATTTTAACACTGTAATTATTCTATGGTTGTTGGTTGCTATATCTTATTAAGGAAAAGTTATGAAAAAACTAATTATACTAAGCGTACTTGCTTTAACTGTTGCGTTAACTGGTTGTGCGACTACGGGTAGTGCATCACCAAGCGAAAAACGTTCACTTGTACAAAGTATGAAAGCAAACACGTTAGATAAATTATACGCTGAAAAACCTGATGTTAAAAAACAAATTGCTAATTCTGCTGGTTTCGCCGTTTTTGATAACGCTAACGTAAATGTTGTTTTAGCTAGTTTTGGTGGCGGTTACGGCGTAGTTAAAAATAACCTTACTGGTAAATCGACTTACATGAATATGGGTGAAGCCGGTTTAGGACTTGGTTTAGGGGTTAAAGATTTTAACGTTGTAATGGTTTTTCATAATCAAGCTGCACTAAATAGATTTATTGAACATGGTTGGGCTTTTGGCGGAAACGCTGATGCAGCAGCAAAATATGAAGATAAAGGCGGTGCACTGGTTGCCGAAGCGATTGCAGATCAAGTGACTGTATATTCTGTAACCGAAAATGGCCTTGCACTACAAGCTGTATTAAAAGGTACTAAGTTTTGGGTTGATTCAGAGCTTAATTAACCACCAAATTACTCTCCTAAAAGCGAGCTGGTTTGTACAATCACGCTCGCTTTATTAAAACCCACGCAATTTAACATAACGTAATTTATGGGCATTGAAGCATTCTGAATATAAGAACCATACTGTTTGATTTTTAATTTACATTTTATAGACTGCCATTAATACTGATCTAATTACGATCCATTTCATCCATATATTTTTTTGTTAATATTGAGCTTTGTATCCATGTACAAGTTAATTGAATTAAGATTTTTAAATCTTTAAGGTCGTGGTTTTCCCACTTTCTAATATAATGAGTTTCATCATTACCAAGCCATACAGCTCTATTTGCACAATTTTTTAGATTCTCATCTGTTACATAGTTATTTATAACACGGCTTAATTGATTTGATTTGATATCTTCTTCCTTTTCAGGTTTTATACTAATGCAATAGTCTTTAATTAAATATTCAAGTGCTTTTCTATAACCAATACCTGCCAATTCATCTAGTTGTCTTGATTCAGCTTCACTTGCTTGAATGAATATTTTTTCAAATGATTCAGAGGTATTTATTATTTCCCGGGAAATATTAGGAGCATTGAAAGTCTCTGGTATTGATTGATCAAATTTGAAATTATGATTGTATGTACTACGAGTTTTACTATAACGACTAATATATAATCGTGCGCAGTTAAGGTTCATACATTCCATAGCAAGCTCTAACTTCGTTTTGTTATTTTCAACATCGCCAGTTAGTTTTGCAAAAATATTAGCCGGTAATTGTGCTTGATTACAAATAGGACATATATCTGGAGCTTTATCTATATCAACCGTGATACCGTTATCTAGCTTAAACGTTTTATGCATTATATTTCTCCTTTTTCAAATTACGATCAAATGCTTCGGCTAATTTCTCAGTTTCACTAAAAACAGTATTCCAATATTTAATGCGTGTATCTGCATCAAGATCAGTAAAGTCGTTTCTGTCTGGAATTTTCCCGTAAGGCAAGCTTGCTACAAATTCTTTTGATGGGGTGATCATTACTACGTTGTCGTAATTAAGTGGTGATACTTTACGTTTTAAATTTTTATCGAACCACCCTGCTTTTGGCTCTGAATTAAAATGCGGATATAAAATAAGTCCTGGGTTATTAATTTTTAAATCAAAGTGGTAATCAATTATTCCGCCATCGCGATATATTCCTTGCGGCGAGCCTGCAATATTTTTTATGCCTTGCATAACAAGTGGTATTGAACCCGATGCAAGTAACGCGTCTTTTAAATTATTTTGAGTAAGCGCTATGCTTTGCGTTTTAAAATTGTAGGTGTCGGTAATTGATAAGTCACTTGTTGCTGGGCCAAATATAAAACGCTCATACTGCGAGCCTAATAATTTTCGGTTAACGCGGTTAAGCATGTAACTTTTTGACAAGCCAATAAGTTGTATAAGTTTATTTTCGCTGGCAATAAAGCCATTCGATTTTGCTACTATAAAGTGCGCTTTAAATATTGGGTTATTTATAATTTCGGTTACGCCGTTATCGCCAAAAACATCTTCAAGTAATGCGCGCGCTTTTATTGTTATTTCACTTGGTGTTGGTTTATTACTTGAGTACCTAGTTTGCGAATACGATTTTGCTAAGCGCTCAATGGCAGCAACGGGATCGTTTTGTGCAAAACACGCAGAGCGAAAAGCGCCAGCAGATGAGCCAATTAAATTAAGTGGTTGGGTGCGGTTTTTAAAAAATTCACCAAAAATATACTTATCCAACCCAAATAATGTAAACCACTTTGGCCCACCACTTGCGCCTAAAAAAGAGGTGAAAAGTTCAGGTTTAAAGCCCTGTTCGTTAATAATTTTAGCCGCTGTTTTCCCTGCGTGAATCTCGATCATCTAAAAAATTGTGCCTTTTATTTTGGTTGCTTCTGTTATTTACACAACACTGAAAGTGAATATTTATGCAAAAAAAAGCGATTTTATGTTGCCATAAAACCGCTTTTTATAGTTAAGTGTGCTTAAAATACGTGAATTAGTCCCAAATGCCGTCTTCGCATTTGCCCTGTACTTTTACATCTTTTACTTTAAATTCGGGCTCTAGACCTTTGTCTCTTTGTGCGTGGTAATCGCTCGTAACAGACAAAATAGTCGGCGTTAACAGTATAATAGCGATAACGTTAACCACTGTCATTAACCCTAAAGCAATATCGGCTAAATCCCAGACTTCTTTTAATGTGGCCGACGCGCCCCACAACATCATTAATAAATAAAGCAAAGTGTAAATGCCGCGCCCTACTTTGTTGTCGAGCTTAAATAAGTGCAAGTTGCTCTCTGCATAGGCGTAGTTTGCCACTACCGATGTAAAAGCAAATAAGGTAATAGCGGCTGCTACAAAGTAAACACCACCTTGTGCTAAGTGAGCAGTCATCGCGCTTTGTGTTAAACGAATGCCTTCCATTTCGCCGCTAATGTCTATATCGGCTAATAAAATGATCACCGCGGTACAGCTACACAGTACGATTGTATCGAAAAATACGCCTAGCATTTGTATGTAACCTTGCGTTACAGGGTGATTAGGTATTGGGCTGGCACTTGCTGAAGCATGCGGCACACTACCTGCACCGGCCTCATTAGAATATAAACCACGTTGAATACCGTTTTTAATGGCAGCGCCCATTGCACCGGCGCCTGCTTCTTGTAAACCAAACGCTGATAAAAATATATCTTTAAGCATGGCGGGTACTTGCGGGAAATTTATAATCGTAATAATTACCGCAGCAAGTACAAACACAATGCCCATTATTGGCACAACACGCTCTGCAAACCGGGCAATTGCTTTAAAGCCACCGAGTATAATTGAGCCGGCTAGCACGGTAATAACCAGGCCTGAATAAAATGTAGGAACTTCAAACGCGTAATTAAGTGCGTCGGTAATTGTGTTCGTTTGCATTGCGCTAAACGTAAAGCCGTAACCTAAAAACAAACACGCAGCAAACACAATTGCAAACGCCCGGCTACCCAAACCTTGTTGAATATAATACGCAGGGCCCCCTCTAAACTCGCCGCCACTATCGCGCACTTTATATACTTGCCCAAGTACACTTTCGGCAAAGCCTGTAGCCATACCCAATATGGCTATTACCCACATCCAAAATATAGCGCCGCTGCCGCCAAGTGAAATTGCAACCGCCACACCGGCTAAATTACCGGTACCTACCCGTGCACAAAGCCCTGTACACAACGCTTGAAATGATGAAATGTCGTCTTTTTTACATTTGCTACTGCCTTTTAAAAGGCTAAACATATGTTTAAATTTAAGTATTTGAATTGCTTTTAGTCGTACTGAAAACCATACCCCCGTAAACAAGAGTATATAAATAAGTACCTGGCCTTCTCCCCACAAAAGGTTGTTTACGCTTTTGACGACGGTATCGAACATTGCTAATTCCTTCTTATATTTTTTATATTAATACCCTTTTTTGGGTATAACGGCTTTTGCTTGCGACATCGACTAAAAATTTAATGTAAATAAGGCAGCTAAGCTGCCTTAAAACTATACATTATTTATTTTGCAAATGAACTCCTGCAATCATGCACCTAACTGAGCCACCAGCCGACTCAATAGTAGGTATAGGTAATGGCACAAGCTTAGCCGTTTTTTGTATAACTGTTATTTGTGCCGGTGTAAGTGCATTAAACGCAGTTTGCGATAAGGCTAAAATACGACCATTTTTACCTTGTAGTTCAATAGCATTGCCACAAAAGTTATTAATTTGCTCAAGCGTTAAATCGATAACTTGATGATGGCTTTTCAAAAAATGTTTAGCTAACTGTGCACGTTGTTCAATTGGCACCATATTTAAACTGATCATTACAAATTTTGTAGCAATACACATTAAAACATTAGTGTGATAAACCGCAGTTCCTTGCTCGTCATATGCGTTAAACACTATGGGTGATAGTTTTAATTGCTCACATATTGTATTAACCACCGACTTGGTAGTTCTTTTTGATTCTACCGCGTAAGCGAGTTTATTTTGATGATCGATAACCAGTGAACCAGTGCCTTCAAGAAATGAATTTTCTTTCGATAAAAATGAATAATCAGTCACTGAAGACACTTTATAGTGATCCGTTAAAAAATCAATAATATCTTTTCGATATTCTAACCTTCTGTTTTCTACAAACATTGGATAGATTATTAATTGGCCACTTTGATGAGTTGAAAACCAATTGTTAGGAAAAACTGAATCGGGAGTGTGTGTTTGCTCATCTTCAAAAAGGTGAACTGTTACCCCTTCATTTTTTAATATTTGTACGGCATTAGTCACTTCTTTAAATGCTTGTTCACTTTGATTTTGTGCTAAGCATTCACTTTGAAATGCGTTATCGAGCATTGTGTGTGGGTTAGATGTAAAGTGATGTGGCCTTACCATCACTACAGCATTGGGGGCTTGGTTTACTTCGCTCATGCCAAGCGCTCTTTTACTAATGGTTGATCACTAAGCACTGAAAATAAATTACGAGGGTCCGCTTGTTGTGTAATTAAATCAAGCAAAGCAAACTCGCCCGTTTTAATTAACTCATCGCGTATAAATACAAGCGCTGTAAAGTCTTCGCTCGCAAAGCCTACACCATCAAAAATAGTTAATTCGTCTTGGCTAGTACGGCCAAGCGATTGCTTATTAACGACTTTATGAAACTCAGTTACAACAAAGCTTTCACTCATTTGTTGTATTTCGCCCTCTATTCGAGTTTGTGGCTCGTACTCTACAAATACATTAGCGCGCTCGAGTAATTTAGCATCTAACTCTGTTTTACCTGGGCAATCGCCACCTATGGCATTAATGTGCACACCTTGTGGGATCATGTCGTTTGTTAAAATTGTAGCATTGGTTTTATCGGCAGTGCAGGTTGTAATAACGTGCGCACCTTGCACAGCTTCCTGTGCGCTATTACAAATAGTTACGTTTAACCCGTAAGCACTTAAATTAGTAAATGCTTTTTTAGACGCGTTTGCATCTATATCGTATAAACGAATATGTGTTATGCCCAATACAGCTTTAAATGCCAGTGCCTGAAACTCAGACTGTGCCCCATTACCAATTAATGTAAGTGTTGTTGAGTTTTTTGGTGCTAAATACTTAGCCACCAGCGCCGATGTAGCCGCTGTACGTAGCGCTGTTAGTAGGCACATTTCGCTGATCATTACCGGATAACCACTATCTACATCGGCTAAAATACCAAATGCAGCGACTGTTTGAAGTTCTCGAAAGGTGTTTTTTGGGTGACCGTTTACATATTTACAGCTGAACATCTGGCCATCACTCACAGGCATTAGCTCTATTACACCCTCTGGTGAGTGTGCTGCATAGCGAGGTGATTTATCAAACTCTTTCCAACGGGCAAAGTCGGTTTCTAATTTATGTGTTAGCTCTAACAAAACGTTTTCGACCCCTAAGCTATTTATAAGCTTAGCCATTGCCTGAACGCTAACAAACGGAACGCCTTGTTTTGGCTGTGCTATAAAATGACTCATGTTGAAACCTCTTAAATAAATGTATTAGTTAATTTAAAACAAGTTTAGCGAGGCCGCATGCTATTTAATATGGCAATTAGTTATACAAATTTTATTAATTTTTATCACTTTGCTATGCAGGTATATACAAATTGTGTATTTTAGTAGGCCATGCTCTAAAAGGTTTGATTTATGACTCCTTATATTTACGATTCCCTTGATAACGCTTTAATTGCTGAATTACGAAAAGACGGTCGCGCCTCTATCTCTGCTTTAGCAAGTTCTTTAAATGTGTCACGCGGGACAGTGCAAAATAGATTAGATCGATTAGTGAGTTCAGGCGCTATTTTGGGGTTTACTATAAGAGTGCATGAACACATAGAAACCGAAGCCGTTCGTGCAATTATGATGGTGGAAGTGATTGGTAAATCAACTTCTCAAGTTATTAAAACTATGCGTGGTATACCCGAACTTACAAAATTGCACACTACCAATGGTGCTTGGGATTTGGTAGCAGAGATACAGGCCGCGAATTTAAGTGAGTTTGATGGAGTACTTAGGCAAGTAAGAGAAATAGACGGTATTTTAAATAGTGAAACGAGCATATTACTCTCATCAACTTAGGTTTATTTTTAGGTTTAAAATGACACCCATTTATATTATTTAAGTGTTCACAATAATTTTAGCTAATTTAAAAATTTAGAATGACACCCATTTATAGTTTTAAAGAATTGAAGCACCAGAATCTAGGGGTTAATAAACATACAAATTTAGGTGGGTGTCATTTAAATGAAGAATAGTACTGCAATTTTAAGTTGCAGTACTATTTGCAATCTAGGTATAAGAATTTGGTTTAATTGTAACTATATTCGCTTTGCGTATAGTTATGCGTATTGCTGATCTCAAATTGGCTTTGCTGCGCTAAATAAGACCGACCTGCAGCTAAGCCTAATTTATGATCAAAACGTAAATCGTTATTTGAACTACCTAATAATTTGCTATGCAGTTTTTCGTCTGCAAAAATTTGTATTATTTCCACATCACTTGGTGGATTTGCAATAAACTCAAGCTCATCTAAATACGCTTTCTCGTGCTGTATTAAGTAGTCCAATGTTTTTGGACAATAGCCTGATGCTATAGCAAATGTTCTTAGCTTTTGTACCCATGCAGATTGCGCTTGAAAATTAGCGTCAACCGTTCTTATTACAACAATTTTACGTGCACCTCGGTTGTAAGCCTCACGCACGGGGAGTGGAGCGGCTAAACCGCCGTCTAGATAAAAATCGCTCTGTGCTTGTTCTTCAATAAGATGTGTTTCATTCGCTGCTTTTGCGTTTAACCAAGGTGTTAACTTTACACCTTGTTTGTATAAAAACGGGAGTGCGCTAGAAGCCTTTAACAAATCACGCCATTGACCACTATCACCTGTAGGCGATAAGTAATAAGCTTTTCTGTCTCGTGCGTTTGTGGCTGTTATAAGTAGTTCACGCTCACCTAAACTAGTTTTCGCTGTTTTGAAATCTATAGCTCTGTTTACTTCAGTGGTTTTGTCAAAGTACCAATCTAAATCAACTATATGCTTACCCACTAATCCACGACCAAGCTGAAAAAAACGCTTATTACGCGAAAGCCCTCTGATCAGGCGTTTAGCGTAGCCTTTTTGGCGCGCTAAGTAGCTAGTTAAGTTTTGCGAACCCGCTGAAGTACCAATGAATAAATCAAAAGGGTCATAGCTTTGCTCTAACCAAGCATCAAGTACGCCAGCTGTGAATATCCCTCGCTGCCCGCCACCTTCAGCAATCAGAGCAACTTTTGGCTGCGCTGTTTTGTTAACTGAATTAGTTGTTGCGGTGTTTAGAGAGTTCACGGTGTACCTGCCTTTAATTTTATGATGTCTGGTTTAATAGCTACATTATAAAAAACAAAAGTGATATCTTAAAATTGATTGTTTAAATCAGTTCAATTGAAAAAACAGAACGGTATATAAAGCAAAATATTTACTAAAAATAGCAATCAAATTTACTTTGAATATTTAAATAACAAATACAGACATCACTTAAAGTTAATAAAATGAGTTAAAAAAGTTTAACTTTTGATGATGTCTATAATCTTAACAAGCCCAGAGTGTACGCTTGCTTAACTAACTATATTTTAGTGTTTTATTTCCATTAAAATTTCGAGTGCACGGTGGCGTTTTTCACTATCGAATACATCATTGGTAAATATAAACTCATCAACTTCTAGCTGTTTAGCTATCATCTCTAACTTGTGTTTAATACTTACATGTCCGCCTACTACGCTTAGACTTAAAAAGTTCTCTACATGAGCGCGTTCTTGTTCGCTCCACAACCCGTCCATGCTTTCAACAGGCGGTTTTAGCCACAGCTCATTACCGCGTATAAGTTCGAGTACACGTTGCTTAGAAGTAGTCGATAAATATTGCGCTTCATCGTCGGTATCTGCAGCCACTAAAGGCAGTGCAAGCATTACGTATGGCTTATCAAGTACGCTTGATGCTTTAAATTCGCGCTTATACAACGCTATTGCATCGTGCACAAAGCGCGGTGCAAAATGCCCTGCAAATACATACGGTAACCCTTTTTGCGCCGCTAGTTGCGCGCTAAATAAACTCGAGCCTAATAACCAAATCGGAACGTTTGTGTCCTCCCCCGGTATAGCACGTATAGGATGCGTACCATTGTAAGGACCTAACAATGTTTGCAGTTCAGTTACCTCACCTGGGAAATTTTCTGCGCGGCTCATATCGTTGTTTAATGCACGACTCGTTACAGGATCGCTACCTGGGGCACGCCCTAGCCCTAAATCTATTCGCCCTGGATATAAGCTCTCTAATGTACCAAATTGTTCAGCAACAACTAATGGGGAGTGGTTTGGCAGCATAATACCGCCTGACCCAACGCGTATCTTTTTGGTATTACCTGCAATGTGACCAACCAAAATTGAAGTGGCCGCACAAATTATACCTGGCATATTATGATGCTCAGCAAGCCAAAAACGGTTAAAGCCAAGCTCATCAGCACGTTGAGCGTATTTAGTACTTTTATGAAGAGTGTTAGTAACGCTGTCCCCTTTGATCATGGGGGCAAGTTCTAATAACGAAAAAGGAATGGAATTTAACAAAATAGCAGCTCCTAAAAATGCATGCTAACAATGTATTACATCATTAGCATAAAACACTTAAATGGGTCTGCTATTAGGTCAATTCAAGTTACGCAGTGGTATTAGAGCAAAATAGGTATATGTTATTTTGCTCTAAGGTATTCAAGCAAGCTGTGCATCACGTTGGCGCAGCTTTTTATAGCCTTCTGAATCCACGCCTTTTTTCCAATACCCTGAGGAAACAATATTACCGCGTGGTATATTAAATTGCTCTGTTAACAATGTCTTTGCTTTACGCACAAGCCCAGCTTCCAATGCCATAAATACAATGGGAGGCTCTGCTGTAATGTGCAAATTTTGAAGCGCGCTTAGTAGCACTTCGTCAGCGTTGTCGGTAACAAGCCAATTAATATCGCGGCTTGTTTCTAAATCAATAATGTCTTGCTCAGTGGGCGCATGTACAAAAGCATCAATTTTTGAAGTTAAAGGTAATTGCTGCGCATACCCCTTTATTGCATTTACCGATGTTAAATCCCCTAGCAACACATAATGCGAATGCCCATAATTATCTAGCTTTTTAGGGCCTGGGCCTGCAATACCTACCTCATCACCTACTTTTGCAATTTTAGCCCAGTCAGTTGCCGGACCTTGGTGCATATTTATAACAAAATCAAGTGTTAACGCGCCTGTTTGTGCATCTACATGCCTTATTGTGTAAGATCGCATACACGCTGTTTTTAAGTTAAAATCTACTTCACCATTTTTTGGGATCAGTACTTTTACATAGTTACCAATGTGCTGTGAGGTTAAGTCGTTAAAATCATCAGAGCCTACAACAATGCGTTGTAAGTGTGGTGTGATTTGCTGCGTACTTAATATGTTAGCTTTGCGAATTTGTTTACCCATGCATTACCTCGTTTTACAAAACTTGGACTTTAATACCAACTTGCATAAATCTTTGATCAATTTAACAAATTAAATAAACCCCATATATAAGCAGATTGGTATAATAATTAGCTGCTATAAAAGCAGACATTGCACAACGCCCCATTGGTTGATAAAATCAACTATAACAAGTTAATTGACTTTGTCAACTACATTGAGAGTTTTATGAATACACCTTTATCAAATACGCTATTTGAATTGATGCAAAATTACCGCGTCACAATTCGTGAAGCAATTAACGCAGGCGAACTTGGTATAAATGCTATGCACGTACGCTGCATACATATTATCGCGAACGTAAATAACTGTACGGCTAACGATATTGTTACTAAAACGCAGCGCGACAAAGCGCAAATAGCACGTTTAATTAAAGATCTTATTGGCTTAAATTTAATAAATAAACAGGCAAGTGAGCACGATAAGCGCTGCTTTATTTTGTCGCTCACAGAGCAAGGCAAAGTTCTTTTTGATAAGTTATTAGCCTCAGAGCAGAAAATAAATAATCAAATGTGTAAAAACTTAAAACCTCAGCAAATCAAAGACTTTTTAGATATCGCACAGCAAATGATCAAAAATATGGATTGATCGGTTATACATTTCTTGGCATAACTTACACAAAACGCATATACTGTACACTTATACAGTATATGCGTTTTAGGTTGTGTTATGTTTGTCATTCCCATTTATATAGAAGCAGGCGTGTGTGGTTTTGAATCGCCCGCAGCGCAGTACACCGAGCTAGGTGTAACCCTTGATGAGCTTTTAATAAAGCACCCAAATGCTACCTTTATTGGCCTAGCATCGGGTAACTCTATGCAAGAAGTCGGAATTTTTGAAGGGGACTTATTAGTTATCGACCGTGCAGAGCCTGCAGAAAATGGTGACGTTATTGTTGCTAACTTAAATGGTCTTTTTGTATGCAAGCTGCTTGATAAAACCAATGCGCGGCTGCTTTCAGCTTCTTCTTTACATAAGCCTGTACAACTAACCTCTGCAGACGAGTTTCAGCTCGAAGGCGTAGTAACGCTATCAATAAGAATGCACAGGCAAAGCCCAGAGTTACTAAAATGTATGCCTTAGTTGATGCTGTGTCGTTTTATGCCAGCGCCGAAAAAGTATTTGACCCTGCTATTCGATCCAAACCCGTGGTTGTACTTACCAATAACGATGGCTGTGTATGCGCTATTTGCCCTATTGCTCGGCGCTTAAATATTCCTAAATTTGGCCCGTACTTTAAAGTTAAGCATTTACTTGAGCAAAACAACGTTGTTATTCGCTCTAGCAATTACGAGCTTTATGCTGATTTAAGCGACAAAATGATGAATATCATCGCTCGCTTTTGCGATACACAGCACATATACAGTATTGATGAATCGTTTTTGCACTTTGATGGCTACACATCATTAATTAAAGACTGGCATGAATACGGTCATACAATAAGGCGCACAGTATGGCGCGAAACAAAGCTTCCTGTAGGTGTAGGTTTTGGCCCGACCCCTACTTTAGCAAAAGCCGCTAACCATGCCGCTAAAAAGCTCAGTGGTTTTAATGGTGTTGCAGTAATAAATAGCGAACAAACTCGCCAAGCTATTTTACAAAGAATGAGCTGCGAAGATGTGTGGGGAATAGGCCGCCGGCTAGCTAAAAAACTTAAAATAATGAATATACACACCGCCTGGGATCTTGCTCAGCAAAATCCTAGAGCAATGCGCCGTGCATTTAGTGTGGTTGTTGAACGCACAGTAAGCGAGCTTAACGGAATAACATGTTTAAACTGGGATGATGTGCGACAAGACAAGCGGGAGATTTATTCAACCCGTAGTTTTGGAGAGCGCATATGTGAGCCAACAGCACTTAAAACAGCGCTAATTAACCATGTAACCACAGTGGCTAATAAACTAAGAACGCAACACTCGCTCACTCACCAGCTTTATATTTTTGCAGCCAGTGGCGCGCACGAAAATAAATATTATAAAAAATCGTTTGTGTATAAGTTCCCCTCACCCACTAACGACACCTGCGTGATGGCTAATGCTGTATCTGAGGTATTTAATAAGATTTACCAACCCGGTATACGGTTTTATAAGTGTGGTGTGGGTGCGGTAGAGCTAATATCAGAACAGTTTCAGCAAAATGACTTATTTAATAAAAGCCCTGATAATCCTAAACTTATGCAATGCTTAGACACAATTAACAATCGATACGGAAAAGGAATGCTAAGCCTTGCAAGTAGTAAATTAAATGACCGGTGGCACATGAACCGTGATTTTTTGTCGCCGCAGTACACTACGCGTTGGCGCGATATCCCTAAAATATACTGCGAATGATTTGCTACTTACTACTTACTAGATGCTTTATTTACTCTCATCTGCTTTTTTAAATGTGCACTCTACATTGGGTTCGCTCAATGTGTATTTAAGTGTGTTATCAGCTAAAAATTTGATACTTTGACTGATTGTTTTTTCGTTTGCAGGGCTTTCACAACGGCTCATTCTTAAGCCGTTTTCAAGGCCATCACTTTTATATTTAAGCGTGCTGGTTATAAAGCAAAAGTTTGGTTTTTTAATGGTTCGGGTACCATTGTGGAGCGATCCAAATACAATTTGCTCACCAAGTTTAAAACCAGCACTTAAATCACTTTCATCTGTCAAACTCAAATTGCTGTTAACGCATAACCCTGAGTTGCTCGACACAACTTCGTAGGCTCCCAATTTTGACTTTAAAAGCGGTATAAATCGTGTTTTATTACTCGGCTCAGAAAAAGCATTTGCACTTGTAAAAGCGACAGTTAATAAAGCGAGTGTTAAATATTTCATTTCGTGGGTGTATCCTCGTGAGTCAGCGTGTTAAATAATAGCAAAATGCCTAATCACTTAGCTTTTATAACTTTTAACAACTATAACAGAGATTTACTATAAAAGGAGAGAAGTCGTATTCAGGAACTAAGACACGAGCAGCTAAGGGAGCTTTGCTCGACTATTACTGATTCTTACATGTGTGTAAGCCAGTAAGATAACGCAAGAGCAATTACCGATCCCATTAGGTTACAAACCTCGTGCCACAAATAAATCCCTTAGATTGAACACATTTAAATCCACAAAGATTCATCCTAGATACTGCATTACAAACCATTTTGCTGTTAAGTACTTTAGTTAATACGTACTTAAACAACAAAACGATTTATATCAATGCGCTTACTTGTAGGGAAATTGAACTCATAAAATTGTTTGAATAGCGCTCAAATCACTGTTTATTTTATTGCCAGTACTTTGCAAATAATAAAGGGTAGCTTTGCTTTAAAAACTTAGGTTTGTCTTTAAAACGTTTGCCTTTGGGTTCATCGCTGCCTGATGGAATAAACGGTAATTCATCTTCGCTGCGTTCTTCAAATAATAAACCGGCTATTAAATCATACTCATCAATATACGGGTAAGGCTGCTCATTTAAGTAATAAACAGGTGTACACTGCGCTAGCGAATCAGCATTTTCTAAAGCGTTTTCAAATACTGTTTTACCGCGCGAAATTAACCAACATCTAAACTCGCTAAAACCGTAATCGTCGTTACATCCAGCCATCACAAAAGCGGCACCAAATAAATCCCAGGTAAAACATTTACGCATATGTATGCCAAAGTGTTTATCAAAATCAATAAGGTGCTGATCGCTTAAATCATTAAGTTTGTTTTTTAGGTTATCGCTCACACTTTGCGGATCGAGCCCTAAATCAGGCGTTGTTACTAAATCCCAAAAAGCCTGCTCTGTTAATGTTGCCATTATAAAATCTCTTTTACTCGGCCAACTTGACCATCTTCTAAACGTACTTTGATACCGTGTGGGTGATTTGGTGATTTTGTTAAAAGGCGCTCAACCACACCCTCAGTTAATGTGCCGCTGCGTTGATCTTCTTTTAATACAATATTTACTGTGGTACCTGGTGAAATTTGCGAACGCGAAGGAACAGCCATAATTTAAACCCTAAAAATAATTTATCTAATTATAACGTCCATGTGATGTCATACCAACTAAACCGCTGTTAATTGGCTAAAAATGAGATGTGTGCTGGTTTTGCGTTCAACTTAATAGCTGCTAGCTGGCTAAGTATAATCTGCGTTAACTCATCAAGTTGCGGTTTTGCATCTTCACGGGCTACCTCATCAATAAAGTAACATTGTACTTTTAACGTGTTTACTTCGTTATTTAAATCAACTGTATGCGTTAGATAATCAAAACCAATTACCATTTCTTTTATTGCTTCGCATGCATTAGTAAGCGCTAAGCGAATTTGCTTATCGCGCTGTTTTTGAGTTTTAGTCATAAATATAAAGGTTACTTATTTAGTCTGGGCTTGTTGCTGTTTTTTAAACTCTTCGTAGTTAGAGTCTTGTTTATCTAGGCATTCGTAATATTCTTTGTCAGCTTTGTAGTTACACTCATCAAGGCGCGCCGATTGAACTTCATGAAAACGTGCATCAGAGCTGCAACCAGCCAAAACACATGATCCAATAATAAGTAATGCGCTGCTTTTTAGTTTATTGATAAACATTAAATTTCCTTACACTTTCTATATCGAAAAAGCGTTAAATTATTACAGTATTATTGTATATTAGCGCCATAAAATCTTAATCTCCAAAGGATCTATTTCTATGATGTCGCAGTTACAAAAGTTGTTTCAGCGTATAGACAAAAGCAAGATATTTCAATCATTTGTTATAGCTGTAATTATTGTTTCTGCCCTGACAGTAGGTGCGCACACTTACTCACTACATCCTACCGTAGAGCTTGCTCTAAATTGGATGGACGTTGGCATTACCGCATTCTTTTTAATTGAACTAGTAATCCGCTTTATTGCAAGTAAAGGCATAAAACATTTTTTTTCTAAAGGATGGAACATATTCGACACCATCATAGTATTGGGCAGTTTATATCCTGCTGCTGGCTCTACTATGTTAATTGCTCGATTACTTCGCATATTTAGAGTACTGCGATTAGTATCGATGATCCCAGAGCTGCGCTTATTAGTTAATTCATTGCTTAAAGCCATTCCACAAATGGGTTATATAGCCCTATTAATGTTTGTTATTTTTTATATATACGCTGCAATGGGCAGCATGATGTTTGCTGAAATAAACCCCGTACTTTGGCAAGATGTTTCAATCTCCATGCTTACTCTGTTTAGGGTGGCAACATTTGAAGATTGGACCGACATAATGTATGAAACAATGGCGGTGTACGAACTAAGCTGGATTTATTACCTTACGTTTATATTTTTAACCGCATTTGTATTTTTAAATATGATGGTAGGTGCCATTTTAGAAGTAATGAGTGAAGAGCACCGCAAAGCGCGAGAAGAGCTCGCAGACGACAGCTCATTACCTGCAACGCAAGGGCAAGTAAACGAACTACAATCCCAAATTGCTGAGCTTAAAGAGCTATTGAGTAACCGCAAAAACTAATCTGAGAAAAGTACTAAAGCACCCACTTAAAGTTTAAAAAGTGGGTGCAGCTTAAGTATTTAACTAAAACGAACATTACCAAAGAGCTTTAATTCTCCTCGTTATCAGATTTTTCATCCGTATCTTCAAAAGAAATAACGTTATCTACTTTCATTTTAAACGCATCAAAAAATGCGTTTTCTAATACCGAAATCACAGCTTGAAAAGTCGAAACATCCGTATTATCTAATTGCCCCTCTATAGGGATACGTGCAGCAACAAGTTTAGACTCATCGTTTTCGAGTATAGAGCCCAGTAAATCAACACTGCCTTCAAATATGGCCGTAAATATTCCATCGTCATCTTTTTCTATATCTTCGCGCCACGAGAACACACTCAAGTTTTGAACGCCCGCTTTTACATAACCATTTAAGTTATTGTCTTTAGCCACCAATTCCATAGCGCCATCAATGCCACCCGCTTCAATATCAAAAGGCGTGTATACCTTAAATACAGTATCGAGGTTTTTAACAGAGAAACGCTGTACCTCTGCGTTAAAATCAAAATTGGCTTGTTTGCTAAAGGGATCTAATTTGCCATCAAACTTTAATGCGGCCTCCCCCATTAATGCACCTTCTACGCTTAGAGTAGTCACTAGTGTTTTTGATAGGTTTTGCGCGTTAGTTATATTTTCAATTCGAGCGTTGATATTTGATATAAAAGTGGGTTTTTCACCGCTATTGGTTGAGTTAACTAAGGTTAACTTGCCTTGCTCAATTATTAAGGTATCAATAGAAAACAGTACTAAATTATTGGCGAGACCTACCCAAGTAGTTTCGTCTTTTACTTGTTTATTTTGCTCAGAAGCATTGGGGTCTTTATCATAAATAACTATTTTAGGGCGCGTAAACGCCATGTTTGTTACTAAATTCCCTTTTAAAAGGGCTGACCACGCAAGTGAAAAATCGAGAGTTTGAATACTCAGCAAAGGCTTAGGAGCTGAAGTTGCATCAACAGCATAAATTTCAACGTCGTCAATTGCGTAGGCACCGCGATATAAAAACAAATCTACATCACCAACATGCCCCGTAACACCTTGCGTATGTTTTAGCTGATAATTTACATACTGCTGAAGCGCATAAGGTGCGGCTATTCTGGCAATAATAAGGACTAATAAAATAACCGCTAATGAGTTAAACCATTTGCTATGAAATACATTAGAAACCGAGCTCATTGTAATTTCCTTTATCTAATACTTTCAAATGAGCATTTTAAACATGTAAGAATTACGCAAAATTGTAATAAGACTACGTAAATCGTATTTAAAATACATCGTTAATAGCCTAAGTGAAGTTAAAGTGGCTAATTTAAGTATTAACAGCAAAGGTTATACCAATTTAAAATTGCTACAAAAAATTGGGTTTATGCAGCAATGCTTAACTAAATAAAAACAGCGAGTACCTTTAATATATCAAGGATAGTGCTTGATCAAATCTAACTGGTTTACTGAATATAAAACCTTGGTATTTATCAATTTCTAAGCTTTGTAATAACGTTAACTGAGCTGGGCTTTCTACGCCCTCCGCTATTACTTGGCAACCTATCATATGCGACATGTTAGTTACCGCAGATACAATACTTTTATCTTTTGAGCATTCACAAATGTTATCAATATAAGATTTATCTATTTTAATGTAATCAACTGACAACTCTTTTAAAACCGATATAGAAGAAAACCCGGTACCAAAGTCATCAATAGAAATACGCACTCCAGTATTTTTTATGGCCGTAATCACTTTTGACAAATACGGTAAATTTTTAATCATGACTGTTTCTGTTATTTCTAAATGCACATTGTATGGTTTAACTGCGTATCTATTTAAAAGCGCAACTAAAAAATCTAAAAAGTTATGGTTTTCTAGTTGCAACACCGACACATTAATCGACAATCCAATATTACTATTTACGGCATTTAGCCTACTTAAGCTCGCAATAGCTTGCTCTAGTACAAATTCGCCGAGTATATTAATTTTTCCATATCGCTCTGCAATATCTATAAATTCTGAAGGGGGAATAAATTCATCATTAAACTGCCAACGAAGTAGTACTTCAAACGTAGTTATTTCATTTGTGCTTATATCAACAATAGGTTGATAGCACAGATGAAAGTCACCTTTTTCTACGCACTCTTTAATTGAGCTGCGAAGTACTTCTTCTCTTTTAAGCGATTCATGCATTCGCTCGTCAAATACCGATATTTCATTACGGCTTTTCTTACCTTCATACATAGCTACATCAGCGTATTTAATAGCCTCTGCAAGATTAAAATTTTCGCGCGTAAAATACAGCCCAACCTTAAAAGAGGGATTTACTTGATAGCTGTCCATGCTTACTGTTTTCGTTAAGGTTTTAACTAATCTAAAAACACAGTCAAAAAGTTCGTCTTCGGTGTTAGTGCGAGAATAAAAAATAAACTCATCACCTCCCCATCGACAAGCAATAAAGTCGCCTTGGGTTTGTGTTTCAACTAATCGTTTACCTGTTTGAGCCAGCACAAAATCACCAAAATCGTGACCGTATTTATCGTTGATGATTTTAAAGTCATCCATATCTAAAAATAAAACAGCTTTAATATCATCATTTTGATTGGCTAAATCAAGTTCAACATTAGAAACAAAGCTCCCCCTGTTAAACAATTTAGTTAGGTTGTCTTTTTGCTCTAAAGAAATTATTTGTTCGGTACGAAGTTGCACTTCGTTTTCTAAGTTTTCAATAAATTGATCTAACTTAAGTTCGTTATTAATTGATGATTTTACATCTTTTGCACTACGTGAAGCCGTTATAAAACACAAAATAAACCATAAAACGAGCCCTAAAACACCTAGTACATTCTCATCTTCAATAGGCTGTAAAAGTAATAAAATACTAAAAGGAACCAATAAGCAGGTTATATACGACAAGGAGGAACGAATATCTGAAGCTAAAACATTAACGCCTCCACCAGCAAGGGAACTAAAAACAACCAATGATACAAATTTTTCCTGCATTTGCATGTTTTCATAAAACAAAATAGGAAAAGCAGCCCATGTTAAAGCCGTTAATAATAAACCTATAAAATACAGATGATATTTAAAAGCATGGGTGTTGTTAACAAATACATGGCTTGCTATTCGAAGTAATGAAATAAATGATAACGTAAAAAGCCAATAAAGTTTTTCTTGCGGGGCGCTGTGGTTAATACTGCTAAAAATAAGAAAACAAGAAACAACCGTGTTTATAGCAATTGCAGAACTAAAATAGGAGCTAACAAATGCTAATCGCTTATTGGCAAAGTTATTTGTGTGAGAGGTCATTAATGTTACTTGAATAGGCTGTTGCACAATGTAAACAGTTTACTTAAGTTCAATAATAAACAAAAGTGAACATTCATAAAAAAGTATTGTTTTAGCCTCTTAAGCGGTTTTATAAGCCATTAAACTAAAAAGGGCTGGCAAATTGCCAACCCCTTTTGTTAATACTGATTATATATTATACCAATTCGCTTAATTAAGTGATCTATTTTGAGGGAAGAAAATAGTGTCGATAACAAGGCAAAAATTTCGTTATTTAGTTGTTCTATATCAAAAATATTTAACGTAGTTAACGTCAGATTTAACCCCCTCAAATTGATTAAGTATTATTGCGAATTGGTATTACTCACCATCAACAATTATGCGTAGCATACGACGAAGTGGCTCTGCCGCGCCCCATAAAAGCTGATCGCCAACTGTAAATGCGCTAATGTATTTTGGTCCCATAGCTAATTTACGAATACGCCCAACAGGAATGCTTAAAGTGCCCGTTACTTTAACCGGTGTTAAGTCTGTGGCACTAATTTCACGCTCGTTTGGAATTACCTTAACCCACTCATTATGAGAGGCTAAAATTTCTTCAATTTTTTCTACGCTAATATCTTCACGTAATTTAATGGTCATCGCTTGTGAATGACAACGCATAGCGCCAATACGTACACATAAACCATCAATAGGTACTGGTTGCTTAGAAGAGCCTAAAATTTTATTCGCTTCAACCTGTGCTTTCCACTCTTCTTTAGACTGACCGCTTGGCATTGGTACGTCAATCCACGGGATTAAACTGCCCGCTAATGGCACACCAAATTGGTCTTGTGGTAAGTCTTTTGACGCCATTGTTTCACTGACTATTTTATCAATTTCTAAAATAGCAGAACTTGGGTTATCTAATTGCTCAGCAACACTTGCATGAATAGCGCCCATTTGTGCAATAAGCTCTTTCATATTTCGTGCACCAGCACCAGAGGCTGCTTGGTAAGTCATTGGGCTTACCCATTCAATTAGGTCTTGCTCAAACAAACCACCTAGTGCAAGTAGCATTAGCGATACTGTACAGTTACCGCCCACAAACGTTTTAACGCCTTGCTCTAAGCCTTGTTCAATAACATCTTTGTTTACGGGATCTAGCACTATTATGCTGTCCTCACTCATACGCAGTGATGAAGCTGCATCAATCCAGTAACCATCCCAACCCGACTCGCGTAATTTTGGATATACCGCATTGGTGTAGTCACCGCCTTGGCAAGTAACAATAATATCCATTTTAGCAAGTTCGCTAATGTCACTTGCATCTAGCAATGGTTTTGCGTCGCCTGCTATATTAGGGCCTAGTTGACCCGCTTGTGAGGTGGTGAAAAAGGTGGTGTCGATATGGGCAAAATCACTTTGCTGCTGCATACGTTCTAATAACACAGAGCCAACCATGCCACGCCAACCGACTAATCCTACTTTTTTCATTGTTTGTTCCACTGTTTGATTCATAAAAGATGCCTTAATACATTAAAAATTAAATTCATTGCGTGAGATTTAATTTTCATTAACGTCAAAATAACACCACCAGCGCGCTAAAACTAGTGAATAAAGTAGAACTTAAATATTTTTCATAGTCATAAAAAAGCCCTGTATTAAATACAGGGCTAATAGGTAATTAGGTTTTATTATATCCCCCTTCCTTGGGTAGAAAATTAAAACTCGTAGCTAAAGCTTAAACTAAACTCAGTGCCTTCTTCTTGACGCCAAAGTGTTAAGTTTTCTTGTTCAATTTCTTTTTCTTGGCCAAGTATATTTTTAACTTTAAAATTAACTTTAGTATTAAAGTTAGGGAAGTAAGAATAAACTAAATCAAGAGAATGAAATGACTTTTCTTCTGCGTCTTCGTTACCACGCGTACCTGGTACAATTATGCGCGGCCCAAACACGTTATAAACAACTGAAGTAGAATGAAAACCATCAGCAGAGTCATAACCCATTTGTAAGTTTGCTACCCATTCAGAATGACCAACTAAACGACGTTTATTATTAGTAACAATGTTAGAAACAGAGTCAGCTTCAAGCGCCTCTTTTAGTTGTTGTTCAAATAATGAATCAACCCCATCAGCATCGTTTATGCCAAGCTCAACACTTGAATCCGATAGAGTAACGTTACCTGATAAAAATATGGCAGATAAATCATTATGAATAAAACTAAAGTCAGTTAAAAAGTCTACCTCAATACCTGTTAGTTCACCCGACTGCGCATTTGCTGTTAGTAATTGCGGAGCAGCTCCACCAACACCCGCTAACTCAACCATTTCAATTGGGTTTTCAATATCTTTATAAAACAAAGCAACTGATAGATTGTTTCCTGAAGGCATGTACCACTCAAACCTAAAGTCAGCATTTTTTAGCTTAGAGCTTTGAAGTGTAGGCGAGCCTCGCACTAAAAACTCTGTTAGTGGGTCAACATAATAAGTTGAGCTTACATCACGCATATCTGGGCGAATCGTCGTTTCACTTAAGTTTAAGCGAAACTGCATTTCTTCATCCATAATATAAGTAATTGCTAAAGAAGGAAAAAAGTTATCTTCTTTTATTGCAACTTCGCTCACTTCTTCAATTGTTCCATCAAAGAAATTAGTATGAGCCTGAAAAGGGACTGATATTTGAGAAAAGTCTTCCCAACGAATACCACCGGTTATACGCCATGTGTTTTCGTAGAAAAAGTCGGCCATAAAATAATAAGCGTCTAACTTATGTGCAGCGCTGTACTTATCACCATCTGCGGTACCATCATCAAAAATACCAGAGCCTGTAATACTTGTATAAAACTCACTATTAGCTAAATTTTCGTCAGAAAAAATTTGGTCTATGTTTGAGCCAAATGTATATTCATCTGTTATACCACGGTGCGTAATACCAAATTGAATATTACTTGCATCACGTTTTTTTTCAGAAAAATCGCCACCCACCTTAAGCTCTAACTCATATCCATCACCATAAAACGGGATGCCCATATTCCAACCATACGTATCTACGTCATCATGCAAAGTTTGATAATCACGCGTTACGTTAGTAGCAGCAACATCTTGTAACTGCTCTGATTCAAATACACCATCATTTAAGTTAGTTTGAAAAACAACATCTAACGCACCTGGAGCATCCCTGTTGGCGCGGCTTGTACCTGCATACCAATCAAAAAATAAATTTTCTAATTCAGGAAAATTATGCGTCCCTTTGAGCTGCGTAGAGAACATTTCACGCTCTTCATACATAACGTCAACACGGCGTAACTCAGTAACACCTTCTTCAGACTCGTTAGCATCGAAAAAGTCACGATTACGCACTCTGTCACTCATATCATGAAGCGCTATATTCGTTAGTTCAAATTTATGGTTATTATTAAATTCATAACCTAAATTTAATGTGCCACTCCAACGAACGGTTTGTTCAGTAGATATGCCATCATAAGTTTGTGCAAAACATTTATCTTCGCAGCCCAAACTCCCTAAATTTGTACCGCTTTGCTCTTTAACTACTTCCCATTCATTGTCATAGGAAACAGCGGCTAGAACGCCAAAAGTACCTACTTCAGACTCAAACCTATCACCTAGTGCTACTGAAAAATTCATGCCTGGATCAACGTCTTTCTCAGTAGGTCCAACTTGCCAATCTAGAGATTGTAAGAGCGCTTGACGCTGCTCAAGCGAAGTACTGCTGTCACCTTCAAGTCCTGCATCACTTTTAAGCGCTGTAGAAATTAATGAAGGTAAAGCACGTGTACCATCATCGCGCCCCATCCAATCATCATCACCACCACTGTAAAAATAACCGGTGTCACTGTTAGAGGTGTTATATGAAGTACCCAACTGTATTTTAAACAAAAAATCAGAAGGAATAGATTTGGTGCGTATATTTACATTACCACCACCAAAGTGCGCTGGCATATCAGGAGAAAACGATTTCTGCACACTTAAGCTTTCAATAATATCCGATGGAAATAAATCCAGTGGAACAACTGATCGAGTGGGATCTGGGCTTGGCACATACATGCTATTAAGTTGGGTACTTGAATAACGCTCACCCAAACCACGAACATAAATATATTTACCATCGACTAAGGTTAAACCTGTCACACGACGAAGCGCTGAAGCTGCATCGCCATCACCTGTGCGTGATATTTGATCAGCACCCATAATATCAGCAACAAATGCCTGATTTTGACGCTCTTGTAGTACTGCGCCTGCACTACCTTTTAGTCGCTGGCCAACAGCAACTACTTCTTCTATTTCTTGCTCTTCGGCTTCGGCTGCTATAGCTGTGTTTACTGATAGCCCCATAATTGCAGCCATAACTGCGCAATTTAGTTTACATAGAACAAGAGAAGAGGGTTTAAAAGATTTCATTTTTATACTCCGAAACAAAACAAGACATTAGCCGAGCTTTCGCTCGGCTATAATGTGGTTTGGATTAAAGACCTACCTTTACCCAACCTGCTGTCCAGTCTGTTTGTGCATCCATTGCACCAATGTAATCTACTGAATCAAAGTAACTATCTAGGCTTGAAGAATCAAAACCATTACCTAACAGTAATGACTCAGCCGAAGGCATATATCCGTTATCTGCTAAACCAAGGTCTGTGGCTGCTTGCACAGAGTTACCTGTTTGGCCTAAGAACCAAGACTCAACATTACCAGTACCAATTGCTTGCGTACCAAAGTTATTTGCCGTTTCACATGCAACAACTGAGTGAGTAACAGTTAATGTACCATCCTCTGCGCGAGGAGCTGAATCTGAACCTACACGTAAACAATTTGAATAATCTGCCCCACCTGTCACAACCACGTTTTTAAGCATACCCGCAGTGCCTGCACGTAGACGTATACCGTTAACCCCTACATTACCAATAATAGTAACATTAGAAATTGTAGGCATTGTGAGTGGTGTTGCACTTGAATCAAACTCAGAGTTATCCGCCTCAATTGCATTATCACCTGTTGATTCGGCTTGCTTGATAAGTACGTATTGCGCTTTACCCGTCCAACCAAATGACCAATCTAGTGAGTCATCACCAATATTAGTTAAAACAAGGTGACTGATGTTTGCAGTACCACCGAAAAATTCAACACCATCGTCCAGATTTTCATGAACATGAATGTAATCAAGCTCTGTTTGACTACCAACACCCGCAAGCGTAATGCCGTTTAACTCATCTCCGTTACCAAGCGTTTTACCTGCTTGTTTAACTGCCACGTATTTTAAAGTACCTGAGTTATCTTCTGGATCATTACCACCAAATTGGCCAGCGTCACCTTCAGCAGACACACCACAGTTCGCAAGCTCATCAGCGGTAGCTTCGCCTTCTTGATCGCCACACGAGTTAGCCGGTGCATTACCTAAAAGCACTAAACCGCCCCATTGACCAATAGTCGTTTCGCCACCAGTAACATCTTCAATAGACGTCATAGTAATTGGCTGAGTTGCACTGCCCACGGCCTCTATTTTAGAACCACGGCGAACAACTAAAAAGTCATCACCCGACTCGCCAATAAGCGTAGTACCAAATTGAACATATAAAGTCGTTTCATCAGCGCGGTCATTACCTACGGCTGTACGGCCTTTTAGAATCCAATGTGCATCGTTAGTTAATGTTACGTCTGAAGTGAATACAACATCAGAAGTTAACTGATAAACTGGCTTGTCTGTGATTTCAGGAAAGCTCGCTGATACATCAGTAGCAAAACCCTGCTCTAAGGCGTTTTGAATATCATCAGGAAAACTTGGTGTTATAGCGACTGTCCAACCATCCATCCAGTTATTATCGCCATCAAACGCACCAATATAATTTGTTTTAGTAAAGAACGAATCAAGGTCTGACGAATCAACACCCGAACCTAATAATGGTGAGCTAGATTTAGGTGTAAAGCCATCGGTTGCTAAACTAAGGGCAGCAGCTGTAAGCGTTTGGTTACCTGTTTGGCCTTCAAACCAAGATTGAACGTTACCACCACCAATTGCTTCACTACCAAAGTTATTATCTTCACTACATGCCACTACTGAGTTTTCAATAGAAAGCTCACCAGATTCTGCATTTGCTACAGAGTCAGAACCCACACGTAAACAGTTTGAGTAACCTTCAGGTCCTGTAATTACTACATTACGTAGAACGCCCGCTGTACCTGCACGTAAACGAACACCGTTAGTACCATCAGCACCTACAATTGTTACGTTAGAAATTAGTGGCTTTGTTAAAGGTGTAGCATTTGAATCAAATTCTGAGTTATCCGCTTCAATAGCGTTATCACCACCAACAGCACTTTGTTGAATATAAATATTTTGCGCACGACCTGTCCAACCAAACGACCAATCAAATGCATCATCACCAATGTCAGTAAGTACTATGTTACGAACATTTACAGTACCACCAAAAAACTCAACGCCATCATCAAGATTTTGATGAACTTGGATATATTCTACTTTTGTTGCAGAGCCTACACCCGCGAACGAAATACCATTAAGCTCATCGCCGTTACCAAGAGTTTTACCTGCGTGCTTTACGACAATATAACGAAGAACACCTGAGTTATCATCGCTAATATCGCCACCAAATTGTCCTGCATCACCTTCTGCAGATACACCACAGTTAGCAAGTTCTTCAGCAGTCGTTTCACCAGTTTGATCGCCACACGAGTTAGCAGGAGCATTACCTAAAAGTACTAAACCGCCCCATTGACCAATTGTTGTTTCAGCGCCTGTTACATCTTCAATAGATGTCATTGTAATAGGTGCAGTTGCATTACCATTTGCGTTAATTTGCGAACCACGACGAACAACTAAAAAGTCATCACCTGATTCACCAATTAATGTCGTGCCTGCTTGAACATAAAGTGTTGTAGCGTCTGCACGGTCATTACCTACTGCAGTACGGCCATTTAAAATCCAATGTGCGTCATTTGTAAGTGTTACATCCGCTGTAAACGTTGTATCTTCAGCTAAGCGATATACTGGTTTATCTGTAATTTCCGGAAATTCGCTAGAAACATCTGATGCTAAGCCTTGTGCAAGTGCATTATCAATATCAGTAGGAAAGCCACCATTAATACCAACAGTCCAACCTTCCATCCAGTTAGTTGAGCCATCAAATGCACCAACTTGAGTATTTGCAATAAGGGGCGAGCCAGCAAGTGGTGTATAACCGTTGTCATCTAGCATTAAATCAGCTGGAGTAAGTGTTTGGTTAGCGTCTTGGCCTTCAAACCAAGATTGTACATCGCCACCGTTAATAACTTCGCTGCCAAAGTTATTCGCTGCAGTTTGACAAGCAACAATAGAGTTTGTAATCGTAAGTGTGCCATCCTCTGCACGAGGTACTGAATCAGAGCCTACACGTAAGCAGTTTTCATAAGTAGCTGGGCCCGTTACAAATACATTTTTAAGAACCCCTGCAGTACCCGCACGTAAACGAATGCCGTTATTGCCCTCAGCACCCACAATTGTAACGTTTGAAATAGTAGGTAGTGTTAATGGTGTTGCACTTGAATCAAATTCAGAGTTATCAGCTTCGATAGCGTTATCGCCTACGTTAGCCGCTTGCTGAATATAAACGTTTGTAGCTGAGCCCGTCCAACCAAAAGACCAATCTAGCGAATCGTCACCAATATTTGTAAGTACAACATTGCTTACATTAACTGTGCCACCAAAGAACTCAATACCATCATCAAGATTTTCATGTACTTGAATATAATCAACCGTAGTTGCAGAGCCAACACCGGCAAACGTAATACCATTTAACTCATCACCATTACCTAACGTTTTACCGGCTTGCTTAACAAGTACATACTTTAAAGTACCTGAATTATCATCACTGATATCGCCACCAAACTGACCTGCATCACCTTCAGCCGACACACCACAATTAGCAAGTTCATCAGCTGTTGCTTCACCTTCTTGGTCGCCGCAAGAATTTGCTGGCGCGTTACCTAATAATACTAAACCGCCCCACTGACCAATCGTTGTTTCTTGAGCTGTAACATCTTGAATTGAGGTCATTGTAATGGGCTGACTTACAGTCCCTACCGATTCAATTTGTGAACCGCGACGAACAACTAGGAAGTCATCTCCTGTTTCGCCAATAATCGTTGTACCTTGCTGAATATAAAGCTTGGCGTTATCTGCGCGATCATTACCAACCGCAGTACGGCCATTTAAGATCCAGTGTGCGTCGTTTGTTAACGATACATCAGTAGTGAACACGGTATCTGCAGCTAAGCGATATACGGGCTTATCTGTAATAGATGTAAACTCACTAGAAACATCAGTTGCTAAACCTTGAGTTAGTGCATTATCAATATCAGTAGGAAAGCCAGTGGTAGCATTTTGTGAATCATCACGTGATGACGTTTCACCACTTGTATCGTCACCGCCTTCAATAACGTTAGTTACTGTATCACCTTCATTAATAGTTGTGTCGCCTTCAGATACTACTAAGTCTCCACCACAACCAGCTAAAGATACTGCAGTTGCAATCAAACTTACTTTGAATAAGTCAGATAATTTCATTGTTCACTCCGTTAAAGTATTTAATTATTTTTTAGGTGCTCAAATAAACTCAAGTCACCATAAAACACTTAAATAATGCTTTAAGGTCACTTGAGTTTAGCTGCGGTTACAATACGGGAGACTTATGACAAAGTAGTTACAGTTTAATAACCATAAGATGACAAAAGTAACTTATTTAAAATCAAGCAATTGGATGCTTTTAGAGACGATAAAAACCGCCCTGAGGCGGTTTTAGTGTTGCGATTATGAACTGGTTTTACACGCGTTACTTGTTAATTAGTAAAGCGCTTTAATATTTACAGTAAAGCTGTTCTAAGTGTTTCTGCATGCACTTTTTCGCGCTTTACATATTTGATCCACTGCTGTGCTAAACGCTGAGATTTTTTATGTTTTTCTGCCTGCTCAAACGCTAAAATTGATGCATCAAAATTTTGCATGTTGTACTGCGCCATACCCAGTGCAACAAATGCATTTGATTCAAAATCAAGACCACCTTTATCAAGTGCTTTACGCGCTGCATCGGCGGCTTCTTCATATTGCTCTGTATTTACAAATACTTCGGCTAAACGTTGATCGTATTTACCGTGCTCAGATAAATCAGCAGCTTTTGCAAAGTAGGTAATAGATTTTTCATCTTCTTTAGCTTGGATCATCGCCTCGGCAACAAAAGCGTAGTTTTTTGCTGTTTTTTCAGCAATATCTTTATCAATGGCATCGCTCATCACTTTTGCAGCTTTAAACGCTAAACCATTGTATAAATACACTTGCGCTAATTGGCGTAAATCAGATTTAGAGGTTAAAAATCCTTGCTGGTAAGCGGCTTCAATTACCGCCAACTGTTGTTTTTCCCTACCTGTTTCACCATACATACCCGATAACTGCACCCAATACTCAGGCTTATTATAAAGCTTTACCATGCGCTCAAGCACTTCAACAACTTTGTCAGTTTGATTAAGCGAGTAATACATTGCACGCTGTAATACTAACCAGTTTTCCTTAGGGATTTTGCCTTCGCTGTCGCTTAAAGCAATCACTTGAGATATGTACTCAAGCCCTTTTTTATAATCTTTTAACTGATAGTATGTTTGAGCCCTTAACAAGTAGTAGCCTTCTGTTTTAGGCTGAGTGTTAATACTGTCCCAATCATCTAAAAAAGAGATAACTTTAGTGTAATCACTATTAGCCATAGCCAGTTGAGCCAAGCTAAATGTAGTGCTTAAACGAAGTGACTCAGGAATGGCTTCCTCAGCTACCACTTTTTCAAACGAGGCAATCGCTTTTGGTAAGTCGTTTTCGTTGTAATAAATAAACCCGTAAAAGTTATGCATCATTGCCACTTCGTACGAGTTCATGCTTGCAGCTCGCTCTTGAATGCTATCAAGCGCTTCAAGTCCACCTTTAACATCACCATCGTCTGCAAGTTTTTGGGCACGAGCAAGCTGGCTATAAACCTTTTCACGTAGTGCTGGTACACGTTTCGTTTTTTGTTCTTGCTCTGCATATGCCGTAGCTACATGTAGCCCTGGAATTAGGCTTAGAGCACTTGGTGTAACAATACTTGTACTGATCGCAGCGGTACAAAATAGTGTTAACTTTAAAAGTTTAGCTGTAGGTAGTAATTTCATAATCGCCTCGCATTTCTGTCCGTTTACTCGTGGTTAATTACTAATTAACCGCTAATTTGGAAAGATATTTTGTTCTGAACACCCGCAACTTCAACGGCTTCACCGTTTACTACGCGCGGTTTATATTTAAATTTAAGGGCTGCATCCATCGCAGCTCTATCAAAAAGTGACTCAGGCTCTGCTTTTACTACTTGTGGGTCGCGTACAGTGCCTTGTTTAGTTACTGTAAATTCAACAATCACGTAGCCTTCTATGCCACGTGATAACGCACGGCGCGGATAAACTGGGGCCACCTTTACAATCGGTAAGTATTCACCATCACTTGTTTCAAGTGCTAACCCGCCGGCTAAATTTACATCCGCATCTACATTGGCACCAAAGTCAAAGTTGTTAGCATTTGCTGTAGCATCACTATTTTGCATTTGCGGTGATTCCATTGGTGGTGGCGGCTCTTTTGGTGTTGGTGGCTTTTGTGGCTTACGCTCTTTTTTTTGTACGGTTTCTTCTTTTTTCAAGCGAACAAAATCAAGTACGTTACCCTTTACCGGATCCGTCATAGCGCCTTCACCGCCAGTGATCAGTGCCTGCATGCCTAAAAACAACATAAAGGTCACTACACCGGCTATCACTAATGCAACTAAATATCGCAACATAACTAGCCCTTAAGACGCATCTTGTGCGGCAATTGATACATCAAATGCGCCCGCCGCGCGCGAGGCATCCATCACCTTTATTAACATTTCGGTAGTGGCTTTTTTATCTGCTTGAATCACAACGCTACCTTGTGGATTTTCTGCTTTTAAACGCTCGATATTGGCTTGTACTGCGCGTACATCAATTTGACGTTTATTAATCCAAATCTCGCCTGTATCAGAAATAGCCACTAAAATATTAGCACGCTCTTTTTTAACAGCTGTTGCGGCTTCTGGGCGGTTTACATCAATACCGGCTTCTTTAACAAAAGAGGCAGTTACAATAAAGAAAATAAGCATGATAAATACAACGTCTAACATTGGGGTCATGTTTATTTCTTCAGCTTCGTCTTCTTGAAATAGGTTTCCTAACGGGGCTCTCATTTTTATTCTCCTAGGATAAGTGGCTTTATATAAGCCGCTTATCAAAATTTTGCTTAATGGTCTAAAACCATGCTGTCTTGTAGTAGTTCTACTTCGCGCTTAGCTTTTCGTTGTAAGTACGTTGAGGCAAATACCCCAGATAACGCACCTACCATGCCTGCCATTGTCGGAATAGTTGCTTTAGATACCCCTGATGCCATTGAACGCGCACTACCTGTGCCAGTAATTGCCATTACATCAAACACTTCTATCATGCCCGTCACCGTGCCTAACAAACCAAGTAGCGGGCACAAAGCAACCATCACATTAATCAAAGAAAGATTGGTGTTTAAGCGCATACCAGCTCGCGATATCATAGCTTCGCGTATTTGCTCTGCATTCCAGCTATCTCGTTCTGCACGGTTAATCCAATTGGCTTTAAGAGCGTGTTTATAGCTTCTAAAACCATTAAAAAAGTAAATAAATCGCTCGAGTATCAATAACCACATCGCGAAGATTAACACCCCGATGACCAAGAGAACTTGGCCACCAGTGTCGAGAAAATCACGGATAGCATTGATTGAATCAATCAATAGCACCATGGTTTATGCTCCTTTCTCGCTTCGCTCTGCAATAATACCGGCGCTCTGCTCTTGAATAGTTAACAAGATATTTTTAGCGCGCGTATTAAGTAAGGTGTATAAAAATACCGTTGGTATGGCGACCACTAAGCCCAATACCGTTGTTACTAGCGCTTGAGAAATACCACCCGCCATAAGCTTAGGATCCCCAGTACCAAATAAGGTGATTGCTTGGAATGTATTGATCATGCCGGTTACCGTACCTAATAAACCTAACAGCGGCGCAACAACAGAGATGATTTTGATAAGTGTTAAATTACGCGTCACTTTTGGCATTTCACGTAAAATAGCTTCACTTAATTTAAGTTCCAGTGTGTCGTGTGAAACACTTGGAAATTGATCTTTTACTTTCATTACGCGTCCAAGCGGATTGTCATCACGTGCAACTGTATCTTTAAGCTGGCGACGAATTTTACCGCCCATAATCAATAGTGAGAAAAAACGCTCAAGTGATATAAGAAGTGCAATAACACCCACGCCTAAAATCACATAACCCACTGTGCCACCTTGATGAACACGCTCTTGTGTATCAGGTGCTTGTACTAACAAACCAAGAATAGAGCCGCCTGTTGGGTCAAGTGCAAATTGCACCACGCCACTTTTAGTGCTTTGTAGCTCTTCTGCTGTTGCAGTAAAGCGCGATACAGGTTGACGTGTTAATTCACTCAAAGAATTAGTCGAGGAATTAAACTCTAAATACTTACCGTTTGATATAAGGTTAAATGCCCCCACTCGCACAACTTCTTGCTGTGCTTTAGTACCGCCTTCAACAATAACACTTGCGTTAAAACGACTTACTTTACCTTGCTCGGTCATTTCGCGTTGTAATTCAAACCATACTTTTTCAATATCTTCTATTGACGCAAGTTTTGAAGTTGAACCCATCTTTTGAGCAAGGTCATCCATAAACGTACTGCGCCCAGCAATCTGAGCAGATACTATTGATGTAGCAAATTTATTACTAGAATCCCCTGCTACTTGCTGTAACACGCCAAACAACTCTTTAAGCGAACCCATGCGTTTAGAAAGCGTGTCTGTTAAGTTAGCAAGTTTTACTTCGTTTTCTTCAAATTGCGTTTCTAGACGTTCAGATTCCACCAGCATTTGATTGCGCTTTGCTTGGGTATTTTTAAGTGTTTGTACTTGCTCGTTTTGGCGAGCAGCAAACTCTTGTTCACGTTGTTTATTTTGCTCGCTTTGAGCTGATTTACCATTTTCGAGCGTTTTAAGTAATGAATCTAAGTTCATTGGCTCTGCCGCTATACTTGCACCAGTAATGCTTAGGCTTGCAGCAAAAAGAGCTATTTTTGTCATTTGAGTAAACAATTTCATTTTCAACCTCTTATTCTGCTGCATGTACTGGCAGAGTTAACATATCTGGGGCAAGTTGTTTACGCGCAATGCGTAAACCTTTATTAATTTGGCTTATTGTAGAGTCTGGTAATGCTTCAAATGATTTTGTCTCTGCATTCCAGCTACCTGCTTTTTTGCCATCGCGTGTTAGGTAAATAAGCTCTAAACGGCCAATGCGTAAAAAATCAACTTCACGCTCTTTGTCATCCACATTTAAAAGTGCGGTATAAGCTTCAATAGTGCGCCCGTAGTCTACTTCTACTTGATACGCTTCAAGTACACGGCGAAACTTTTCACTTGAGTTAATATCAGCACGATTCATCATTTCTTTTAAAGACGTAACGCGCTTAGTGCGCTCATCAGCTAAAAATGGAATATCTAAAGATACAAACTGCTCAAGACCTTCAATCATTCTAAGCATTAGCGGCGTAATTTGACGTTCAATAATAGAAACCTGATCCATTGACAGGTTTAAAGATTCCATCTCTTCTATTTGATTATTTAATTGTTTAGTTAGCTGGGCGTTGTATACAGCTAAACCATCAATCTCTTTATTGAGGGTTTTAAATTGCTGTAAACGTCCTTGCATTGAATCTGCAATCTTGTCTATTTTTGTTTGTGATTGCGCAGCTGATTTATTAATTTCACTGCTTTTATCAATAACCTTATCTAAATCGTTTGCGTGTACTGCTGCACTTGCGGCCACAATACCAGCTAAGATTAATGGTTTAACGCCTTTCATCGCATACACCTTTACTCGTTAGTTAGCGGATTTGCTAGTTTGTTTTTTTAGGTCATAAACTTTGTTATATAAATAATTTATGACTTAATAATTCAATGAGCAGAAGTTTATAGATGAAACATGACAAGGATGTTGCGCAAAAAAGTCGCTTTTATGACAATGGTAACAATTGAGACTTACAAGGAGGTTTTAACGCGAATAAGGGTACTTGCTGGCCAAATACCCCCTATTAAGAAGATGCAAGAAGGTGGTTAATCCAAAATTGAATTAATTTGATTAAGGGAATAGTGCCAATCGGTATAATTAATTTCTATAGTGTAAGCTTTATTATCTTTAATAAGCACTAGTGAGGGAAAACCTTGAATTGGTAAAGTGCGAACAAAGGATAACTCAGCTTTAAATTCATCATTAAGCTCGCTTGACGCTAGCTGCGCCGAAAACTCATCTTTATTTAAGCCAATTTTTTCAGCCAAACTAATTAATGTACTTTCATCAGACGGGTTTTGCGCGTTTAGGTAATAAGCGTGTTGGATAGCAGCCACCATTTGAGCTTCTTTACCCGCTTTACGCGCTATAAGTGCAGCTCTGCATGCGGGATACGTTGAACGCCTTGGCTGGCAATTGCGCCAAAAGTTATAATTAAATTGCGTACCTAGCTGAGCTGAAATTTTATGCCAAGTGCCCTCAAGCATCTCTTTCATATTTTGTGGCATTGGGTCTTGGCTATCGGGAGCAAGACCACCTACTTTATATTCTATTGCCACTTTACCAGCAAGCTCTGATTTTAGCTTAAGCCAGGTTGGTGAGTAACCCCAACACCAACTACACATTGGGTCATGAACATATATTAATTTACTTTGAGACATATTAATCCTTCAACTAGTTCGAGACGACTCTATTGCGACCTGAAGACTTTGCACTATAAAGAGCTTCATCAGCTTGCTTTAATGAATCATCATAATCAGTTACTTTATTTACTTGGGAAATACCAATGCTACAGGTGATTGAAATACGCTGCTTGTCATCAGTAAATATAACATGCCCTGCCACGGCTTCTCGAAATTTGTTCGCAATTACAGAGGCTGCAGAGGCTGTGAGCTGCGGTAAAATAACAACAAATTCCTCACCGCCATAACGGGCCTTTAACGCAGTTGCCAAAAATTGAGACTCAAGAAGTTTGGTAAATTCTATCAATACCGTATCACCAAAATCGTGGCCATGCGTATCGTTTAAAGATTTAAAATTATCTAAATCAATTAACAAAATTGAAAAAGGTAAGTACTGCTCTGGGCGTGTTTGAGCAAGCTTTAAAAAATGAGAGGTAATAAAACGCCTATTTGCTATGCCAGTAAGGGGGTCAGTATAAGCATCTTGTTTTTGCTCTAGCGTAATATCGGCAATAGCCATGTGGCTTTTATGCCTAAAATACTCACCAATAAATGAGAATAAAAACACCATAGAAAAGGACGCTATAAAACGTGTTTTTTCTACGTTGCCATAGCTAACTTGACCAAAGTCAGGGCCGTATAAAATAACAATACAAGAAAACAGTAAGGTACAGCCTAACCAAGCACCTAATCTAACCCCTAAAGATGCAAACGTTACGACAGGATAAAACATTAGCCAATATAGCGCGGTATTATCTTTACCGCCGGTATAAACAAGTGCAATAAACATCATGCACACAATGCTCATACTTATTAATGCCACAACTTGCAGGTTACCCGTTTTTATAAAGTAGATAGAACAGCATATATTTGTAATGTTAACGATAATTAATGAAGCTGTCAGTAGTGGCGAATAAAGCTTATAATTAAAAAACACTAATACTGCGATCACCACAATTGAAATCCCAATCATGGTAAATAAAGAAAACGCTTTGCGTTGCATGTCTGAGCTCTAAACACTGTCGATATTTATCAGACTGAGCCAATTTGGTTTATTCACATTTTTTTTAGTCATTAATTTTATACTTTAAACTTTTGAACCATATTTTCTAAAGCACTAAACTGTTGTTTTAGTTTGGTACATTCGTCAAGCGTGTCATTTAAGTTGGCCTTGCCTTGTATACAAAGCGAATTAATTGTTTGAATATCTGTATCTAATAACTTAACAACTTGGTTTTGTTCGTCTGTTGCAGTGGCCACAGAGTGATTTGCATCGTTAATTTGTTGAATCGCTTGTATAACATGGCTCATTAAATTGCCAACAGCATCGGCTTGTTGCACGCTTTTTTCACTGCCTTCAAGGCTTGTTTTCATAAGCTCTACAGCAAGGTTTGAGCCTTTTTGCAACTGACTAACCGTGTCTTCAATCTCTTGCGTTGACTGTTGAGTGCGGTGCGCTAATTGGCGAACTTCATCTGCTACAACGGCAAAACCGCGTCCCGCCTCTCCTGCTCTAGCCGCCTCAATTGCGGCATTAAGTGCCAATAAATTAGTCTGCTCGCTTACACCTTTAATAACTTCAAGCACTTGGCCAATACTGGCTGTATGCGTATTTAAACTGTTTATAGTTTGCTGAGCTTTTTCCATATTACCCGAGAGCTGGTGGATAGATGCAACACTGTGGCTTAATGCTTCTTGGTTTTGTGTTGAGTGTTCATCTGCATTTTTAGCAAGCTGCGATGCACTCTCTGCATTACTTGAAATATCCATTGATGTGGCAGAAAACTGGTTGATAGCTGCTGCAACGCTATCGGTTCGTTTACTTTGATCATCATACATAGACAGCGAAGAATGTGTTTGTGATACCAAGCTCTCAATAGCTGTATCTAATTGCTTTGTAGACTCTTTTACTTGTTCTATTGAATGCTGAATTTTTTCGATGAAAATATTAAATGAATAGCTTAAATCGCCAAATTCATCGTCGTTTTCAACGGTTAAACGCCTTGTTAAATCGCCCTCACCTTGTGCTATATCTTTAATAGCATCGTTTAAACGATTCATTGGCTGCATTAAATAGCGTAATAAAAGCTGCATCATAATTATAATAGTGATAATTCCTATCACCATAAAAACAGCTGCGGTTTGGCCAAAATTAGAGACACTGGCATACGCTTTATCTTTGTCTATAACAACACCTAGGTACCAATCTACGTTTTCAATACCACTAATTTTTGTAAACGAAATAAGCTTAGACTCTCCGTTTATCTCGTACTGGGTAAACTCACTTTGTAAAGGCGTATTCGTGCCAAATATGTCTGATGTATTTTTTAAGTTTAACTGAGCATTTGGATGGCTTAACACTTGGCCTTTATTATCGAGTAAAAAACCATAACCGAGTCCTAAAAAGTCAATATCGTTGATAATTTTTGTCACGGTCAGCATATCAATATCGGCACCTGCAACGCCGCTAAACTGACCATTTTGGAGTATGGGTACTACCGCTGAAATTGTAAGCTCGTTAGTGGTTACATCAATATAAGGAGTTGTAAAAGCGGTATTTGATTTGTTTTCGACTAATTTATACCAAGGACGAGAAGTCGCATCAAAATCTGCAGGTAATACAACCGTTTGATCGTTTAATATAAACGTGCCGCTGGATTTACCTATATACGTATTTTTAAAGCTTCCAGCAAGCTCTGCTGTATTTAGTTGTGAAAGGGTGAGTGCTTTAGAATCATTAGCTTTATGGGTTTTAGCAATTGATATAACAATCGCCAACTTTGCATTTAACCAACTCGCTATATTTTGTGAAACAGATTCGGAATTTTGTTGCAATACCAAGCTTAACTGCTGCTCGGTTTGCTTGCGCATCGCAATGTAGTTATTAAAAGTAAATAACCCTAGCACCAAAACCAAAATTAAGGAGGCTGCAATAGTCACTTTGGAAGTAAATTTCAACGAGTTAAGCATATACACCCTTTTTATTATTTATCGTTATTAGCCTTACTGTTTTAGCAAAAATTTAGCTAAATGTCCTAGTAAAAGAGACTTACAGTTAGGTTATTGATGAAAAATAAGAATAAAGGATTGTAAAACAAAAGGCTTTCGTGGGTAACTGGCTAATATTAAATAATTAATGACTAGATTTATTTTTTATGGAACGTTCCCATTAAATATAGCTTTATAAGTGACTGAATACGTATTCAGTCACTCTTGTATAGTCTGTTATTTCCACTTATTTGCAAAGCGAACAACATTTAAACCGTACCATGCAATAAATACATAACATAACATTGGAACAAAAAAGCTTTGCTGTATATTTACTGTATCAGCTATAAACCCTTGCAGTAATGGTACAAGTGCACCACCAACAATTGCTAAACATAACCAGCCAGAACCTTTGCTCGTCAATGATCCTAGTCGCTCGATTGCAACTGAAAATATAGTCGGGAACATAATTGAGTTAAATAAACCAATTGCCAATACTGAGTATAAAGCGACGTCACCTTGAGTAAAAATAGTGATCAATAATAGCGCAATAATACTAAATGCATTAAACGCTATAGCTTTAGAAGGTGCTATCTTTTGTAATAATACAGAGCCTATAAAACGCCCTACCATTGCCCCGCCCCAGTAATAACTAATAAGTGCGGCCGCAGTATGCTCTTCAAGCCCTGCTATGTGCGCCTCACCAAAGTAGTTAACTAAAAAGCTGCCAATGGCAACTTCCCCGCCTACGTAGCAAAATATAGCAAGTACACCCATAGTTAGGTGCGGTGCTTGCATTAACGAACGAGATTCAATTGCTGTATTATTTTCCTCTTTGTGGGCTTCAATTTCTGGAAGCTTTATAAAGGCAAATATAATAGCGATAAGCAATAAAGCGCCAGCAAGCATTAAATAAGGCACTTTTACAGATTCAGCAGTTGCTGCCGATGCGGCTAAACTACCTGCCGTACCGAAAAATAATAAACCACCAACATAAGGCCCAACGGTAGTACCAAGCGCATTAAGTGCTTGTGCTAAATTTAGACGAGAAGACGCTGTTTTTTCACTGCCAAGAGCTGCAACATAAGGGTTAGCAGAAACCTGAAGTACAGTTACACCAGCAGCAAGTACAAATAAAGCGCCTAAAAATAGCCAATATTCATGTACTACAACAGCAGGGTAAAACAACATACACCCCATTGAAGCCACAATTAAACCAGTTAAAATTCCTTTTTTGTAACCAAATTGCTTAACTAAAAGCCCCGCAGGAATAGAAACAATAAAGTAAGCCCCAAAAAAGCAAAACTGTACTAGCATCGCTTCAAAAAAGCTCAAATCAAATACGCCTTTTAAGCGTGGTATTAGTACATCGTTTAAAACAGTAATAAAACCCCATAAAAAAAATAGGGTCGTCATTGCAGTCAGTGGAAACAGATAATTTTTATTTGGCTGTTCGTTGACCGCGAATGATTGGTTTGTATTTATTTCACTCACGTCGTTTTCACTCCATTAACAAGTTGAAAACGATTTTACATGTTTAAATATAAATTAGTCAGCGCACTTAGGGAACGTTCCAGTGGCGTTATTCACATTGCGTGTTGGTCGCTCTAACAATTCGGTCTATTTCGCCACTGTTATTAAACTGATAAAGCCCTTCGTTTATATCCTCTAATACTAAAAGCCAATTATGTGCACGCTTACTAATGGCAAAATATAACGAGTTATATTGCAAAGGAATGCTTTCTTGCTCAATGGAAGAAAGCAAAGACTGTTTTTCAGGTTTAGTTAAAGAGGAGTAAGCCACAGATGATTTCAAAGCTTGAGGATCGCCTATAACCAAATCAACACGTTTAGCAGTCAGTAGCTTAACAAGCTGTAAGTCATCAACAGAGGCGATAACTTCAAACTCACCATTGTCCATCATGGCATCAAACTCTGGCGTATTTTGATACCCTCGAACAACACCAATCTTAAGCCCTTTGAGCGAGTTCAAGTTTCCTGTGAAATGGTCTGTATCGCCTTTCCTTTTTAAAAAAGCAATTTCGCCACCTTTAAACGAATTAGATAAGCCGAGTAATTCTCGACGTGTTTTACCATCAACATAATCGGAGGGGGCTGTATCTTCTATAAAGTATTCAGGCATTAGTATGTCAGCCCTGCCTAGTTCTACATTTCGTACCGCTCTTGCCCAAGGCAAAAATTCAATATATACGCTGTAGCCCTTACTATTTAACAAGGCAATTGAAAATTGATAAACCCAGCCTTTATTACATACATTATTACCAATATAGGGAGGCCAATCGAGTGTGGCTAGATGAAGTGTTTGTTTGGAGTTTTTAGCTTCATAGAGCACCCCTGATTTATGGGAATGCCCAGTTAAAGTGTGTTGAGTACCATTTTGAAAATACTCAACCGATGTTTCAGCAAAACTATTACTAGTTGTTAGCAATAATATAAAATAAAACCAGCGCATTTTAGTATCTATTTGTGATTAATAGTGTTTTAAGTTTAGCTACTACTAACACTTTTGCACAAATAAACCTTAACTAATCAGCTTTTTTGCCACCTCATTTTATTGTTTGTATCACGAGAGCTAATAATAGTATCGTCACTACTCTCAACGCCGCCTAATTTAGCTAAGCGATCATACAAAACTACATTACAGGTTGCCGCTAAGTTCATGCAGCCAATAGTTGGAATATAAACAACCTCATCGCACCACTTTAAGACGTCTTTTGATACAGAGCCATCTTCGGGACCAAATACATAAAATGCATTTTCAGGATGTTTAAACTCAGGTAAAGGTGTTGCACCTTCAATAAGCTCAATAACCACAACCGTTGCGCCTTGTGGCTTTATTGCTTCTAAATTATCTGTTTCGGTTAAAGGAATACGCTCCACTACATTTTTTGTATCTGTATGGAATTTTTTGGCATTTAAGTAGCGATTGCCTGTAAAAAAAACTTGTTTAGCGTCATAACAGCCAGCTGCTCGCAATACACCACCAACATTAGTCGGGCTTTTAGGATTGATTAAACCAATTACGGCTTGTTGTTTACTCATTAATCTACGTCCTTTGTTGGCCATTCTGCAATGTACAAATCAAAGTCGTCGAGCTTTACATCGCAATCTTTTACTGTTTTGTCTTTTACAGAAATACCTAGCTCATTCATCTTTGTTTTATCACCATTATTTAATAACGGATGCCAAGAAGCCAAACCACGACCTTCATGTAAACGACGGTAACTGCAGCTTTGTGGCATAAAAAAGATGTCTTTAAGGTTTTCTTTTGTGAGTTTTACACAAGAAGGAACAAGCGTTTGGCGGTTTTCATATTCGCTACAACCACAGGTGTTGTTATCGAGATACTGACATACAATATTAGTAAATATTAATTGCTCACCTTCGCGTAACTGATCGGTGGCGGTAAATTCGTCTTCATCTTCGCTATCAATAAACGTATTTAAACAACATTTTCCGCATCCATCACAAATGGCTTCCCATTCGTTTTGACTCATGTCGCTTAAGCTTTTTTTAAGCCAAAATTGTGTATTTGCTAATTGTTGATCAAACATAGTTTACTCGTGCCCCCTAAAGAGCGCGCATTCTACCGTATTGCTGTAAATGGCGCAAAGCCAATACCCTTTCAAAGTACTGGCTTTGCGCTACAAATTAGCTTTGAGATTTAACCCAACGCTTAATTTTTTCCTCAAGGATTGGCATTGGTAATGCGCCATCAATTAATATTTGCGTGTGAAACGCTTTAATATCAAATTTATCACCGAGTTCTTTTTTAGAAAAATCACGTAATTCTTGAATTTTAAATTGCCCTAACTTGTAAGAAAGCGCTTGTCCTGGCCATGCAATATATCGCTCTACTTCAGCAATTACATCACTTTTAGCCATAGATGAATTTGCAAGCATGTAATCTATACCTTGTTGACGCGTCCACCCTTTTGCATGAAAACCAGTATCAAGCACTAAACGCATTGCGCGTAATTGCTCATCCGATAAACGTCCATACCACATATAAGGGTCGGTAAATAAGCCTAGCTCTTTGCCTAAGCTTTCTGCGTAAAGCGCCCAACCTTCTGCGAACACGGTATAGCCACCAAATTTACGAAAATCAGGTAAGCCCTCTATTTCTTGCTGAAGTGCTATTTGAAAGTGATGACCTGGGGCTGCTTCGTGAATCGATAAAGTTTCGAGTAAAAATTTAGGCTGCGCTTTTAAGTTATAAGCATTGATATAAAAAATACCAGGGCGAGAGCCATCAGGCGCCGGAGATGCATAGGATGCACCTGCTGCCGACTGCGCTCTGTAGGCTTCAACTGCTTTTACAACGTAAGGTGCTTTGGGTGCTATGTTAAAAAGTAGAGGCAAACGCGCGTCTATTTTTTTCTTAACGTTTTCATATGCCGCAATTAACTCCTCGGGCGTGTCGTAGTAAAATTCATCTGAATCACGTAAATGATCAAAAAATTCAGATAGCTCACCTTTAAAGCCTACGGTTTCTTTTACTTTTTTCATTTCGCTTAAAATGCGCGACACTTCACTTAAACCAATGTCATGAATTTCGTCTGCAGATAAGCTAAGCGTCGTGTTTTTCTTAATTTGGTATTCGTACCATGCTTTACCGTTTGGTAAGTCACTGTAACCTACGCTTTCTCGACTATTAGGAATATATTGATTAGCTAAAAAGTCACTCATACTTTTATAAGCCGGTACTAAGTGCTGCATAATCAATTGACGATACTGCGCTGTAATTTTTTGCTTTTGTTGTTCGCTAAACGATTCTGGTAATTTTTTAACTGGTCTCCAAAATAATGAGTCTTCGGCATTTTTAACTACATGAGCTGCAAATTGTGGCTGTAATTTTTCAGCAAGTGGTTTTGGTAACGTAATACCTAGTTTAATGCCTTGCGCCATTGAACGCTCTACACTGGCAAGCCACTTTACAAAACCTTCGCTGCGCGAGATAAAAGCCGTGTAATCTTCAACGGTATTAAACGGCTGAGCACTTTGACCTGAACCAAAACTTGCAAAGGTGTTATGCGCACCCGCCATTTGATTTATTGGTAGTAAATAATCAGGGAACTGCATGCCTTCTAATTTAAGTGCAAGGTCACGCTCTAATATTTCAAAACTTAAAAGCGATTGCCCTGTTAACTGTGCTTTATCTATAAAGTTTAATCGCTGTTGATATTTTTTATAAAAAGCGGCTTTTTTTGCTCTATTTTCTTTTGAAATCACAGGCGTGAATTGATCGTTAAACTCATTACGACCATTGTACGTTGCACTGATGGGGCTATATGTGAGCGATTCATCGTAATACTGTGCAACAAGTACATCGAGTTGTTGCTCTGCCGAAAGCTCTGAAACAATACCTGCTGATGCGTTAACTGTGTTTAACTGTGTACTGGTATTAGTCTGTGTACTAAGCTCAGTATTCATACAGCCACTTAAAGCAAACATAACGCCACTGGCAACTAATGCTAATTTATTTGATTTCATGATAATCCTTTTTAATATCGTTTTTTAATTATGCTCATTAAACCGTGCTTAATAAAGAAATTACGATAGATTGCATTCATCGTATTAAATTTGCACTTTTATCTGAACTTGTTACATTTCTATTAATTCAAATATGATTTAAAAGAAAAATAAAATGAAAAAACAACTACTCAGCACCTCTATTGCCTTACTTTGCTTAACCACTTTTAATAGCCATGCAGTTACATACCTATCGGCTAAAGCCATGATTGATGTTAAAGATGGCAAGCTCATTAAATCGCCCTTAATTACTATAGATGATGGCGTGATCACTAATGTTGAACAAAATAAAAAACCAACGCTAACTAAAGATGATAAACATATCCAACTCCCTGATTTGACCCTTATGCCTGGTTTAATGGATATGCATGTGCATTTAACGAGTGACCCTACGGTGCCGCGCAGTGAACGTTTAGGCCAGTCAGTTCCTAGAATGGCGATTAAAGCGGCTCATTTTGCTAAAAAAACCTTAGAAGCTGGATTTACAACAGTACGTAATGTTGGCGCAGAAGGTTACAGCGTCATAGCCGTGCGTGACGGCATAAATGCGGGTGACATAGTTGGCCCTCGTATTTGGGCTGCAGGCCCATCACTCGGCATTACTGGCGGGCACTGTGATAACAACCGCCTACCTCCTGAGCTTAAATATACTTCAAGTGGCGTCGCAGACGGTCCATGGGCTGCGCGTATAAAAGTACGCGAAAATATTAAATACGGGGCAAATGCTATTAAGTTTTGCGCCACAGGTGGAGTATTTTCAAAAGGGACTAAAGTAGGTGCACAGCAGTATTCTTTTGAAGAAATGAAAGCCATTGTTGATGAAGCCCATATGCGAGATTTACCAGTAGCTGCTCACGCACACGGTACAAGCGGTATAAAAACAGCCATTAAAGCAGGTGTTGATAGCGTAGAGCATGCCAGCTTTTTAGATGACGAAGCGATAGCGCTTGCCAAAGAGCATGGAACTTGGCTTTCTATGGATATTTATAACACCGAATACACACTCACTTATGGCGAGCAAAACGGCGTAGACGAAGAAAACCTAAATAAAGAGCGCCAAGTTTCTAAAAGGCAACGTGATAGCTTTAGCCGCGCTGTAAAAGCGGGTGTTAAAATGGTCTTTGGTACCGATGCAGCAATTTACCCGCACGGAGATAATGCAAAACAGTTTAGTCGCATGGTTGAATTTGGCATGACAGAACTACAAGCCATTCAAGCATCAACTATTAATAGCGCTAAGTTATTAAAAATGGATACTCAGTTAGGACAAATTAAAACCGGATTTGCAGCTGATATAATTGCGGTTAAAGCAAATCCTCTTAAAAGTATTAAAACCTTAGAGGCAGTACCTTTTGTAATGAAAGCAGGAGTTGTTTATAAAAACCATTTGTAAATACACACTATTAAGGCTGAGTTTACTCAGCCTTAATAAAACTCTCACCTATATTGAATATGCCATAAAAGGGTCACCGCCCCCCTATTAGACTCGCTTTTGTCTATTAATTATCCGAACGGTTTTATTTAATCAAATAAAATGAACTTTCTATTCACTTTAAAAACAATAACCATTATCATTCGCGCAAATTCAATAACGCGAATAGTTATCACTCTATGAAAACGTTTAAGTACTCTCTTATTACTCTTGCTTGTTTAAATGCAAATATGGCATTTGCCCAAAATACACAAGTTGATGCTGATATTGAACGCATCAGCGTATACGAAAAGCAAAACCGCGTGGTGATGAGCTCTGGTCTTGCTACTAAATCAGACATGTCTTTAATGGAAACTCCTGCACCGGTAGTAATTATTGACCGAGAACTGATTGAATCTCAAGGTGTAGATAGCTTACAAGATTTAGTTAGAAACGTAAGTGGCTTAACACAAGCAGGTAATAATTACGGTATTGGTGATAACTTAGTAATTCGTGGTTTAGATGCAAACTACACCTACGATGGTATGTATGGTGGTGCAGGCCTTGGTAATACATTTAACCCAACTCGTTCACTTACAAATGTTGAATCTGTTGAGGTTTTAAAAGGCCCTGCAACAGGTTTATATGGCATTGGTAGCGCAGGTGGCGTAATTAACCTAATTGAAAAAAAGCCAGAGTTTGAAGAAAAACACAAAGTATCGGCTGAGCTTGGCCAGTGGGATAGCTATTCATTATCGTTTGATAGCACTAACGCTATAACAGATGATTTAGCTTATCGTGTTATGGCTAAAACAGCGTCAAGTGACGGATTTCGCGATTTAAAAGAAGATCGCGACGAAATTTATACCTCACTTAAATACGTGCTTAATAACAGACAAAACATCATGCTTTCTGCAGCCTATATAAAAGATGAAATAGCGGTTGATTCTATTGGTCATCCTATTCGTATTTACAGTGCAGAAACTGCAAACGGCTTAAGCGCGGGTGAAGTAACTGGTGCCGATTTAGTAAACGATCCGACAGGAAGCGGCGTACAGTTAAGTGATGCACAACGCGACCAACTTGCTAATTCATTATCTGCATCTGATGGCTTAACACCTTATAGCTTTGGCACAAATGGTATTATTTCACCAATGGCTGATGCTAACGAAGGTGAAGAGTTGCGTTTTAAATTAACGCATAACTATTACATTACTGACGATTTGTTTTTAAACCAGCAGCTACAGTACCGTAACTACACATCAAGTTTTGCGCGCCAAACAGGTGCATATAACTACGTCTATTCAACACGCGATGGAATAATTAATAACGACCCTCGTGCTCCATTAGTTGAAGACGGTGTACTTTACCCGTATGCAGCACGCCGCCAAGAATACCGCCAAGTAGAAGCAGATGAAAAATCATGGCAGTACTTCTTAGATTTACGTTATGACTTTATGTTAGGCGACGTAGATAACGAATTACTAGTTAACGCCAACTACGAAGATAGAGATATTCGTTTTAAACAATTCTCAATATGGGATCAAGATTACGTACTCACAAACAATGATGGTGATATAACGTACCAAGGTTCTTTGCCGTATATTTACGATATAAGAGAACCAAATTGGCCAACCGGTAACTTTGAAGATTACGATCCGCTTAAAACAAGTGACTACAATAAAAAAGTACAAGCATGGGGCTTAGGCATTCAACATGTTGGTTACATAACTGAAGAACTTACAACGCGTATTGGTGTGGCATATAACCGAATTGAGCAAACTTATGAGCACTTTGGTGTTGATGAGCGCTACAGTTCTAGCCGTGCAGAGCCAACACCTGAAGCGAGTACATCAGATTCTGGCTTAACGTATAACCTTGGTGCAACGTATCAGCCATCTGAAGATTTATCTGTATTTGTAAATCATTCAAAAGGGCGAACAGCGTATAGTGTATTAGGCTCTGTGGCAGGAAACGAAGCTGACCGTGAAGATTCAGAGTCTATAAGTAACGACCTAGGCTTTAGATTTAAAGCATTTGATGACCAACTACTCGCATCTGTTGTTATATTTGAAAGCTCTCGTACTAATTTAGAATACGCAAACCCGCTTTATGACGCATTAACATCAGGCTCAGATGTACCTGAAAGCTATTATGATGGTAAAGAGCAAACAAAAGGTGTTGAGCTTGATTTAAATGCTTACTTGAACGATAAATGGAAAGTAAACGTAAACGGTATTTATCAAGATGCACGTGACAAAAGTAATCCTAATAGCAGCAGTTACGACACACGCCAAAAAGGTGTGCCTTACGTAACAGCAAGTACGTGGGTAACCTACTACGCAGATATGTTTAATTTACCTGAAGCTGTAAATATAAGTGGTGGTATTACATTTGTAGATAACAGAAGTACTAATTCAAGTTCGTTTTCGATTCCTGATGGTTATGTACCAAGTTACACGACTTACGATACAGCTGTATCGTATACAACTGATAAATGGCATATGCAGTTAAACTTAAATAACTTGTTCAACAAAAAGTATTACTCAAAAGCGATGTTTTTAGGTGGTATGCCAGGCGAAGAGCGTAATGCAAAACTAAGTTTTAGTTACACACTTTAATTGGTTAACCTGAACTCTGGATAATAAATCTATCTCAAGCAGCTATTTTCAGCGCTCAGGTTAGTTAAATACTTAAAAAGCACGGTTTTCTAATTTAGAAGCCGTGCTTTTTTGTGTTTTATAAACGCTTAATCTAAATTAAATAGTAACCACTATGCGACCGTTAATTTCACCTTTGAGCATATCATCAAAAATTTCGTTAATGTCCTCTAAGCGTTTTTCTTCAATAATCGCTTTTACTTTACCTTGCGCTGCAAATTCCAAGCATTCTTGCAAATCTTTACGTGTACCAACAATAGAGCCCACTACTGAAATGCCATTAAGCACAGTATCAAAAATAGGAAGTGGCATATCCTCTGGAGGTAATCCCACTAATACGCATTTACCGCCACGGCGTACACTTTTATAGGCTTGTTCAAACCCCGCTTTAGACACCGCAGTACACACAACACCATGCGCGCCACCGACTTGTTCAAAAATAGCTTCGCTTGGAACCACCTCTTTAAAATCGAGGGTGATATCTGCGCCTAGCTCTTTAGCAAGCGCGAGTTTTTCTTTACCTGTATCAACAGCTATTACATTAAAACCCATTGCTTTAGCGTACTGTACTGCTAAATGACCAAGCCCGCCCACACCAACAATAGCAACCCACTGCCCTGGTTTAGCACCGGATACTTTTAATGCTTTATAGGTTGTAACACCTGCACAAAATAATGGAGCAGCCTCAGAAAAACCGAGTTCTTCTGGTATTTTTACAACGTAGTCGCCATGCGCTAAACAATATTCTGCATAACTACCGTCAATAGAATAGCCAGTATTGTGCTGCGATAAACACAGTGTTTCTTTACCATCTAGGCAAAACTCACAGTGCCCACATGCACTATAGAGCCAAGGAATACCGACTCTATCGCCAACTTCTAAGTGCTTAATGTTGCTTCCGACTTTTTCGATAACACCGACACCTTCGTGCCCTGGTACTAATGGCATTTTTGGTTTTACTGGCCAATCCCCATGACAGGCATGTAAATCGGTATGGCAAACGCCACAGGCCGCTATTTTTACTAAAACATCATTTATTCCCACCTCAGGAATTGGTAAGTCTGTTATTTCTAATTTACCTTTGTATTGAGTATTAATTGCAGCTTTCATAGTCATTCCATCGTATGTGAAGAAAATTAAAGATAAGGATTTATTTATGTATTGTTGTGTACAACATATCCTAATATAGATGTATAAATATTAATCTAAATCATATTTTAGTCATTTAAATTAACTTATAAGCCTGCTAAGAACTTGCTATCCATAATGAGCGTGCTAGCATTTACTTTCTGAAATTACTGAAAGTTACTAAGCTATGAGTTTATCCGAAAAGAATTTTGCCTTTGTAATGCATTGTGGTGAGATGGGCAGCCGATGGGGATTCAATCGTACGATCGGACAAATGTGTGGTTTGCTGATTATTACTAAAAACCCAATGACAGCTAATGAGATTGCAGATGCGCTTAGTATTTCTCGCGGTAATGTAAGTATGGGCATTAAAGAGCTGCAATCGTGGCAGTTAATTAAAGTACAGCATATTCCTGGCGATCGTAAAGAGTACTACGCCCCTGCTGGCGATATTTGGGATATGGCAAATCGCGTATTTGAAGAACGTAAAAAACGTGAAATTGAGCCCACCTTAACACTACTACGCGATAACTTATTAGACGAAGCCAGTAACGACGATGAACTTTACGCACAAAAACAAATGGGTGAGATTCACAACCTACTTGAAACCGTCACTAAATGGTCATCAGAACTACAGCGTTTAACGCCAGAGCAACTTAATAAGCTAATGAAGCTAGGTTCTGGAATTGGTAAAGTTATTGACCTAAAAGAAAAGATATTCAAAAAAGAATAAAGCCGCAATTGCGGCTTTATTTATAGGTATATTTTAAAAATTAGATTTTTGGATAACCAATTCTGTCCGACAAGTAACCTACACTAGTAGCAAAGTAATACGAGCGATTCCAATGCATAAACACTTTGTAGTTATCGTACGCTAAGTACATACGGCCATTTATATCATCAGGCATAACCAGCGCAGCACGTACGTCTACATTAGGTAAATCAGAACCATCAGCTTTACGAACACCCAGTGCTTGCCAATCAGCTAATGAGCGCTCTGAGTCGTTCCAATATTCTAACCACTGCTTGCGAGTTTTGGTACCACGCACTAAAACGTATTTACTATCAAAGTTTTCAGGTAACTGAACTTGGCGACCCCACGTAAGAGAGTCGTTCCAGCCTTCTTGCTTTAGATAATTAGCAATTGAGGCAAAAGCATCTTCTTTTGTAGTCCAAATATCTTTACGACCATCGTTGTTGTAATCAACCGCGTAAGCATTAAAAGAGGTAGGCATAAATTGCGTTTGCCCCATTGCGCCTGCCCAAGAGCCTTTAAATTTATCAAGCGTTATGTGGCCCGACTTTAAAATATCCAGTGCAGCCCAAAGTTGGCGCTTATAAAGTGCTTCTCGGCGCCCATCAAAAGCAAGTGTCACTAATGATGAAATAACGTTATGACCGCCTTGAATTGTACCAAAGTTACTTTCAAGCCCCCAAAGCGCGACTATAAAGCGTGCTTGTACGCCAAACTCTTTCGCTACTTTTTCAAGTACCTCTTTGTTTTCTGCGTAAAGCTTACGTGCGCGGTCAATTTTCCATTGTGGTACACGTTTTGGTAAATACGTTTCAAGGGTTTCTTTTACTTCTGGCTGGTTTTTGTCAGCCGAAACAACTTTTTCTTTATACGTTGCTGTTGCAAACGCATCGTCAATAAGTTTGGCTTCGTAACCTTTTGCGATAGCTTCTTGCTTTAAATTCGCTAAATAATCTTGAAATTCAGCCTGAGTTTTTGCCATAACAGGTGAGCTTAAACATACACCACATAATATAACGATAAGTTTTTTAATCACTATCAACTCCATTGTCTTTTCGTAATTGGCTTAGCAAATTTTGCTCAGGTGGTGGAATTTGTAAGTAGTAGCCTTTATCAGGATTTGATAACGCTGCTTTTACAGTTTCTAAATCTGCCCCACCTAAATGCTCACGTTTTGCTAAATTGATGATCATCACATAAACAGGTTGACCAAACGTAGCCATCAAAGGTTCCGGAACTTTGCTAAAATCATCTCTTTTTTCAACAAATAAGAACGTATCCGCTTTTTTCTTACTTTTATATACTGCAGTGAGCATTATGGCCCTATAAATTCTTGCTTAACAATGCCGCACACTATAACATGAGAGTAATAATAAGTTAGAAAAATTAGATTAGAAATTTCAATAAAGGCCCTATTCAGCCTACGTTTATCTAAAATTAATTTCTAATCAGACAAATCAATTGAGCGTGTATGTCGGACCAAATTTTTGAGTTAAAAGGGAATCTTTTTACGTTATCAGTTTTGCATCTTTATAGTACTGATATAAACCTTTTAGCAGAACAACTGTATGTAAAAATAGCCCAGGCCCCTAAGTTTTTTGAGGGTGCGCCTATTGTCGTTAATTTAATTGAAATTAAAAACAGTTCACTTGATTTTGTTCACTTAAAATCATTAATCGAGCGAATGAGTTTTAATGCAGTTGGTGTGTGTAATGGCTCAGATGAGCAACATACTCAAGCAAAGGCTGCTGGCTTATCTGTTTTAAATTATTCACAAGACGTTAAGAGCGAACCTGTTAAACAAGAGCCCAATACATCGATTGTAGAAAAAACGGTGCATTTACCAGCGCAAATTATCAGCGGTACAGTTCGCTCTGGACAACAAGTTTATGCAAAAGATAGAGATTTGATAGTACTTGGCGCAGTTAGTCATGGTGCGGAAGTCATTGCCGATGGGAATGTGCATATTTATGGCACCCTACGCGGTCGCGCTATTGCAGGCGCAAAAGGTTTTAAAGAAGCACACATTTTTTGCCAAAAACTTGAAGCCGAGCTGGTTTCAATAGATGGTAATTACTGGATCAGTGATTCGCTACAAGGTGAACATTGGGGAAATGCAGTGCAAATACAACAAAAAGACGAATCATTAGAAATTTCAGCTTTGGTTAAAGGATAAATCTCATGGCAAAAGTAATTGTCGTTACCTCAGGTAAAGGCGGTGTTGGTAAAACAACATCAAGTGCTGCAATTGGCACAGGCTTAGCGTTAAAAGGCTATAAAACAGTTATTATCGACTTTGATATTGGTTTACGTAACTTAGATTTAATTATGGGTTGTGAACGCCGCGTTGTTTATGACTTTGTAAATGTAATTAATGGTGAGGCAAACCTTAACCAAGCGCTTATTAAAGATAAACGTGTAGATAAATTATTTTTACTACCTGCTTCACAAACTCGTGATAAAGATGCTTTAACACGTGAAGGTGTTGAACGCGTACTAAATGAACTAAAAGAAGACTTTGATTACATAGTATGTGATTCACCAGCAGGTATTGAAGCTGGCGCTATGATGGCGATGTACTTTGCTGATGAAGCAATTGTTACAACAAACCCAGAGGTGTCGTCAGTTCGAGATTCAGATCGTATTTTAGGTATTTTACACAGCAAATCAAAACGTGCTGAAGAAGGCCTAGAAAATATTAAAGAACACTTACTATTAACACGCTATAACCCTGGTCGTGTTGAAAAAGGTGAAATGCTATCGGTAGAAGATGTGCAAGATATTCTGTCAATCCCATTATTAGGGGTTATTCCTGAATCGCAAGCGGTATTAAGTGCTTCAAACTCAGGCCAACCTGTTATATTGGATACAGAATCTGATGCAGGCCAAGCTTATTCTGATGCAATTAACCGCTTACTAGGTGAAACCGTCGATTTTCGCTTCTTAGACGTTGAGAAAAAAGGCTTATTTAAACGGATTTTTGGAGGTTAACGTGTCTTTACTTGACTACTTCCGCTCAGAAAAGAAAAACAGTGCGTCACTAGCAAAAGAGCGATTGCAGATCATTGTCGCGCACGAGCGTTCTCAGCGAGGAACGCCGGATTACTTACCACAATTAAAACAAGATATTTTAGATGTGATCCGTAAATACGTGAACGTAAGTACCGATGCAGTTCAGGTTCAGTTTGATCAAAACGAAGACGATTTAGCCGTACTTGAGCTAAACGTTACACTACCTGATGAAGAAAAGAAGTAATTGAAGAAAGGGCGCTTTATAAGCGCCCTTTTTATTTTCATTTACTTTTTAATAACTTTCTAAATATCTACGTTTTAATCCCTTGCATGCAACTAAAACTTTTCTACTATGTAACACAAAAATTATAGATAATACCAATTCGTTTAATTAAGTGATCTATTTTGAGGATGGAAAAACGTGTTGATAGCTAGGCAAAAAAATCACTATTTAGTTGTTCTAAATGAGATTTTTTTAACACAGGTAACGACACGTTTAGCGCCGCAAAATGATTAAGTATTATTGCGGATTGATATAAGTATTACACAGTAAAAAAAATATCTAGTCTTAAGTATCCCACTCTTTTAAAGCGTCTTTAACGTAGGTATATCGCCAAGAGCTTAATAAATCAGGCTTAATATGGCTTTCTTTTTGTTTTGACGTTAACTTCCAATTCCAACTAATCAATTGATTAATTTGCTTTTTAGAGGCCATAACGTCTTCTGGTATATTGTGCTCTTTAGCGACTTTAGTGATCTTTTGTTTAATATCTTTGGCTACTTTTTTATAGGTAGGAAAATCAATTAAGCGCTTAAGTACATCAGGATGCTCTGCATCTGGTACCGCTTTGGCAACTTCAATACACTTGATTATATCTACACCAGAGCGATTAACTTCAATAGCTTCAACTCCTGGGATTTGACGTAGAGCATTTAAACTTGAAGGACCACGTTTGGCAATTTCAGTCATGTTATGTTCTTTTAACACAAAATTTAGCGCTAAATTCTTCTTAATGGCTTTGTTTCTACGCCATACAGCAAGTTCTTTTAAAACCGCGAGTTCGTGCGGTTTGAGTTGCCATGCATTTTTAATATCTTTATATAAAAGATCGTCTGGTGTTTGAAACGCACGTTTTTTAGCTATCAGCTCACTCTCGTTTATTACAATGTCAAAGAACCCAGCGGCATTAATACGCTCTATAATCAGCTCGAAACACGGCAATAAGTAAAAAGTATCTGCAGCAGCATAATCTAACTGTTTTTTAGTTAACGGACGTTGCAGCCAGTTAGTGCGTGACTCACTTTTATCTATTTCAATACCTTGCAACTCTTTTACCATAAGGGCAAAGCCCATACAGTTACCTTCCCCAAGTAACTGCAACGCAAATTGTGTATCAAAAAGTGGGGATGGAACAAAGCCTGCGTATTTTTGAAAAACCTCAATATCTTCTGAAGGAGAATGCAGTACTTTTAAAACACTAGGATCTTTTAGTATTTCCCAAAAATCGAATAATGAGAGCTCAGCTAACGGATCGATAAGCGCTAAATGCTCACCATCAAAAACTTGGATAAGTGCAACTTCTGGATACAAAGTGCGACGACGCATAAACTCAGTATCAATAGCTAAAATAGGCTTATTTTTTATTTGTTCAACAAAAGTGTTCAGTTGATTTTGGGTTTCGATCAATTGGTATTGCACTTAATCTCCTACAATAAAAAAGCCGACATGTGTCGGCTTTTTTATAGGTTGCTAATCTTTCAAGGCTCTTCGGAGTATTTTACCTACGTTAGTTTTAGGTAACTCATCCCTAAACTCTACCAGTTTTGGGACCTTGTAATTAGTTAAATTATCACGACAGTGACTTATTATATCTTTTTCAGTTAAAGAAGGGTCTTTTTTAACAACAAAAACTTTAACTTGTTCGCCACTTACATCGTGAGGAATACCAATGGCAGCAACTTCAAGCACACCTTCGTGCATAGCCACTACCTCTTCTATCTCATTAGGGAAAACATTAAAGCCAGATACAATGATCATGTCTTTTTTGCGATCTACAATAAAGAAGAAACCTTCATCGTCATAAGTTGCAATATCACCTGTTGCAAACCAGCCATCTTTTAAACATTCAGCTGTTGCATCTGGTCGCTTGTAATAGCCCACCATAACCTGCGGGCCTTTCACACACATTTCACCTGGTTCACCTTTAGCGGCTTCTTCACCGTTATCAAGTATTAGCTTAATCTCAGTATTAGGCGCAGGCAAACCAATAGAGCCATTATATGCTTCTAAATCATAAGGACTAATAGTTACTAAAGGAGAACATTCTGTAAGGCCATAGCCTTCCATTAATTTTGAGCCAGTCACTTTTTGCCATTTTTCAGCAACAGGACGTTGCACGGCCATACCGCCACCAAGTGACATTTTTAAATGACTGAAATCAAGCTCAGCAAAACCTGGTGTGTTTAATAAACCGTTAAATAACGTATTAACACCAGTAATAGCAGTGAATTTATGCTGACCCAGCTCTTTAACGAACCCAGGCATATCTCGTGGATTTGTGATTAATATATTTAAACCACCGTACTTCATAAACGTCAGGCAGTTAGCTGTTAAAGCAAATATATGATAAAGCGGTAAAGCGGTAACAACAACTTCTGTACCACGATTTAACACTTTGTCTAAACAGCCTGAAACTTGCTCAAGGTTACCAACCATATTGCCATGGCTCAGCATTGCCCCTTTTGATACACCTGTTGTACCACCGGTGTACTGTAAAAAAGCAAGATCTGACAAGCTCATTTCAGGACGTGTATATTTAGTTTCGTCTGCAGCTAAAACGTCTGAAAAGTTAATTGTGTTTGGTAAGTTGTACTTTGGCACCATTTTTTTAATGTGCTTCACAACAAAGTTAACTATGTGCTTTTTAAGCCCACCAACCATGTCGCCTACTTGCGTTACTACAATGTGTTTAACATCAGTGTGTGCAAGCGACTTTTCAAGTGTGTCAGCAAAGTTTGCTAAAATGAAAATAGCGGTAGTGTCAGAATCCTTTAGCTGATGCTCTAATTCACGCACAGTGTAAAGTGGGTTAACATTTACAACCACACAACCTGCACGTAAAATACCTAAAATGGTTACTGGTGTTTGTAGTAAGTTAGGCATCATTACGGCAACTTTGTCGCCTTTTTTAAGACCTAAATCATTTTGAATGTAGGAAGCAACTTTTTTTGTTGCTGTATCTATTTCGCTATAAGACAGCGTTTTACCCATATTAGTAAATGCAGGTAAATCGGTGTAGTCAGTAAAACTTTTTTCGAACACTTCGAGTAACGAGTTGTAATGCTCAGGATCGATTGTTTCAGGCATACCCTCTGGGTAGCGCTTAAGCCAGATTTTTTCCACTCTTAGCCCCTGTTTATAATTATATTTTTATTAACCTTAATCTAAGTAAGGCGCTTTAACAATTGAGCAAATACTCTAATGGAGGAATAATCCCACATTTTACGTAAACTTACAATTAACATGCACCATTTTGCAGCATAAAGTCTTGAATATGCTCAAAACAGTGTTCACTACTTTGCATATGACAGTGGTGCCCACCATCTACATTAATGACCTTCAAGCTATTGTAATAACTAATATACTTTGCCAAATTTTGTTTTACAAACGAATAACCTTCGTTACCTAAAATTAATTGACATGGTGCAATTAAATCTTTTATTGCACCAATACATTGCGCTTCATCAAACCTAAAACCTGAGTGATTTTTGAGCTTTGGATCTGTTGTTAGCGCAAAACCATCTGAAACCTGTTTAATATTTCGTTGCATTAAGAGCTTAATAAGCTCGCTATTCAAATCGGTTGTTTGAGCACGAGCTTCATAAATAAGTTCTTTCGACTTATAAATTCTCGACTTTTTATTTTTTAAACGCGCTCTATTTAGTACTGCACTTTGTAACTGTTCACACACACCTTCACTAGGGGTTGTAACACACCCAATCCCCTCAATAAAGGTAACAGACTCTACATAATCGCTAAAGCAGCTAGCAAAAAGTCCTGCAACCATGGCTCCCATCGAATGCCCAACTAAATGTACTTTTTTAACACCAAGGGCATTTATAAGTTGGTACACATCATCAATATAATCAACAAAATAATAGTGTGCATCATCACTTCGCCAAGATGATAAACCGTGCCCGACAAAGTCAATACAGTACCACGTATGCTTTGGGTTAACGTTGTTTAACATTGGCATAAAGCTATGGCAGTTGTCTAACCACCCATGCAATGCTATTACTATTTCGTTCCCTGAACCTACTTTTAAGCCATGGATATTTAAATTATTGGTTTCAATATTAAATGGCTGCACGGTAAGTCCTTTATTAATTTAGAGCATCATTATTTATAGCATACAAGTTGTCAGACCACTAACTTAGAAAATGGTGCCAAATTCACGATTTAATTATCTTCGTGATGAAAAAAGAAGCAAAGCATAATAATTAAACATAACATTATTAATAACTTAAACTAAAAACAACAAACTAACCGTTTTTAATAAGCTTACTCTGTATGTATTTTGAACAATTTAAAAATGGCGGCATTGTATATACTTAACTTATAACTAGTATAATTTAAATAAATAGAACTAACAGCGTTAACTATAATTTTATGTATATAAAATCAAAGTATAAATTATAAATATCTCAGATATTCATTTATTTATCATCCTATCTGTATACAATATCAGCGGCTATTAAATAAGGTACACTCATAAGGTACAACCATGAAAAAACAGATCAGCTTATTGGCACTTTTATGCACCGCTTCTGGTGCTTACGCAGAATCAGCACCTAAAAATGTAATTTATATGATTGGTGACGGCATGGGTCCGGCTTACACCACGGCTTATCGCTATTTTAAAGATGACCCTGCAACAAAAGAAGTAGAAGGCACGGTTTTTGACACTATTTTAAAAGGCATGGCTCACACCTACCCTGATGACCATACTTATGTAACAGACAGCGCTGCGGGTGCTACAGCGCTTAGTAGCGGCCATAAAAGTTATAATGGTGCAGTCGCTGTAGATACAGATAAAAAGCCAGTTAAAACCATGCTTGAAATGGCAAAAGAGCGCGGTATGACAACAGCGCTTGTAGCAACTTCACAAATAAACCATGCAACACCTGCTAGCTTTACAGCTCACAATGAATCTCGTTACAACTACGATGATATTGCCAACGATTATATTGATAATAAGATTGCTGGTAAATTACCTGTTGATTTAATGCTAGGTGGCGGTACTAAATATTTTATTCGTGACGACCGTAATTTAGTTGAAGAATTTAAAGCGGCAGGTTACCAATACGGTGACGATATTAATAATCTGGGACAAATTACACAAATACCTGCCATAGGTTTGTATGCAAGCAAAGGCTTGCCATTTGCCCTTGATATGAACCCAACTCGCCTTACTCAGTTAACATCTAAAGCGCTTGGTTTACTAGATAACCAGAATGAAGAAGGCTTTTTTGTGATGATTGAGGGCAGCCAAATTGATTGGTGTGGTCACTCTAACGATATAGCCTGTGCGATGGCTGAAATGGACGACTTTGCTAAATCAATCGAAAAAGCAAAAGCGTACGTTGATAAAAATAAAGACACTATACTTGTAGTTACAGCCGATCACTCAACGGGCGGCTTAACTATTGGTTCGCACGGCCAATTTAAATGGGAAACAGACGTAATTAAAGGTGTTAAGGCAACGGCTAGTAAGTTAACAGACAAACTTATGGAGTCTAAAGACTTAAAACCAGTATGGACTGCTAACACCAATATTGAATTTACAACTGAAAACCAAATAAAACTTGAGCAAGCTAAAAAAATGGGTGAAAAAGCGCTTAATTTAGCTGTTAAGAGTATTATTAGCGATGCAAGCTTTACTGGCTGGACAACAGGCGGACATACCGCTGTAGACGTGCAGGTATTTGCCTATGGTAAGGGCAGTGAGCAATTTATTGGTTCACAAAATAATACTGATATAGCAGATAAGCTGATTGGCTTTATTGAGCAGTAAATTTCACCTCGTTTTGAACACAAAAAGCCCGAACACATGTTCGGGCTTTTTATTGAATTTTATCGCTGTATTTATCTAAAGCGCTCAATTAAGCTTTAAGCGTATATATCAACACCTATTAAATTTTGTACTTCGGCTCTACGTTCTAAATTAGCAAATTCAGTATAAGTAGAAATCGCTTTACTTACTTGAGCTGTCGGTTGGTCGTAAATTGTTTGGCTGTATTCATTGCTTTTAGCACTGCTTTTAAACAGTTGATTAGCTAGTTCGACGCCCTCGACACTGCTTTTTACATAATCGGTATTCGTTTTTTGAGCAGCCGGCTGGTCTAATAAACTCTGTGGTTTATTAGTAACAACTTTAGTAGGGCTAACCCTACCCGGAATATCCCCGGTAAAAAAACCTGAACCAATAGGCAGCGTCATTACGCGTCTCCAACCTTAATATTGTATAAAATTATGATTTAAAAACAACCAATTTGCAAATAATATGATTAGTCACGCCCTGGTAGCTTTTTCCACGTTACCGTATCTCGCACATATTTAGGTTGAGCGTCACTCGCTTTTACAACGTCACCCGCTAAAAACGCGGCTTCAACATGCGCTAACATATAACGCGCATCAGGCAATGTAATATCAGTATTAATTGTCACGTTTTCAAAGTCATTTAGCGCATCAGGATAGGTTTTAAAGCCCGTGCCCACAGCTACAGATGGCTCAGTGGTCGCTATATAGTCATTATTTAGTAAATCAGGTTTTATAACGCATTCTTGGTTAACTAAAAGCATTAGATTATTTTGCGCTTGGTAATGTGCAAAGTATATCTCCCCCATACGCGCATCTATACTTGGATAAACACTCAGGCTGCCTTTTTGTTCAAACGTTTGTTGAGCCATAGTAGCCAGTGTAGACACACCAACAAGCGGCAAATTAGTTGAATACGCTAAGCCTTGCGCTATAGCAACACTAATACGTACACCGGTGAAACTACCTGGCCCCTGGCCAAAACCAATTACGTCTAAGTCTTTTAATTTACAGTTTGCTTTAGTTAAAAGTTCATCCACAAGTGGAAGTATTTTTTGGCTGTGCTGCTGCGGACACTCTTCAAAATGATGAAACGTTTGGCCCTGGTAATGTAAAACAATTGAAAGTGCTTCAGTTGAAGCATCAAGGGCAAGGATATTACTTTTGATCATTTTAGTACTCTAATTAATTTGTTTTAAAAATGTATTGGCATCTTCTAAGCTTCGCGTGCGGCGCATCGGTGGTAAGCTTTTTAAAAATACTTGGCCATATTGGCGTGTAACTAAGCGATTATCACATATTACAAGTACGCCTTTGTCTTTACTATCTCGAATTAAACGCCCTACACCTTGCTTTAGCGCAATTACAGCCTGCGGTAATTGTATGTGTGAAAAAGGGTCTTTTCCCTGCATTTGGCAATCTTGCATTTTAGCTTGTAGCAATGGATCGTCAGGGGCTGCAAATGGCAATTTGTCTATAATAACACAACTTAATGTACTGCCGCGTACATCGACACCTTCCCAAAAAGAAGCCGTGCCGAGTAATACCGCATTACCATGGCGAGTAAATTTCTCTAAAATTATACGCTTAGACATTTGCCCTTGCATATAAACTGGGTAGTCTATTTGTGTAGTTAGCCCTTCGGCCACTAAGTGCATCATTCGATAGCTAGTAAATAACACAAAACAACGCCCTTGTGCTGATTTTATAAGCTCAAGCGTTAGTTTTACAATTGCATGTGGCATATTATCAGCATGCGATTCGGGTAAGTAGCGAGGTAAACACAGCAGCGCCTGATTAGGGTAGTCAAATGGGCTATCTACCATCATGCTTTGTTTTGGCTTTAAACCTAGGCTTGCATTAAAATGCTCTAGTTTGTTATCAACCGAAAGTGTTGCAGAAGTGAATACAAATCCTGCGCCCGTGTCTTGCATCATTTGAGCAAACTTAGCTGATACATTCAATGGCGTTATATTAATTGTTAAATAACGGCGCGTTGTTTCATACCAATAACTAAAGCCGGTTTGGGCTGTATCAAAAACCCGCTCTAACTGCCCTTTAAACGCAAGTGCACGTTCAAATGGATGCTCAATTTTGTCGCTTCTATCTAGGCAAAGCTTGAGTACTTGATAAACAAAATCTAAATCACTGATCACACGATGGAGCGCCGAGCAAATTTGTTTATCGCTTAGTTTTTCTCGCCAATCGCCACGGCTGCCATCAACACCAAATTGTAAACGTAAATCAGCAACGCTTGTCTCAAGCTTGTTTAAGCTTTTACCAAGTTGCAGCATATCGGGAATTTCAGCTCTATAAATAGCACGTAAATCATTAATTAAATCTACCAACTTTTTAGTGCTAACACTTTCACCAAAGTAATCGCTGGCAATTTCGCTTAACTGATGGGCTTCATCAAATATATATGCGTCGGCTTTTGGCATAAGTTCAGCAAAGCCACTTTCTTTTACAGCCATATCAGCAAAAAACAAATGGTGATTAATTACAACCACATCGGCATCGGCCGCAGTTAAACGTGCTTTGCGTATATAACAGCTTTGAAAATCTGGACACTCTTTACCTAAACAATTATCGGCTGTTGAATTTACATAAGGCAGTACTTTGGCATCATCTTCTATACCTATACAATCGGCCAAATCGCCCGATTGTGTTTCGCTTGCAAACTTAGCTACCATAGCTAGTTGATGCATTACGTCGGAGTCGTCAGTAGGTACATGTGCAACATGTTGATTAAGTCGGTAGGTGCATAGGTAATTGGCGCGCCCTTTTAATAAGGCGGTTTTTTTTGAAGCACTTAAAGCTTTAACTAGTTGCGGTAAATCTCTGTGATAAAGCTGCTCTTGTAGAGCTTTAGAACCTGTTGATATTATCGTGCGCCCTTTTGACTTAAGTGCAGGGGCTAAATATGCAAATGTTTTACCCGTACCCGTGCCTGCTTCAACAACTAATTGCGAACTTTTTTTTAATGCATCCGCAACAGCTACTGCCATATCAATTTGTGGTTGGCGAGGCGTATACCCATCTAAAGATAACGCTAAAGGCCCGGTTGCACTAAACAGCTGTTTGATAATACCAATCACTTTACAATAAATAATAGCGGGATTTTACGTAAGCAAAGCATTAAGGGCAAGTAATTACAAAACCCACTTTTACTTTACGAATTAATACGCACTTTAATAGTGAGATTAATCATTCGATATTACAATACACTGTGTATTTATAACGTACATTTAATTTAATAATGACAATATTTACAAAGCCTAATTTTCTATTAACTCTTACTAAAAATAATCCGTATTAAAAGCTATATTTAGGCATAAAAACTGTGACTCTGAAATATTACAGGAGTACCATACGCGGGTTTATAATCCTCTTTTTCGTGTGTCGTTAAAAAAATAGTAAGGTTAGCCAATGAATGCTTGGTATCTCATTTGTTTTCTCTCTGCCATTGCAATTTTTATTGCTTTTGCAAACCAATATATCCTCAAAATGCAAACTACAATTGCCATTACTACAGGCTCAGTTGTTATTTCTTTATTATTGATTATTGCCGTTAAATTATTAGGCGATCAAAATGCGTTAGCCATGACCCAAATTGTTTCCAGTATTAACTTTAACGAGTTATTACTCAAAGGTATGCTCGGATTTTTACTTTATGCTGGCGCATTGGAAATTAACCTTATGGCGCTTCGAAAACAGCGCTGGGAAATAACCGCACTAGTGCTATTTTCTACTATTGCTTCCACTTTTATAGTCGGTTATTTGAGTTTTTATCTATTTGCCTTATTTGGCTTTGATGTACCGTTTATATACTGTTTATTATTTGGCGCGCTTATTAGCCCAACCGACCCTATTGCCGTACTTGCAATTATTAAACAAATGCGAGCGCCAGAAGGAATCTCAGTTCAAGTAGAAGGTGAGTCACTATTTAACGACGGTATTGGTTTAGTAATATTTACGACCATTTTTTCGGTTGCTTTTTATGGCACCGATGCACAATTTGGCGATATAGCAGAACTCTTTTTTGTAGACGCCCTAGGCGGCATTGCGTTTGGTTTGGTTATCGCTTTGGTTGGCCACTTTTTAATTATTAACAGCCGCGATGTAAACATTCGCTTATTGATAACCTTAACTATTCCTACCGCAGGTTTTGCTGCTGCAAATATTTGGGAAATATCAGGCGCACTTGCCATGGTAACAAGCGGCATATTAATGGGTAACATTACTCGTACTAAAGCAACTGAGCGCACGGGGCCTGAAGACACTCGTTACGTAAAAGATTTTTGGCATGCAACCGATAGCTTTTTAAATGCCCTACTGTTTTTAATAATAGGTATGCTAATAGTGACGATGCCAATCACGCTTGGTGAAATTGGCTTAGGCTTACTAATGGTACCTGCAGTATTACTAGCACGCTTTATTAGCGTAGGCGCACCCTTTGTCATCTTTAAACGCTTTAGAAGTTACGATAAACACAGTGTTAAAATTTTAACCTGGGGTGGGCTACGCGGTGGTCTTGCACTGGCAATGGCGGCAGCAATTCCACGCGAGCAAGTTTTTGTAGGTGGCTCTGACCTACATAACCTAATCGTGATTGTTACCTACGTTGTGGTTATATTTTCTATTATTGTACAAGGCTTAACTATTTCACCGCTTATTCAAAGCAGTATTAAATCAGCTGAGCAAGCAAAGTAATAAATGCTTTGTGAGCAATCAACTCAGTAACCAAGTTATTATATAAATCACTTGGTTACTGTTACTCACGTGTTACAAAAACACTTTAAAGTTCTATAAATTGTTATCCTTTTTATTTATCTTCTTTGTTTAAATTAATCCGCTTGAAATGCAAATGAAAACAATTATAATTTTGGCTTTTCATCTGTAGGGCTTTTCAATGTCCAAAAATAATTCTCACGTGTTTTTAAATTTGGTATCTCTGGGCAAACGACAACTTCATTGTTTTATTGTGCTTTTTATAATGGCTATGGCAAGCTTTAATGTGTCGGCCTCACCTAATGAGCAAACAAAAATAAAACAAATTGCACAGCTTGCAGAGTATGTAGGTGTAGATTACGTGGCAGCTGTTGGAAATGGTGAAATACTAGACCCCGACGAATATCAAGAAATGACTGAATTTTCGCACGTTATTATTGAGCAAGCTGGACAGCTATCAAGCCAAACCAATGAGTTTGATACAGTAAAGGCACAAGCTAAAACACTGCATACAGCGATTGCCAATAAAGCGAGTGTTGCCGATGTACGTGCAGCAAGCTCAGCGCTTCGTGAGTCGCTGCTTACATTTATGCCACAACTATCGTTACCTACATCGCTGCTTCCGGTTGAGCAAACTAAAGCGCTTTTTGCTACTAACTGCTCAATGTGTCACGGCCCTAGTGGTCAAGGCGACGGTCCGCTTGCAAAAAATTTATCGCCAGAGCCTACCAACTTTACCGACGAAGAGCGCGCAACAAACCGCTCATTAATGGGGTTATTTGACGCTGTAAGTAACGGCATTGACGACACACCTATGGTTGCTTTTACCCAATTTAATGAACAACAACGATGGTCTTTAGCTTTTTATGTAGGTAGCTTGGCATTTAAAGATGTTCAAAAACCACAAAATGTAGAACAAAACATTACCGCTTCGCAGATTGTAAACCTAAACCCTGCACAATTATCGGCAGGTCAAAGTGAGGCACAAGCACATTACGTTAAATGGCTTCGTGGTAATCCAGAGCAATTATTTAGCGCTAACAAAAATCCGATAACAGTTACTCGCACGCAGTTACTTGCAGCGCAAGCTGCGCATGCTAAAGGCAATTACTCACAAGCAAGTGATTTAGCAATTAGCGCATACTTAGATGGCTTTGAGCTTGTTGAAAACAACTTAAATGCCTACGACGAAACACTGCGTAAAAACATCGAAGTACAACTGATGAACCTACGCCAAACATTCAAAAACGAAAAAGATACAGCCGTCGTTGCCGAAAAAGTAAATGCCGCACTAACACAACTCGCTAAAGCAGATAGCATGCTAAACGAAACCAAGCTAACTGATGGCGCTCTACTTTCAGCGAGTTTAATAATATTACTGCGAGAAGGCTTAGAGGCACTCTTAGTTATTATTGCCCTTATGACTGTGCTTATTAAAACGAAACGTCAAGATGCGCTTAAATACGTACATGTTGGCTGGGTAACCGCACTTATTGCCGGTGGCTTAACATGGGCTGCTGCGCAAACATTAATAGAAATAAGTGGTGCAAGTCGCGAAGTTATGGAAGGTGCTGGTGCATTGTTTGCCGCTGTAATCTTACTGTATGTTGGCGTATGGATGCACAGTAAAACAAGTGCGCAACAATGGCAAAAATATATAAAAGACAATATAGATAAGCGTCTTGAGTCGGGAACACTTTGGGGATTAGCGGGGCTTTCTTTTATTGCCGTGTACCGAGAAGTATTCGAAACCGTATTGTTTTATCAGTCTTTATTAACGCAAAGCTCGCCTGCTCAATATTCATCTATTGCATCGGGTTTCGCGATAGCTGTAGCAATACTGGCTATTATTACGTGGGTATTAATTAAGTACTCAATTAAATTACCGGTTGCTAAGTTTTTTGCAATTACCACTTACCTATTATTTGCACTCTCGTTTGTGCTTATGGGCAAAGCCGTTATTGCATTACAAGAGGCCGATATAATAGGTATTGCGTCGCTACCAATGAGCTTTGAAATAGCATGGCTTGGTATTAAGTCAACATGGCAAGGTATTGTAGCTCAGGTATGTGTGTTCGCTATATTTAGCTTTTATATATTTAAAAGCAAAAACCAATAGTAATGCCTATCTGCTTAAGAGTTTAAGCTAATTGGCATAAGCAAAATACATAGTAAAAAGGCCCGCAAGGGCCTTTTTAGTGAATTGCTTATGTATTTAGTAAAATTGGTATTATCAAGCCCATGTATCTAAATGGGGGTTTTCGTCATCATCTACGTTAGACTTTTTTTTACTATTTTGGTCGTCAAGCATATTGAGCTTTTTCTTTTTTTGTAACTCACGCCTTTTTTTATTCTCTAGCTCAACTTTTTCAGCGGCCGATCCACTTTGCACACCCGCAATATGAAAAGCACTTTTTGACTCAACTTCTAGTCTGGTTATTCTTCCTAAATAAGGAATCATGATATCCATACACACTTCCTTAGTTTACTGTTAAATTATCTAAACGCTTGGTTTGGCTAATAAACAAACAAATATATGCAAAAAATGCACTTCCCTTCTTAATATTATCGACAGTTATAAGATATGCTTTAATTAAGCTAAAAAAAACTTGCCATAATATGGCTGTTTATGTTTTTATGAATGCGAAATTTATTTAAACAGATAACAACTGAACGTTACTATAACAACGAGCAGTTAAATAGGATAAAAAATGCGCTTAAACCTGACAACAGTACATCATCACCACCATTCACCGGAATAACCTGTCAGGTCTTTCGCTGAGAGGTTATTCCTAAAAGGAACCTCTGGCGATTCAAAAAACATTGATTCATTTTCGCCCTGAGGTTCCCCTCGGGGTTTTTAGTTTTTAAATTAAAGGAAAATGAATAATGAGTAACACAAATCGTCTACGTATCGCCATCCAAAAAGGCGGCCGCCTATCTAAAGATTGTCAAGATCTGTTAAAACAGTTAGGTGTTAAACTTAACCTTCGTGAACAACGCTTAATTGCACACTCAACTAATATGCCAATTGACGTACTACGTGTGCGCGATGACGATATTCCTGGTTTAGTAATGGACGGTGTATGTGATTTAGGTATTGTTGGCGAAAACGTACTAGTAGAAGTTCAAGCAGAACGTGAACGCCAAGGTGTTCCAAGCGAAGTAAACAAACTTTCAAAACTAGATTTTGGTTACTGTCGTCTTGCACTTGCTTGGCCACAAGAGCTAGGCGCTCGCGATAAGAGCTGGTTTGAAGGCAAACGTATTGCAACTACCTACCCAGAAATTTTAACTCAGTGGTTAAAGCGCGAAGGCATCAACGCAAGTACAGTAATGCTTACTGGCTCTGTTGAAGTAGCACCACGTGCAGGTTTATCTGATGCAATTTGTGATTTAGTATCTACTGGCGCAACACTTGAAGCTAACGGCTTAATTCAAGGTGATACAATTTTAGAATCAAACGCATGTTTAATTCAAAATAAAGATCTGCAAGACGCTGACAAACTAGCACTAATCAATAAGCTTATGCCGCGCCTACGTGGTGTTAGACAAGCTAAAGAAAGCAAATACATCATGCTACACGCACCAAAAAACAAACTTGATGAAATTTGTGAAATTTTACCTGGTTCTGGTCAACCGACTCTACTTGCCCTTGCGGGTAATGAAGAATACGTAGCACTGCACATGGTAAGCAGCGAAACATTATTTTGGGAAACAATGGAGCAGTTAAAAGCCCTAGGCGCTAACTCTATTTTAGTTATGCCAATTGAAAAAATGATGGAGTAAGTACCATGCTTCGTTGGAATGAGGAATCTTCACAAGTACAAGCAGCGGCGCTAATGCGCCCTGCAGTTTCTGTAAGCGCAAAGGTTGAAGCAATATGCAAAACTATTTTAGCTAATGTAAAAGAGCAAGGCGATGAGGCCTTACTTAGCATGGCCAAAGAGTTTGATAATAGAGCTAACCCACGTTTGCGCGTACCGCTAGATGAAATTAACGCATCTGAGCAAGCACTAAGTGCAGAGCTTAAATACGCAATTGACACCGCTTATGCAAATGTTAAACGTTTTCACGAAGCGCAGTTGCCAAAAGATATTAAATTATCAACCCAACCAGGCGTTGTATGTGAACTGAAATATCAAGCCATCGAAGCAGTCGGTATTTATGTACCCGGTGGCAGTGCTCCACTGCCATCGTCGGTTATTATGCAAGGTGTATTAGCACAGTTAAGCGGCGCTAAAACCGTTGTACTAGCTACGCCGGTACAAGGTGATAAAGCAATTAACCCTGCTATTTTATATGCAGCTAAGTTATGTGGCATTACTACTTTGATAGAAAGTGGTGGCGCAGGCGCAATTGCAGCAATGGCTTATGGCACCGAATCGGTTCCTAAAGTAAACAAAATTTTTGGCCCAGGTAATAGCTTCGTAACAATGGCTAAACAGCTCGTTGCGCAAACTATCCCAGGTATGGCAATTGATATGCCAGCAGGTCCTTCTGAAGTATTAGTTATTGCAGATGAACGTGCAAACCCAGAATTTATAGCCGCCGATTTACTCTCACAAGCAGAGCACGGCGCAGACTCGCAAGTTATTTTATTATGTAACAGCGAAAGTATTATAGAACAAACTCAGCAGGCACTTACACGCCAGTTAGCTAATTTGAGCCGCAAAGAAACAGCCGAGCAAGCGCTCGCTAATTCTTCACTTATTTTGGTTGATTCTGTTGAGCAAGCATTTGATGTATCGGCGCAATACGGCCCAGAGCATTTAATTTTACAACTAGGCGATGCAACACCTTACCTAGATAAAGTTAAAAATGCAGGCTCAGTATTTGTAGGTGACTACACACCAGAATCTGCAGGCGATTACGCATCGGGTACTAACCACGTGTTACCAACATATGGTTACAGTGCAACTTACTCGAGTTTAAACTTGCTTGATTTTTTCCGTACATACACAGTGCAAACAATTACTAAAAGTGGTTTAACGCAGCTTTCAAAAGCAATTTTACCACTTGCAGATGCAGAAGGCCTTGATGCCCACGCTAATGCGGTTTCAATTCGTTTAGAGGCAATTAAAAATGAGCAATGAGAGCGCACAAGCGTCTAGCTTATTACCTAAGAATATTGCAGCCCTTGCTGCATACAGCTCTGCAAAAAGTGAAAAGCTAACCGGTACTACGTGGCTAAATGCTAACGAAAGCCCGTATGCTAAAAATCTTGAACTGAGTATTGAGGATTTAAATCGCTACCCCGACCCACAACCGCAACTGGTTATTGACAGGTACGCAGCTTATACAGATCTTGAAAGCGAAAATGTATTAATGACGCGCGGCGCAGATGAAGGCATTGAGCTTTTAGTGCGCACATACTGTGAGCCAGCTAAAGATAGTATTGCGCTATTTTTACCAACTTACGGTATGTACAAAGTTACCGCCGATACACACAACGTTAGTATTAACGCGCTTACACAAGAATTATTATTAAGTGGCAGTGTTGATGAAATAGTTGCAGCTGTTGGCAGCTCAAAGCTGGTATTTATTTGTAACCCAAATAATCCAACTGGCAGCTTAACGCCACTTGATAAAGTAAAAGCGATTGCAACAGCACTTGCAGGTAAAGCATTAGTTATTGTTGATGAAGCCTATATAGAGTTTTGCCCAGAGCAAAGCGCGACTAAACTTATTAATGAGTTTAGTAATGTAGTGGTTTTGCGTACGCTTTCTAAAGCCTTTGCGCTAGCAGGGCTCAGAACAGGCTTTACGCTTGCACAAGTGAGCGTACTAGCGCCAATTCGTAAAGTCATTGCGCCGTATCCGGTATCAGGTGTTGTAGCAAGTATTGCAGCGCAAGCAATTGCACCCGATGCAATTACATCAATGCGCCGCCAAGTTACTATTCTAAATAGCTTAAAAGCTAAGTTGGTAGATTGGCTAAACGCCTCCCCTGCTGCATTAAAAATTCTCACTGGTGAAGGTAACTTTGTTACTTTAAAATTAGCCGACAAAAACTACTTTAAAATTGCACTTGAGCAAGGTTTGGTTATGCGCGCTTTTACACTATACGGTGAAGACGACTGGCTACGAATTTCAATTGGCAGTGAACAAGAACTTGAACAAGTAAAAATTTGGTTAGATGGCTTACAAACGCCGGCTACCGCAGCATCTTTAGCAGGAAACGAAGTATCATGAGTAACCCCTATTTATTTATTGACCGCGACGGCACTATTATTGAAGAGCCAATTACCGACAAACAGGTAGATAGCCTTGAAAAGCTAGCATTTTTACCTGGTGTTATTCCTGCGTTATTACAATTACAAGCCTCAGGTTACCGTTTAGTAATGGTGTCTAACCAAGATGGTTTAGGCACAGATAGCTTTCCTACTGCTGATTTTGACATAGCACAAGACAAAATGATGGACATAATGCAAAGCCAAGGCATTAGCTTTGACGAAGTATTAATTTGCCCACACTTTGATGAGCAAAACTGTGATTGCCGTAAACCTAAAACGGGCTTACTTACCGAGCTTATGCGCTCTGGCAAAGTAGACTTAGCGCGCTCTTTTGTTATTGGCGATCGCCAGACCGATATTGGCCTTGCTCAAAACTTATGTTGTGAAGGTATTTTATACGACGGCGATTGGAGTGCGATAGTGACAAAATTGACTACCGCAAACCGCGAAGGTCGTGTTACACGCAACACAAAAGAAACCCAAATTGATGTAGCCATAAACTTAGATCAAACTAAAAATGGCAGCATAGACACCGGACTTGGCTTTTTTGATCACATGCTTGATCAAATTCGCACCCATGCAAACATTGGTTTAAACATTAAAGCTAAAGGCGATTTACACATAGACGAGCACCACCTTGTTGAAGACATTGGTATTGCTCTTGGTGTCGCACTTAAACAAGCGCTTGGCACTAAATCGCAAATTGCACGCTATGGTTTTGCGCTTCCTATGGACGAGTGTAAAGCTGAAGCACAAATTGATTTATCGGGCCGTGCATCATTTGTATTAAACGCTAACTTTAGCCGCGAAAAAGCAGGCGACTTAGACGTGCAAATGGTTGAGCACTTTTTCAAAAGCTTAAGTGATAACGCCGCTATTAGCCTTATTTTATCGGTAAGCGACGGTAACTGTCATCACCAAGTAGAAGGCTTATTTAAAGCGTTTTCACGTGCTCTTCGTATGGCAGTGGCACAAGACACGACCCAACAAACAGCCAGCTCTAAGGGATGTTTATGATTGCCATAATTAATACCGGTTGTGCCAATATAAATTCAGTACGCTTTGCGTTTGAACGCTTAGGCCAAACGCCAACAGTAATTACTTCACCAGAGCAATTAGCGGGTTTTGAGCGCGCTATATTGCCAGGTGTAGGTCACGCGTCGGTTGCTATGAAACGCCTAGTAGATAACGGCTGGCAACAAGCTATAAATGAATACCAGCGCCCGCTTATGGGCATTTGTTTAGGTATGCAGTTACTGTGCGAAAGCACCGAAGAAGGTAACGTACAGTGCCTAGGTAAAATACCAGGGCAAGTAAAAGCGCTTGATGTAGGCAATTTAACGTCGCCGCATATGGGTTGGAATAACTTAAGCGTTAACAAAGAGCATGCATTAACTAAAGGGCTAACGCTTGATGAGCAAGTGTATTTTGTTCACAGCTTTGCGCACACCGTAAACGACGCCACACTAGTGAGCGGCGAATATGGTCAAACCTTTTCAGCCATTGTTGCTAAAGATAATTACGCAGGCATGCAATTTCACCCAGAGCGCAGCGCAAAAGTTGGCGCACGTTTATTACAAAATTTTGTTGATTGGCAGTTATAAGCTGCCCATTAACTAACAAAAAAGAGATTATTTGTGATTATTCCAGCATTAGACGTATTACAAAATCAAATTGTGCGCTTGTACCAAGGTAAATACGACACAGCACAGTTTTACCCTTTCGAACTTGGTGCGCGTTTAAAAGAATACGCCGACAGTGGCGCAGGCAAGTTACACCTTGTTGATTTAGAAGGTGCACGCGATCCAAGTAAAAAACAGTGGAAACATATTCAAGCTGCAACCAAAGCACTTAACGTACCGTACCAAGTTGGCGGCGGTATTCGCTCAGAGCAAGATGTAAGTGATTGGCTAAAAGCCGGTGCAAACCAAGTTGTTATTGGTTCAATGGCAGTAGAAAAACGCGAACAAGTAAAAGCCTGGATTGAGCAATTTGGCGCAGAGCATTTTGTAATTGCTCTTGATGTAAATAAAACAGCCACGGGCTGGGCACCAGCAACGCACGGTTGGTTAAGTGAATCTGAATTTGGTTTACTTGAGCTGGTAGATTTTTATGTAAGCTTAGGTGTTATTGATTTTTTATGCACGGACATCAGTAAAGATGGCACCATGACGGGCCCATCGTTTGAGCTTTACGAAGATTTAACTCACCATAACAGCACAATTAAAGTGCAAGCCTCAGGTGGCGTAAGCTCACTAGATGACATTAAAAAGCTTAAAGAGCTGGGTGTGGGCGGCGTTATTTTAGGTAAATCATTGCTTGATGGCGCATTTAGCGTTGAGGAGGCATTGGCATGTTATCAAAACGCATAATCCCGTGTTTAGACGTTAAAGACGGCCAAGTAGTTAAAGGCGTTAAGTTTAAAGGCCATGAAATTGTTGGCGATATTTTAACAATGGCTAAAGCTTACAGCGAAGCCGGTGCCGATGAACTAGTTTTTTACGAGATCAGCGCAAGCGTTGAAAAACGCCTACTTGATGTAAACTGGGTAGAGAGCATTGCACGTAATATCGATATTCCATTTTGTGTAGCGGGCGGTATTAAATCAGTGGCTGATGCAGCGCGTGTACTTGAGCGCGGTGCTGATAAAATCAGTATTAACAGCCCTGCTATTGCGCGTCCTGAACTTATTAAAGAATTACACGATGAGTTTGGTAAGCAATGTGTTGTAGTCGGCATTGACAGCTTTTTTGATGAAATTACCGGCGAGTATTTAGTGTATCAATTAACCGGCGATCCTAATGCATCAAGCCGTACGCGCTATAAAACACAAGAATGGGTTAAACGCGTACAAGACCTAGGCGCAGGCGAAATTGTATTAAACTGTATGAACCAAGATGGCGTTCGTAACGGTTACGACAACGAGCAACTAAGTAAAATTCGCGAGCTGTGTGACATTCCTTTAATCGCCTCTGGCGGTGCGGGTAGTATGCAAGATTTTGTTGATGTATTTAAACAAAGCAAAGTAGATGGTGCATTAGCTGCCAGCGTTTTTCATAAAAATGTGATTAACATTGGCGAACTAAAACAATTTTTAACAGATAACCAAGTGGCAGCAAGATTATGCAAGTAACACAACAAAACCAAGCTCAGGTCGATTTCGCTAAAAGTGACATGATCCCTGCGATTATTCAAGATGCCCGCTCTGGTGTTATTTTAATGCAAGGCTTTATGAACAGCGAAGCACTCGCTGTTACGCTTGATACCAATAAGGTAACGTTTTACTCGCGTTCAAAATCGCGTTTATGGACTAAAGGCGAGTCATCAGAAAACTACTTAAACGTAGTATCTGTGCATACAGATTGTGACTACGATTCAATTTTAGTACTTGCCAACCCAGAAGGCCCAACGTGTCACTTAGGTACACAAAGCTGTTTTGGTGATGAAGCAAAACCAAGTTTAAGCTTTTTAGCACAGTTAGAAGATGTGATTGTTGCGCGTAAAAATGACGACCCTGAAAAAAGCTACACAGCGTCATTATTTGCAAAAGACTTAAGCCGTAGTTGTCAAAAAGTAGGTGAAGAAGGCGTAGAAGTTGCCCTTGCCGCTATGAAACACGATAACGATGAGCTAACAAACGAGTCTGCTGATTTAATTTATCACCTTACAGTATTGCTACAACGCCAAGGCTTAGCCCTTGAAGATGTAGTTAAATGCTTGCAAGGTCGCCATAAATAGCATTAGTTGTGACTAACAAAGAGGCTCATATTTATATGGGCTTTTTTATTTTTACAGTAAATCACGTGTGATATAGTGCGTGGCTAAATTAATCGGTTACTGTGAACTATGAAAAACTATATTACTCCTTCTATTGTCGCATTTATTTTAGTCGTCGCGTTTATTTTAGCGGGCTGTACCAGCAAAACTAATCAGACGACAACTACAGCAACCACTACTACAACGAATCAGTCTGTAAAAACCACAGTAACACCCGATGAATGCAGCACCATAAATAACCTAATAAATGGTTATGAGTCTGGTTTTAATTCAATCAAAACAGATAAAGTAAATAACCAGTTTACTAATCAATGGCGTACTAATACTCATATAATTGGAGCAAACTGTACAGTTACTTTAAATAAGTCAGAGCAAGCAAGCTACCAATGCCAAACACCTGTTAAAACACAAACGCAAACAATAAAGTCTCATCAAAAACTGGCTAAGCAATTGCGCCAATGCTTAACCAAAACAGGTTGGTTGGAAAGCCAAAAAGAAACAGCAAGTTCAATTTACAGCACCTTTGTACTTGATACTAAAACCCCTGTCATTACACTTGCTACCAATCAAGAAGGTAATGGGTTTTCTACTCGCTTTGAAATTGCTCCACCGTTAGGACTTTAATAATGCGCCAATTAAATCAAAACAAAAAACCATCTAAATTTAAAACTGATTGCCTAGGAATATGCGAAAGGCGCAGCGGTTACTGCACCGGGTGTGGGCGTACCAACGAAGAAATTTTTGATTGGATAATATTATCTGAAGATGAAAAAAAAGCGATTTTAGAAACACCACGAGCAGACGCTAACTCATAACAAATAAAGCCCCTAAATGTTAAAAGTAACAGTTAATTGATTAACTAAAAACTTTTAACTTGTTGTGGCTATTCATTTTAGTTGCGCTAATACAGCTTTCGACTACTTGCTCAAATGAGTTATTAATATCTATATTTATAACATTGGGCTCATCTTCTTTTGGAACTTCTAGCGCTTCAAATTGGCTTTTGAGTAAATCAACAGGCATAAAATGCCCTTTTCTGTCCTGCATACGGCTTTTAACCAGCTCAAAATCACCAAAAAGATGTAAAAAGGTAATGCCTGTATTTCCATCACATATTTGTTCTCGGTATTTCTTTTTTAATGCTGAGCAGACTATTACCGCGACTTCATTTTTCTTTTCAATGCTAAATGCAGCATCACGTATTCTTTCGAGCCAAGGCACACGATCAGCATCATTTAAAGGCTGCCCAGATGACATCTTTAATATATTAGCCTTGGGATGTAAGTCGTCTCCGTCGATAAATTTAGCGCCAATGCGCTTTGCTAATGCATCACCCACACTTGACTTTCCTGTGCTTGAAACCCCCATTACAATATAAATACGACCTACATTTGTGTTACTCATGTATTTACCCTCGCCTTAATTTAATAATTAATTATTTTCAATGTATATATTATATTGAGTTACGGGTAACATGTTACGCGTAACAAATACGAAAGTGAAGTTAAACACACACTAAACATCATAATTCACACTGAATATAAGTAGGGAAAAATGTCAGATTTATCATTAATAGTAACAGCGGTAGGCTCCATATTTTTATTGCTTTTTTTAGTAATGAAAGTACGACTACATGCTGTCGTCTCTTTGATCCTTGTTTCTATGATTGCAGGATTATTCTCAGGAATGAGCCCAGAAATAATTGCCGCTACAATTCAAAAAGGAATGGCCGGAACACTAGGCTTTGTAGCGGTGGTGGTCGCTTTAGGCGCCATGTTTGGCAAAGTAATGGAAGAAACCGGCGCGCTGGATCGCATTGCCCACACACTTTTACACCGTTTTGGAGAAAAAAACGCTAATTGGGCGCTTACCTTTACGGGCTTTATTTGTGCCCTCCCCCTCTTTTTTGATGTAGCCGTTGTACTTTTAATCGGTATTGTTTTTGCTGTGGTACGAAAAGGCGGTGGCAGCGTTGTTAAAATTGGTATTGGGCTACTTGCTGGGATAGCGTCTTGTCAGGCGTTTCTTATTCCTGCGCCAGGGCCGATTTTGGTTGCCTCTCAATTAGGCGCTGACTATGGTTATATGATTTTATTTGGCCTTATTGCTGCCATACCGGCAATGATTATAGGAGGTCCAATTTGGGGCTCTATTATTTCTAAATCTATTCATGTAGAACTCCCACAGCACGAACAAATCGATGATAACCAAAGAGTTGGTAAAGGGACGCCTAGTTTTGGATTAGCATTAGGTTTAATTGCTCTGCCGTTAATTATGATTAGTTTAAATACTATTGGTAGTCGCTTTGTTGAAAGAGACTCTGATTTATATAATTGGTTAGCCTTTATAGGACATCCATTTACAGCAATTTTAGTTGCCTGCCTAATGGCATTTTATTTGCTCGGCGCAAGGCGCGGTGTCCCTAATGCTAGAATCATGGAAATTTGTGGTAGTGCGTTACAACCTGCAGGAATTATTATTCTTGTCACTGGTGCCGGTGGGGTATTTAAACAAGTATTAGTTGATTCAGGGGTAGGTACTGCACTAGGTAATTACTTAGCTGGCTCAGGATTACCGATTGTAATACTCGCTTTTGTATTATCAGCCGCTGTGCGGGTTATTCAAGGCTCTGCGACAGTAGCTATGCTTACAGCGTGTGGCTTAATTATTCCAATGCTTCAGCCTTTAGGCCTTGATGGAGCGCAGCTTGCCGCTGTCACTATCGCTATTGGTGGGGGCTCTATTGTGCTCTCCCATGTAAACGACTCAGGATTTTGGTTAGCGAGTCGCTATCTCGGTTTGAGCGAAATGCAAACTCTTAAAACGTGGACGGTAATGGAAACCATTATTGGTACTGTTGGCGCACTTGTCGCTATGATTATTTCTCTGTTTTTGTAAATTTACAGTACGTAGATTTATCATCACACATATAAAAATTTACCTGAGCCTTTTGTTATTTAGGCTCAGGTAATTAAACTCAGGTAATTTGAGTATTTAAACACTCTCACCTAGATGAACTATATAACCAGAATCAATTACTTGCTTATAATTCATGCTAGTATCAAAATCGGAATTAATCCGGCTCAACAACTCTCTTCCCGCAACATTACCTATCTGATAACGAGGGGTGATCACACTTGCTAATTGAGGCACCATTGATTGGCCAATATCATGACCATGAAAACCCACAATCCCCATTTGGCTAGGCACTAAAATATTGTTTCGCTGGCACTCAAAAATAGCCCCAATTGCTAAATCATCATTAGTACAAAACAAACAGTCAGTATTTGGGTAGTCAGTACGCGCTTTTTGTAAAAGTTCGGCGCCTAAACTATAAGATGAAGCTTGATCAGTCATCACACTTTTAGGCGTAAAGCCTTTAGCTAACATAGCATCTGAATAACCTTGAAATTTTAGACGTGTTCGTACATCGAGCCTTGCACCTATATAAACAATATTGCGATAGCCTTTATTTAAAAGTGCCGTCGTCATATCAAAAGCGGCTTTAACATTATCAAAACCAACCGCTTGCTGCATTGGAGAGTGATGAGTATCCATTATTTCAATCACAGGTACGCCTGACGTTTCAATCATTTTTAGCGTTCTGTCTGTGTGTGTGGTTTCTGATAAAATTAAACCATCAACGTGATACGACAATAGATACTCAACCCGTTTTTCTTCAATTTCAGGGTTGTAACCATAATGGGCTAACATTGTTTGGTATCCTGCAGGCCCTGTCACATCTTCAATGCCTTTTATAACTTGAGCAAACACGTGATTCGTTAACGATGGGACTAGTACACCAATAGAGTAGCTTTTAGCATTAGAGAGTAAATCAGGGGCTTTATTTGCAATATAACCTAGCGTATCAATAGCTGCACTAATTTTAGTGCGAGTAGACTCTGATACTTTTTCGGGATTACGTAAATAACGACTCACCGTCATTTTGGTTACACCAACCGCATCGGCAATATCTTGAAGAGAAGAACGCTTGTTTTTTTTCATCACACACAATTAAATAAAATGTTACTTGTAACATACCAACTATTGTGAAAAATCACTACTTTTAGCCATTTTTATTTAGGTTATCGCTAAGCGATTACCAAGAGATTTAAATAATCTAGACCTATTTTACTGTATTTGTACCAATAACATAAACAGAGGCTCAGATACTCCGAGCCTCATCGTAATTGAAAACTTATAGCAATCTCAACAATTGCGAACCAGGTAGGCCGCTTTGTGGTAATAACGCGGGGGTAACTGCAAATGCTTCTGGGATTTTACTTTTGATTTCATCCATCTTTTTACGGTTATTTTGTTTATCATAAACATAATATTTAAGGATATTTCCGTATACATCGTCTTTTGCATCAACCTTCTCTAGGGTTTTTAACGCTTTATCGTAATCATCAAGGTAAATGTATGCCAGTGCTAAGTTATCAGCAGAGCCAACATGTAGTTTCCCTTCAAGCTGTTTTGATAAATCTTCAAGCTCTGCAACAGCAAGCTCATAACGCCCTAGTTGTATATACGCGGTTGCTAGTGAATTTTTTAAAAAGTAAGGCGGGTTACTACCAGGCTCATACCATTTTTCGTAAGCACTCAGTATATCTTCATATTGCTCAAGTTTAGAGTAAACGTGATCTAGCAGCCTAAAGCTTTGTAGTTTAATTTCAGCTTCTTCAAAACCAGCAAGTTTATCTCTATTTAAGTGCCATTGTTGTATGCCTTGCGCAGCTTGGTTTAACAGTTCAGGGGTATCACTTTTTGCCCCAGCAGCACTTTTTAGAAGCTGTGCAAGTTGTTGTTTATATTCTTCACTTTTAACAGGAGCCTGAGACGTATTATTACTTGGCTGCTTGTTATCTGAACTACCATCTACAATTTGCGCTGCAGCTAAAGCACTAAAAGACATTGCCGCCGCAACCATAACCAAATATTTACTTTTCATTGTTTTTTCCTTGTTTAACATTTTGATCCTCTGAATATTAAAACTCTTAGAATGAGCAATATTCAAAAGTGGGGGGGTAAAAAAGTTAGGCGAGCTTTTAGCACTTTGCTCTTGTAGCAATAAACTGGCTAAATCCAATTGGTATTTACCTTTTAGCTTTTGCATACACAACTCATCACAGCTAAGTTCGAGTTGCTCTTTTGCTAAACCAGTTAACTTTAAGCAAATAGGATTCCACCAAAAAACGCTTTCTATAAAACAAATAAGCCACGTCCAATAAATATCACCTTGTTGTAAATGAGTTACCTCGTGTTGAATGACTGAATCTAATTCTTCACGATTTACCATCGTCGACTCTAGCCAAATAACAGGCTTTATTAACCCGGTAGCAAAAGCAGGCTCTGTATGGGTTGTTAGTCTAATTGGATACTGATTGTTAATGTGTTTAAGTTCAGGACTTGGCTTTGAGTTAATGTATAAGTTTTTTATAAGCTTTACATAAAGGCTCATGCGTAATGAAAACAATCCAAAACCAGCTAAAACTAAAACCATAAAAACATTACTAAGTGATGGCAATAAGTCCCATATACTCATATCGCTTTGTAATTCGTCCTTAGTTGCTACTTGTTCAGCATTTGGTATTAATGCTTTAACATTGGGAATCAATTGCGCCACGTTGAATGTGTAACGATTTGCCCCTTCAAATAAGGATAACTGGGAAAAATATTGCCAAGGGACAAACCAACATGCCAAGGCAATCATTAAAATGTAAAAGTTTAATCGTGCTGGGGCATTTTTTAGCCCTTTTACTGTAAGCAAAATACATAAGCTAATAAGTGTGCAAGTTAGTAAATAATCCGTCATTACCCTCTCCTTTAATCTAACTTCTTATTTTTTAAAAGCGTTTGTAAATATTCTATATCTTCATCATTTAGCTTTTCTTCTTTAATAAAGTGGGCAATTAAACTACGAGAATTACCTTTAAAAAATCGTTGCATAAAACTAGGCATAGCTTGCCCCGATAATGTGTCTTGAGTCACGATTGTTCTAAAAACAATAGCTCGACCTTCATGTCCACAGCGCTCAATCGCCCCTTTGTGTTCTAACCTATCTACGATAGTTTTAACTGTTGTATAGGCTACTTTTTTATCTTTTTGCTTATCAGCTAAAAGCACTTTATGTAGTTGACTCGCGGTACAGGGTTCTTCCTGCCAGAGCAGCTGCATAATATCCATTTCAAAATCACTAAGTTTCATTGTCGCTCCTATTACTACATTTGTAGTGGTACTGTTACAAATGTAGTAGTAACTAATCTTAGTGTCAATACAAAATTGACATGTGAATGAAAAACAAACGATAGAAATATAAAAGTCTTAGGGAGGTTTTATAAAAAAGGTATATAAAATAAGGGTGTATACTTGTTAATTGGTTTTAGAAAAACATAAAAAACGATAGTTTATTTTCAACTAACGCTTTTTATGCTTTAAAGTTTTTTATGAAAGGTAGTGAGGTAACTATGCTTTATCGAGCGCTTGGCTTACATCGGCAATTATGTCAGCAATGTTTTCAATACCGACTGACAAACGGATTAAATCGCGACTTACACCCGCATTAGCAAGCTCTTCATCATTTAATTGGCGGTGTGTAGTTGACGCAGGATGGCACGCAAGCGACTTGGCATCGCCAATATTAACTAAGCGTAAGATCATGTTTAGCGCATCAATAAAACGAGTACCCGCTTCTAGGCCACCAGCAATACCAAAGCTTAAAATACCCGATGCTTGACCACTGGTAATTTTTTGGCTCATTTCGTTATACGGGCTTGATTTAAGCCCTGCGTAATTAACCCAAAGCACTTTTGGATGATTTTCTAAATACTCAGCTAGCTGCTGTGCATTCTCGCAGTGGCGATCCATTCTTAAGCCTAAGGTTTCAAGGCCAATTAAAATGTCAGATGCGTTTTTAGGCGCAAGCGCTGCGCCAGTATTTCTAAGTGGCACTACTCTACAACGTCCAATAAATGCAGCTTCAGCAAAAGCTTCGGTATAAACCACATTGTGATACGACGGATCGGGCTCGTTCATCATTGCAAAGCGCGTGGCATTCGCTTTCCAATCAAATTTACCTGAGTCGACAATCATGCCGCCAATAGCAGTACCGTGCCCGTTTATATACTTTGTAAGTGAGTGAACCACTATATCGGCGCCCAGCTCAAATGGGCGGCATAAATACGGCGTAGCCACGGTATTATCAACAATAAGCGGCACACCTTTGCTGTGTGCAATACGTGCTAAACGTTCAATATCAACAATATTACCTGCAGGATTACCAATAGATTCACAAAAAACAGCGCGGGTGTTGTCGTCAATTGCATTCTCGAACGCGGTAAAGTCATCGGCTTTAATCATGCGTGCTTCAATACCTTGCCTAGGTAGTGTATGAGCAAATAAGTTATACGTCCCACCATATACTTGGCTGGTGCTGACAATGTTAGTACCGACTTCACACAAACATTGAATAGCATACGTAATAGCAGCCATCCCAGAGGCAACAGCCAGCCCACCAATGCCCCCTTCCATCGCGGCAATACGTTGTTCAAGTACGGCATTGGTTGGGTTCATTATGCGGGTGTAAATATTTCCAGGTACTTTTAAATCGAATAAATCAGCGCCATGCTGCGTGTTGTCAAATGTATAAGAAGAAGTGTGATAAATAGGCACGGCTGCCGATTTGGTCGTAGGCTCAGATTCGTAACCGTGGTGCAGTGCTAATGACTCTAATTTCATAATTATTTCCTTCAATTAATTTACCACTAACCTAGCACTTCTTGGTTATAAAATGCACATGAAATATATTAAAGGGTGTTGAAGTGATTTAATTTAAATTAAAGGGGGTGATTAGCAGACATTCAAAGGCTAAATAACAACTAGTTAGCCCTTTTACTAACAATATAATAACCCACCTCGGCATAATATTTATAATTGGTAATAACTTACACAATTTGCTATTAATAGAAGTCCATAAAATAAGAACATTTTTCGCGAAAAAATAGGAAATGAGGCCATTAAGAAAGCTGGTATTAAGCCCTGCTAGCCTCGGTTTAAAATTTAAGGATTGAATATATTAATATGACTGTTGAACACACTAAAGCAAAATTCTGGAAGTGCGCGCTACAAGTAAATCCGGCAAGTTATATAACGTATCGGGGACAGAATCAGGATTGTTCAGAAGATGACTATAATAAGAAATTATTAGAGGTTTGTCTTGAGGAATCAATAAAAGTTGTAGGGATAGCGGATCACGGCAATGTTGATTCAGTTGCAAAAATTAGAGAAACTTTTAATGCACAGGGAGTCATCGTCTTCCCAGGTTTTGAAATTGCAACTAGCGAGAAAATACATTTAGTTTGTTTATATCCAGAAGATACAAGTATTCAGACTTTAAATAATTATTTATATGAGTTTGATATAGACACATCTAACGGTACAAAGCCATCAACTAAAAGTGCAGACTTTATTCTATCTACAGTTATTGAAAAAGGTGGCTTTGTATATGCTGCACATTGCACAGATGACAGCGGTGTTTTAAAACAAAAGCTAAACAATATTTGGAAAAACCAGAATTTATATGCCGCTCAAATCCCAACTTCATTAGAAGCACTTAAAGAACAAGGCGACCAAGCAAATCATCAGATCCTTCAAAATAAAAATCCTGATTATAAACGTGAAAAAAATATTGCGATTATAAATGCTAAAGATATAGAAGATCCTGAAACATTGAGAAAAGAAAATGCGACTTGCTTAGTAAAGATGTCAAAACCTTGCTTTTCCTCATTTAAACTAGCATTTTCAGATTCTGAATCCCGCGTTCGCCTTAATTCTGATATTAAAGAAAAATATTACTCTAGAATAGAGTCTGTTAGGTTTGTTGGTGGATTTCTCGATGGAATCAATATCAACTATTCCGAGCATTTAAATACTTTAATAGGTGGCAGAGGAACAGGTAAATCGACTTTAATAGAGTCAATTCGTTATGTGTTAAAAATAGAACCTATTAGTAAAGAAACAAAAGCACAGCATCTTAAAGTTATAAAGCAAAATCTTGGTTCAGGGTTTGCTGAGTTGACTGTTAAGTCAGCAGTAAAGCATGGAAAGTTATATAAGATATCAAGACGCTTCGGTGAATCCCCAATAGTAAAAGATGAAAGCGGATCCATCTCTACTTTTTCCCCCTTAGATTTATTGCCTAATATTGAAATTTTTGGTCAAAATGAAATTCATGAAATAGCCAAAGAATCAAGTGAGCAACTAAAAGTAGTAGAGCGGTTTTTAAATACGGATAAAATTGAGCAAGAATCAGGTATTTCAGCAGTTAAAGAATCGTTAGTCACAACACGAAATAATATCACTGGTTTAACATCTAGTGTTTTGTAGTGGTACAGTGATTTTAGCCACCCATTAAGAAAGAAATGTTATGCTGATAAGCATACAAATTTGGGTGAAAAAATGACGAAATTAAAACGCGCATCGTATTCTGCAGCAATAAAATTAGA
>NZ_JACJFB010000039.1:1515-3032 GCF_014164325.1 Pseudoalteromonas sp. SG43-4 | reverse complement strand
ACTTCTGGCGAAGTTAAACTGTCACAAAACAAAGACCCGTTTGGGTTGTATGGTTAAGTGACTAAGCGTACACGGTGGATGCCTTGGCAGTTGGAGGCGATGAAGGACGTATTAACTTGCGATAAGCCTAGTCAAGCTAGTAAAAAGCGCTTGAGACTAGGATTTCCGAATGGGGAAACCCACCTGCTTGCAGGTATCGTTAACTGAATACATAGGTTAACGAGGCGAACGCGGAGAACTGAAACATCTAAGTACCCGTAGGAAAAGAAATCAACCGAGATTCCGAAAGTAGCGGCGAGCGAAATCGGAACAGCCCTTAAGCTTATTATGTGTTAATGGAAGGCTCTGGAAAGTGCCACGATACAGGGTGATAGTCCCGTACATGAAAAGACATTTTAAGTGAAATCGAGTAGGTCGGAGCACGTGAAACTTTGACTGAATATAGGTGGACCATCATCTAAGGCTAAATACTCCCAACTGACCGATAGTGAACCAGTACCGTGAGGGAAAGGCGAAAAGAACCCCTGTGAGGGGAGTGAAATAGAACCTGAAACCGTGTACGTACAAGCAGTAGGAGCCCACTTGTTGGGTGACTGCGTACCTTTTGTATAATGGGTCAGCGACTTATATTTTGTAGCGAGGTTAACCGAATAGGGTAGCCGTAGGGAAACCGAGTCTTAACTGGGCGAATAGTTGCAAGGTATAGACCCGAAACCCGGTGATCTAGCCATGGGCAGGTTGAAGGTTGAGTAACATCAACTGGAGGACCGAACCCACTAACGTTGAAAAGTTAGGGGATGACCTGTGGCTAGGAGTGAAAGGCTAATCAAACCGGGAGATAGCTGGTTCTCCCCGAAATCTATTTAGGTAGAGCCTCGGACGAATACTTACGGGGGTAGAGCACTGTTAAGGCTAGGGGGTCATCCCGACTTACCAACCCTTTGCAAACTCCGAATACCGTAAAGTAATATCCGGGAGACACACGGCGGGTGCTAACGTCCGTCGTGAAGAGGGAAACAACCCAGACCGCCAGCTAAGGTCCCAAAGTCATAGTTAAGTGGGAAACGATGTGGAAAGGCCCAGACAGCCAGGAGGTTGGCTTAGAAGCAGCCATCCTTTAAAGAAAGCGTAATAGCTCACTGGTCGAGTCGGTCTGCGCGGAAGATGTAACGGGGCTAAACTATGCACCGAAGCTGCGGATTCAGAATTTATTCTGAGTGGTAGGGGAGCGTTCTGTAAGCGGTTGAAGGTGTACCGGGAGGTATGCTGGACGTATCAGAAGTGCGAATGCTGACATGAGTAACGATAATGGGAGTGAAAAACTCCCACGCCGGAAGACCAAGGGTTCCTATCCCATGTTAATCAGGGTAGGGTAAGTCGACCCCTAAGGCGAGGCCGAAAGGCGTAGTCGATGGGAAACAGATTAATATTTCTGTACTCGATATAATTGCGATGGGGGGACGGAGCAGGCTAAACAAGCATGGCGTTGGTAGTCCATGTGAAAGTGAGTAGGTTGG
>NZ_JACJFB010000039.1:0-1415 GCF_014164325.1 Pseudoalteromonas sp. SG43-4 | reverse complement strand
GGTGATGAAGTTGTTGATGCCATACTTCCAGGAAAAGCCTCTAAGCTTCAGATTATATGGAATCGTACCCCAAACCGACACAGGTGGTCAGGTAGAGAATACTAAGGCGCTTGAGAGAACTCGGGTGAAGGAACTAGGCAAAATCGTACCGTAACTTCGGGAGAAGGTACGCTCCTATCTGTGATGAGACTTGCTCTCTAAGCGGACGGGAGCCGCAGTGACCAGGTGGCTGGGACTGTTTATTAAAAACACAGCACTGTGCAAAATCGCAAGATGACGTATACGGTGTGACACCTGCCCGGTGCCGGAAGGTTAATTGATGGGGTTATCCTTAGGGAGAAGCTCTTGATCGAAGCCCCGGTAAACGGCGGCCGTAACTATAACGGTCCTAAGGTAGCGAAATTCCTTGTCGGGTAAGTTCCGACCTGCACGAATGGTGTAACCATGGCCACGCTGTCTCCACCCGAGACTCAGTGAAATTGAAATCGCAGTGAAGATGCTGTGTACCCGCGGCTAGACGGAAAGACCCCGTGAACCTTTACTACAGCTTGGCACTGAACATTGAACCTACATGTGTAGGATAGGTGGGAGACTTTGAAGCAGCGACGCTAGTTGTTGTGGAGTCGTCCTTGAAATACCACCCTTGTAGTTTTGATGTTCTAACGTTGGCCCCTGAATCGGGGTTACGGACAGTGCCTGGTGGGTAGTTTGACTGGGGCGGTCTCCTCCTAAAGAGTAACGGAGGAGCACGAAGGTTGGCTAAGTACGGTCGGACATCGTACGGTTAGTGTAATGGTAGAAGCCAGCTTAACTGCGAGACAGACACGTCGAGCAGGTACGAAAGTAGGTCATAGTGATCCGGTGGTTCTGAATGGAAGGGCCATCGCTCAACGGATAAAAGGTACTCCGGGGATAACAGGCTGATACCGCCCAAGAGTTCATATCGACGGCGGTGTTTGGCACCTCGATGTCGGCTCATCACATCCTGGGGCTGAAGTCGGTCCCAAGGGTATGGCTGTTCGCCATTTAAAGTGGTACGCGAGCTGGGTTTAGAACGTCGTGAGACAGTTCGGTCCCTATCTGCCGTGGGCGTTTGAGAATTGAGAGGGGTTGCTCCTAGTACGAGAGGACCGGAGTGAACGAACCGCTGGTGTTCGGGTTGTCATGCCAATGGCATTGCCCGGTAGCTACGTTCGGAACTGATAAGCGCTGAAAGCATCTAAGCGCGAAGCAGGCCTCGAGATGAGTTCTCACTAGACTTTTAAAGTCTCTGAAGGGCCGTTGAAGACTACAACGTTGATAGGCAAGATGTGGAAGTGGTGTGAGCCATTAAGCTAACTTGTACTAATTACCCGTGAGGCTTAACCATACAACGCCAAACGCGTTTTATGCGACAGTTTGACAGAAGTTAATAT
>NZ_JACJFB010000038.1:0-3410 GCF_014164325.1 Pseudoalteromonas sp. SG43-4 | reverse complement strand
GCCTGGTGATAACATCAAGATGACAGTAACTCTAATCGCACCAATCGCGATGGATGAAGGTCTTCGTTTTGCTATCCGTGAAGGTGGTCGTACTGTAGGTGCTGGTGTTGTAGCAACTATCGTAGCGTAATTATTAGCCTAGCTAATTATTACCAAAAAGCCCGAGCTTAGTCTCGGGCTTTTTAATGTCTAAAATAAAGTACGATTTAAGATGCCGCTTTAACCTTAGGTGAAGATACTTGGTAACAATACTCAAAGTATCATTAGTGGTATTACTAAAAACCCGAGCTAAGCTCGGGTTTTGATAAGTTATGAATGTGCCATACTTAGCTGAAAACTATTCAATATTTTGGATCTGTTCTCTCATTTGTTCAATTAGTACTTTTAGCTCTACGGCTGCAGTAGTGATGTCACTATTGATAGACTTAGACGCTAGCGTGTTAGCTTCACGATTAAATTCTTGCATCATAAAATCTAAGCGGCGGCCACATGCGCCTCCTTTTTTAAGGATTTTTTTAGTTTCTTTAACGTGAGACTTTAAGCGATCTAGTTCTTCAGCTACATCTTGTTTTTGAGCAAGATAAATAAGTTCTTGTTCAAGGCGTGACTCGTCAATGTTTGCTGCTAAGTCTTCTAGCTTTTGAGCAAGTTTTTCACGCTGCCATTTAGCAATCTCAGGCATATGCGTTTCTACAATTTCTACTTGCTCTAGAATTGCATCAAGGCGTATTGCTATCATTTCTTCAAGGTTTGCACCTTCATCGCCACGTGCAGATTTAAAATCTTCGATTACTTGATCAAGACCAGCTATTAATGCTGTATTAACGCTATCCATATCAAGCTCTTCTGCTTCCATAACGCCAGGCCAACGTAATATATCAACAGGGTTAATATCACCATTACTTTGTTGTTGAACCCATTTAGCGCTATTTATTAGTTGTTCAGCAAGTGCTTGGTTAATTGATAGCTCGCCAACGTGGGCTGGATTTGCCACAAACTTTAAAAAGACCTCAACTTTACCACGTTGTAAGTGTTTGCGTAAACGCTCACGAATAACTGGCTCCATGCCACGAAATTGCTCTGGTGCGCGTATAAATGTTTCAAGGTAACGCTGGTTTACTGAGCGAACTTCCCAAGTGCCAGTACCCCAATCGCCTTTTATTTCGCGACGCGCATAAGCTGTCATACTGTGGATCATGGATATTTTCCTAAATTTATAAATACAATATTATGATGATTATACCGTAACACTGCTTAAGCTCTAGGGAAAATTTAATACACTGAATATTTTGCATACAGCTATTTATTTAAATCAACATGGTATCTATACCCACATACACTTATAATGTCGCAAATTCTGAATTAAGGGGATCGTCAATGCGTCCAAGCGAAAGAACACCTAACCAAATTAGACCTGTTACATTTACACGTAATTATACTTTGCATGCTGAAGGCTCAGTACTTGTTGAGTTTGGTAACACCAAAGTACTTTGTACAGCTACTGTTGAATCGGGCGTTCCTCGTTTCATGAAAGGTCAGGGTAAAGGTTGGATTAATGCTGAATACGGTATGTTACCGCGAGCAACGCATACGCGTAATGCTCGAGAAGCTGCACGTGGTAAGCAGGGCGGTCGTACTATGGAAATTCAGCGCTTAATTGCACGTGCACTTCGTGCTGCTGTTGACTTAAAAGCACTTGGCGAAAACACAATTACCATTGACTGTGACGTTATTCAAGCTGACGGCGGTACACGTACTGCTTCTATAAGTGGTGCATGTGTTGCACTTGTTGATGCACTAACACATATGCGTGCAAAAGGTATGATTAATTCAAACCCACTTAAACATATGATTGCAGCTATTTCAGTTGGTATTTACAAAGGCCAAGCAATTAGCGATTTAGAATACATTGAAGATTCAGCAGCAGAGACTGATATGAACGTAATTTTAACCGAAACAGGTAAAATTATTGAAATTCAAGGTACAGCTGAAGGCGAACCTTTCTCGTTTGATGAGCTAGATGAGTTACTTACTTTAGCTAAACATTCTATTCGCGAAATTATTGACGTACAAAAGCAAGCATTAGCATAAATAGGTAGGCCACAAGATATGAAAGATTATCAAAAAGAGTTTATAGAATTTGCTCTAGAGAAGCAGGTGTTAAAATTTGGTGAGTTTACATTAAAGTCTGGACGCACAAGTCCTTACTTTTTTAATGCTGGTTTGTTTAATACTGGTCGAGACTTAGCGCGTTTAGGTCGCTTTTATGCATCGGCACTCGAAGATTCTGCTATAGAGTACGATGTATTATTTGGTCCTGCGTACAAAGGTATTCCAATAGCGACAACAACAGCGGTTGCCTTAGCGGATCATCATGATAAAGATGTACCTTACTGTTTTAATCGTAAAGAGAAAAAAGCACACGGTGAAGGCGGCACATTAGTAGGCTCAGAACTCAATGGCAAAATTATGCTAGTTGACGATGTAATTACTGCAGGTACTGCGATTCGTGAGTCGATGGAAATCATTGCACAAAATGGTGCTGACCTTAGTGGTGTTTTAATTGCGTTAGATCGCCAAGAAAAGGGTAAAGCTGAATTATCAGCTATTCAAGAAGTTGAGCGTGACTTTAATACCAAAGTGATTTCAATTGTAAAATTAGCTGATCTTATCAGTTACCTTGAAAGCCAAGGCACAATGGATCAGCATTTAGCCTCAGTTAAAGCTTACCGTGATCAATACGGCGTAGCATAAATAAAAAGCCTCGCAGTGCGGGGCTTTATTTTGACCTTCATTCATAGAGTTTATTAATGAAAGATGTATTAAAACCGAATGGCTTAGGCCTCAAGCGTGTTTTCAAAGCAACCTATTGCTCTTACCTTGGCTTTAAAGCAGCATTTAAAGAAGAAGCAGCATTTAGGCAAGAGCTACTATTAAGCCTTATATTATTTCCTATTTCATTTTGGCTTGCTTCATCACTATTACACTGGGCAATACTAATTAGCTCACTGCTTATTATATTAATAGTTGAATTACTAAACTCCGCCATTGAAGCATTAACAGATCGAGTAAGTACAGAGTTACATGTATTGTCAGGTAGGGCCAAAGATATGGGATCTGCAGCCGTAACACTTTCATTAACGATCGTATTGATCATCTGGGGTGTAAGCCTCTATATGAAGATCGTTTAACTCTACTTCTAATATAAAATAGGTTTGAACCCCGTTAGTTGTTAATAATTTGATGGTTATGTTGTATTTTTAACGTGTTTAGCTCAAATTCTCAGCGAACAGCACATTATTTCAAGTTTTCTTCAAAAAAGGGTTGATCTGTTTTCGGATCTCCCTATAATGCGACCCCACTGAGACGGGAAACAGCAACGCATAGCGAGGCACGAACAACTCAGGGTG
>NZ_JACJFB010000037.1:0-4647 GCF_014164325.1 Pseudoalteromonas sp. SG43-4 | reverse complement strand
GATTATATCAACGGATATTACAACAACGTTAGGCCGCATCATTATAATGCCGGTTTAGCGCCAAATGAATCTGAGGTTAGATATCAAGATTCTAAAACTGTGGCCAAATTTTATTGACCACTACATTTTGTAGTGGTACACTGATTTTGGCCACCTACAAAAAAGGCGCTTCCTTTACGGTAAGCGCCCTTCTGTTATCTCAATAATTACTTATTTTACGATTGTCATTTCGTCTAATAAGTTTTGTGCATTATCTACTTTATCCATTACCCAAAGCATGTAGCGTGAATCAACGTGGATTGAGCGATTAAGCTCAGGGTTGTAATCCCAGTCACCAATAATACTTTCGTAAACACCGTCAAACAGTAAACCAACAAGCTCTGCTTTACCGTTAAGTGTTGGCGAACCTGAGTTACCACCGGTAGTGTCTACATTTGATAAGAAGTTAACGGGTACTGTATTCATGCCACCCGTGTAATCACCATAAAGCTTGGCTTTAATTTGCTCTTGTAACTTTTTAGGTGCATTAAATGGGTCAACATCGGTGTTTTTAGCTAGTAACCCTTCAAGCGAGGTAAAAGGTGTTGCTACCAAGCCATCTTGAGGTGAGTAGCCGCCTACGGTGCCATAGGTTACTCGTAATGTGCTGTTGGCATCGGCGTATACAGGTTTGTTTTTAGCTTTGTTAAACGCAATGATTGCGCTCATTAACTCTGGGCGAGCTGCTTGTAATTTACCTGCAAGTGCTTTTGATTTATCTTCCTCTGCTTTCATTACTTTAAAGATTGCTTTAGCGTACTGCACAAATGGGTCTTGGCTTTGATTTAGCTGGCTAAACGATTGTTCAAATAATGAATTGCGAACAGTGGCATTATCAAGTCTTGACTGTTCATACATGCTATCAAGTAACGCGCTTTGGGTTGCTTTATCAAACCCATTTTGTACTTTAAATACGTTATCAACCTCGCTAAAACGCTCTTCTTTTGGAAGTGCTGCATACAGCTCTAAAAAGTGCAGTAAAATAGCTTTGTCTACTTTGCTATCATAACGGCGCGTCATGCGCTCAAGCCCTGCTTTAATGCGAGGTAAGTCACGTTCTTGATAACCAGATTCACGTTCGCTATTTGGCTTTTGTTTTTCGTAAGCTAGGCGGTATAAACGTCGTGCTGTGCTGATCATTTGTGAGCGATGTACATAACCTAACATACGGTCGCGTTCACTGTGCTCTTGTGATTGTGCAATTAGCTCAGATAGCTCACCTAATACGCTTCCGTATTGCTCTTTACGCTCACTATCGCTATTGATCCATTGTGTTAACTCTTTCTCAAACTGTTTTTTGCGCTCAAGCATAGTGCCTTTTTTGAAGCTTTCGATCATCGAACCATAGTTTTTAATATAGTTGTTATAACCTGCAATGGTGCTTTCGTAAGCAATACGCGCTTTACTGCCGTCTTCTGAGTTTTCTTCAATAAGCGACACGTATTTTGAGTTATGGACGCGTGCTTTAGGGTAGCTGTCGTTAAATACGTTATCTACCTCTGTTGCTATACGGTAGCGGTTAGTACGCCCTGGGTAGCCTGTAACCATTACAAAGTCGCCTTCTTGCACGCCTTTGGCACTTACTTTTAGGTAAGAGTCTGGTACGTAAGGTACGTTGTCTTCGCTGTACTCAGCTGGTTTTCCATCTTTGCCTACATAAGCGCGGTAAAAACCAAAGTCGCCTGTGTGGCGCGGCCACATCCAGTTATCTATATCGCCACCGTATTTACCTACGCCCATAGCTGGTGCGTAAGATAAACGTACGTCTTTAATTTCAAGTGACTTAATTAGGTAAAACTCTAAACCACCATGAAACGAATACACGTTACAACGGTAGCTTTCGTCGGCTTCACACTGGGCTACTAGCGCTTTTTCGTTTTTTACTATTGCGTCGTAGCGTGCTTTACCGCTTAGTTCTTCAATACCTTTACTAACTTTGTCAGTCACATTAGTAACTGTTTCTGTGACGTATACGCGTGAACCCGGCGCTGCTGGTAAGTCCTCAGCAGGGCTTTTAGCTAAAAAGCCATTTTCTAATATGTTGTTTTCAGGTGTTGAATTGTATTGCACCGAGCCATAAACACAGTGATGGTTTGACACAACTAAACCCTTAGGCGATACAAACGATGCTGTACAGCCACCTAGGCTAATTACCGCATTCATTGGGAATTCGGTTAATTTAGAAATAGATGCAACATCAATTTCAAGCCCTTTGGCTTTTAAAATTGATTCTAACTCTGGAAGTTGGTGTGGTTGCCACATGCCTTCGTCGGCTATGGCACTACTTGAAAGTGATAAAGAAAATGTGGCTGCTAATGTAGCTACAAGAGGTTTTAAACGCATTATAGAATCCTTTTTATTTGTTTCTATAACAGGTTACTCGTCAGTAGCTAATGAGGTCAATAGCCGCGCAATGAATTGTTACAATCGAGTGTTTAATCTTACTTTTTATCAAAATTCATCGAAAAATCAAGAAACTGTTTTGCTGGTATGGGTTTACTAAAGTAAAAACCTTGCATAAAATCACAGCCTAATTCGTTCAATAAAGTAAGCTGCTCTTTTGTTTCTACGCCTTCTGCTACCACTGTCAGCCCTAAACTGTGCGACATGGCAATAATTGCCTTTACGAGATTACAATCTTCATTGTTTAGTACAATACCATCAATAAAACTTCTATCTATTTTGAGTACATTAAACGGATATTCTCTTAAATAACTTAATGACGAATAACCCGTACCAAAGTCATCCATTGATAAGTTAATGCCTAATGCCGTAATTTCAGTCAATATATCAACAACATTAGTGTGGCAACTCATCAGCACTCCCTCAGTTATTTCAAGCTCTAAACTTTCGGGATTTACGTTTGCTTCACTCAATGAGTTTTGAATAAAGCTGAGTAATCCCACGTCTCTAAATTGACGAGGTGATAAGTTAACGGCAATAGTGTATTGCTGTTTTCGTTTACAAGTACTTTGCCATGTGTTTAAAAAATCTAATGCTTGGCTAATTACAAACTTGCCAATCGGTACAATTAATCCTGTATTTTCTGCAATAGGTATAAACTCATCGGGTGTTACATTACCTAGCACAGGGTTATGCCAACGTAATAACGCTTCTGCACCAATGATGTGTTTATTTTTGGCGTCAAATTGGGGCTGGTAGTATAACTCAAATTCGTCACGCTCAAGGGCGCCACGCATCTGCTCTTCTATTTCGAGTCGGCGCTGAATAATTACGTTCATCTTTTTAGTAAAAAATGAATAAGTATTACGACCATATGATTTTGCTTGATACATTGCAGTGTCAGCGTTTCTTAATAAATCAGCAACGGTTGTACCATTTTCTGGGTATATGGCTACACCAATACTTGCTGTTAGTATGTGTTCTCGGCCTTCAATTTTAAAAGGGGCCCTAAAATTATTTAGCAGTTTTTCAGTGATTTTTAGCGCAGCATGATGATCAGTTATACCTCGTAATAATACGATAAACTCATCTCCACCTAGGCGCCCTACCGTATCTTCTTTTCGTAGTGCATCTTGTAGCCTTTGCGCTGATTCAATTAAAAGTTTGTCTCCTGTTTCATGACCTAAGGAGTCATTTATTTTTTTAAAATCATCTAAATCTAAAAACAGTACCGCTGCTTTTTCGTTATTTCTTTGTGCTTCAATAAGTAATTGCGACAAACGATCAAGTGCTAAAAAACGATTTGGAAGTAAAGTTAAACTATCGTAATACGCTTGATGTCTAATTAGTTCATCTGATTTATGCTGTTCGGTAATATCTCGAATAATAACCATTAACTGGTTATGTTCTGTTATTTTATTTATTCTTGCTTCAAAAAAAACGAGCCCATGGGGCAAAGCTAGCTCGTATTTAAAGCTCATCATCTGCTTTTTTTCTAATACAAGGCTGATATAGGTTTCAAATTTTTCGGCTACATCGCGCGGGAGTACATCACCCATTTTTTTACCAATAAATTGCTTGGACTTGGTATAGAGATCGGTCTCATTACTGGCATGATACTCAATAATAGTTCCATCATTTTCCATCAAGAAAAATAAGTCAGGAATTGCCTCAAAAATAGTTTTTAGCATATCCTCATTAAATGATGCATCTGCTTGTGCCTTTTTAACCTCAAATAAGTCAATATCAATGCAATACATTTGTTTTGTATTATATTGATTTGTAAACATAACATGGCTAGAAAAAACGGATACACTTTCGCCATCTTTACCTTTTAGGGTAATTTCGGATGCTGGAATTTCTATGTCTTTTTCTACCCAATCACTGTGTGCGTCAATTACAAATTCACACATTGATTCTGGAATTATAAGGTCTTCTATTTTTTGCCCTATGGCTTCTTCTTTTGTGTATCCGTAAAGTCGCTCACTGCCTTCATTCCAATAAATAACACGACGTTCATTGTCATAACCTTGAACAGAAATTACATTTACCGCATCAAATAACTGATGCAAATAGTCGTTAATTACAAATTGGTTGGTTAAGTCTGAAGCAACGTCGTCTAATTTCATTTTGAGGCTATACCCATAGGTAATTTTATTTAGCAATAAAAAACACCAAATAATAATTAAATTTAATTTTAATTTT
>NZ_JACJFB010000036.1:0-9246 GCF_014164325.1 Pseudoalteromonas sp. SG43-4 | reverse complement strand
AAAGCTTGTTATAACAAGTCACTGAAAGAAATTAGACCACCGTAACTGGTGGTTTTTTCTTGCCTAAAATAAAATCCCTCGCCTCGGTTTATATAAAAAGGTACAACCCTCAAAGTAGCTCAACTTTACTTGTTGATATACGCGCAAATTAAATATATCTTGATGTACATAAACTTATTATATTTTAAATTAAAAACCAACCCAGCTAGGAGAACAGTTATGCTGACGCGTGTAGAAAAAGCTCAACAGAAATGGGGTGGTAGCCACACAGTAATTGATAAATGGCTAAACGAACGCCAAGAACTTATTGTACTTTACTGCAAAATTGCAGGCTTTACGCCATACGAAAAGCAAGATCAAGCATTGCCAGAGCCAAAACTAATTGAATCATTTTGCCAGCTTTTAATGGATTACCTATCTGCAGGCCATTTTGAAGTATATGACGATATAGCAAAAGCATGCGAAAAAAAGGGCTTACAAAGCCAAGAGCTTGCAAACTCTATTTACCCGCGTATTTCTAGCACAACCGATGTGGCGTTAGATTTTAATGATAAGTACGCAGAAGTAGATAAAGAAGACTTATTGAAAGATTTTGATAATGACTTATCTGTTATTGGTGAAGCATTAGAAGCTCGTTTTGCACTTGAAGATGAGCTTATTGATAACTTGTTTTCTAATCACACGAATTAATACGTTACTTACGCATATTAAAAAAGGGACCTAAGGTCCCTTTTTGCATTTACACAATAAGCTTATTATTGTGCTGGTGCTTCTTCATTTTGAATTTCAAGTAATTCAACTTCAAATACAAGTGTTGAATTAGCTGGAATCTTACCTAAGTCACGGTCACCGTAAGCAAGTTCTGAAGGAATAGTGAACTTGTACTTAGAACCCACTGACATAAGTTGTAAACCTTCAGTCCAACCCGCAATTACGCGGTTAAGAGGGAAAGTTGTCGGTTCGTTACGCGCATATGAGCTATCAAACTCAGTACCGTCTAATAAAGTCCCTTTGTAGTGTACTTTAACTACATCAGTTGCCACTGGCTTTTCGCCATCGCCTTCGCTAAGTACTTCGTACTGTAGACCCGACTCAGTTACTGTAACGCCTTCTTTTTTGGCGTTGTCAGCTAGGTATTTAGCGCCTGCTTCTTTACTTTTTTCAGACTCTACTTTAGCTTTTTCTTCTTGCTTAGTACGTACTGATGTATCTAGTGCAGTTAATACTTCGCGAATTTTTTCTTCGTCAATTTTTGCATTGCCAGCAAGCGCATCTTCAAAACCACGAATTAAAAGTGCTTGGTCTAGTTCAATACCAATTTCTGTTTTGTCTGCTAGGTCTTTATTTAAAAAGTTACCTACAGATGCACCAATACCGTATGCTTGTTGCTGTTCTACAGTGTCTAATTTAACTTCAGCTTGTTCTTTTTTTGCTTCTTGATTACAAGCTGTAAGCGCTAAAACTGACGCTGCAATCAATGACAATCTAATCGTCTTTTTCATTTTAAATCTCCGACATACTTTGCAGTTGTCATTTTAATGTATTATTACTAGTGAAAGATTAACGGCCCACATGATAGGCTGCTTGTTTAATGACTAAATTCCATATTGTTAGCTAAACTAAAAACATATCCAGTGATTAGACAAACAACCTAGGCATTTAACGCGTCCTAGTCTAACCTCTCAGTCACTAAGAGTTAAGGGGAAATACCTGTAATATGTCGATATTTCGTACTTTTTTAATCGTATTTAGCTGTTTTTTAGCCATCGCCTGTACCGATAAAAAACAACACGCTGTAGCAAGTTACGAACATGCTGCACAAGGTGCGTTTTCATCAACAGTTTCAAACGATGGTAAATACAGTTTGATCTCCTCTATCAACCATGGGGTCGCCCTGTGGGATAATCAACAGCAGGTGCTAAAATACCAATGGTTTCAGCAGCAGTCACAAGACAGCCTAGTGTACGCTGTTGCCATTGCTTTTGATAACAGCGTGGCAGTTACCGCCGAAAAAACCACATTTGCTGTGTGGGATATAACCACAGGCAAAAATAAAGGTTATTACAAAATACAAAAAGCCAGTATTCGCGATATCGCCATTAGCAATCAAGGCCGTAGTGTTTTATACGGCCGTAGCGACGGCGTTGTCGTATTTGTAAACCTAGAAACCGGGCGTCGTATTGAGTTTTTAGGTCATCAAGATAAAGTTAACACCGTTGACCTTTCACCTAACGGACGCTTTGCCTTAAGTGGCTCTAACGATTATGTTGCTTACTTTTGGGATACACGTACAGGTCAAGTAATTCATCGTTTTAATCACCCAACGCGTGTTACCCAAGTGACGCTCGATCCACAAGGTCGCTATGCGTTTACGGCCGATAGTATGGCACAAGCAAATGTATGGAAGCTGACTACAGGTGATCTTGTGAGTAAACTGAAGTATATTGCGCGTCAGAAAATTTTTACTGCTGTGCGTTTTAACGAACAAGGCACTTTGCTTGCAACCGGCTCGCCAAATAAGCGCGTAGATTTGTGGCAAATACCAAGCGGTGAAAAAATTCAAACTTGGCAGGTTACCCCGCGCGAAGGCAGTAAGCCTAAATCGGCGGTGGTGCTAGATGTGACATTTACAGATAACGGTAAGTCGTTGTTAACCGAAAGCTCCAGCGGGATCGCAGAGCGATTTATTATACGAGAGAATAATGAACACAATTGAACATCGCTTAATGGAACTTGAAGCCAAAGTGGCTTTTCAAGACGAAACGATTGAAGTCTTAAATGATGAAATAAAAGTGCACCAACAGCTGTTAGCAAAAATGAAACGCCAAACCGAGCTGCTAGCAGAGAAAATTAAAGAGTCGCAGTCATCATCGTCTATGATGTCTGAAGTACCTGAGCCACCTCCACCGCATTACTAAAACCGGTAAAAATTAGGCAATAAAAAACCGGGTTAGTCGCCCGGTTTAAACACACCAATTACTTGTTCAAATTGGCGAGTAGACGCCTGAACAGCGTTATCGGGTTGCGCCATTTTATGACCACACTCAACACACTCTACTTTTTCAACATCATGTTCTCTGTATAGCATCATAGTATCCATGGCTTTGCAGTCAGGGCACGATGCTCCAGCAATAAATCGCTTCTTTTGTCTCACAACATTTTTCCTGTGGTTTGAACTGCTGTCATTTTATCGTATAACTTCACTTGTTGATACGCTTGATAAGAGCATTAAGTTCTATGTTATGATAGCGCCAACTTAACAAGGGCACAGCAAAGTAACGCATTCATGATCCAAATCTCAGAAATAGAACTACTTCGTGGCGGTAAAGCCTTATTAAAAAACGCATCAGCTACGTTATTTCCAGAACACAAAGTAGGCCTTGTTGGCGCTAATGGCTGTGGAAAATCAACGTTATTTGGTTTACTAAAATCAGAACTACAACTAGATGCCGGTAACTGCAGCATTCCAAAAGATTGGTCTATCGCCTCTGTTAAGCAAGAGACACCTGCCCTTGAAATAAGCGCGATTGATTATGTACTTCAAGGCCACCCAGAATACTACGCAATGCGTATAGCACTGCGTGAGGCCGAGAAAAACAACGATGGCGACACACAAGCTAAAGTACATATTCAGCTTGAGAACATTAAAGGCTATAGCATTGAATCAACCGCAGGTGAGCTATTACACGGCTTAGGCTTTGCCAATAACCTTATAGAAAATCCAGTAAGCTCGTTCTCTGGTGGTTGGCGTATGCGTTTAAACCTTGCCCAAGCATTAATACGCGACGCCGATTTACTATTACTCGATGAGCCAACAAACCACCTTGATTTAGATGCCGTTTATTGGCTTGAACGCTTTTTGCGTGCTTATACCGGCACCCTTGTACTTATATCGCATGACCGTGAGTTTTTAGATGCGGTGGTTGATCAAATTTGGCATGTAGATAAGCAACTTATTAACGTGTACAAAGGTAACTACTCGCAGTTTGAGCGCCAAAAAGCTGAGCGCTTACTACAACAACAAGCAATGTTTGATAAACAGCAAGATCAAATTGCTCACCTTGAGCAGTTTATAACGCGCTTTAAAGCAAAAGCCAGTAAAGCTAAACAAGCACAAAGCCGTGTGAAAGCGCTTGAACGCATGGAAAAACTAGCGCCGGCACATGCCGACTCGCCATTTAACTTTGAGTTTGCAGAGCCAAAAGCATTACCAAACCCACTAATGACGATAGATAAAGCCAAAGCGGGTTATGGTGACGTCACCATTTTAAATAATATAGAGCTAAACCTTGTACCAGGTAGCCGAATTGCTTTACTTGGTAGAAATGGTGCGGGTAAATCAACGTTAATTAAACTACTTTCTGGTGATTTAGAGCCGCAAGCTGGCGAAGTTATTCAGCATCACGGTTTAAATATTGGTTACTTTGCGCAGCATCAGCTTGAATCCCTTGATTTAAAAGCCAGTGCAATAATGCACATACAACGCCTCGACCCAAAAGCCACTGAACAATCACTACGTGACTTTTTAGGCGGCTTTGCTTTCATTGGCGATAAAGCACTTGAGCCTGTAGCCCCATTTTCGGGCGGCGAAAAAGCACGTTTAGTGCTTGCCATGTTGGTATATCAAAAACCAAATTTATTACTACTCGATGAGCCAACTAACCACCTTGATTTAGAAATGCGCCATGCACTTGTTATGGCATTACAAGGGTTTGAAGGCGCTATGGTTACCGTATCGCATGATCGCCATATGCTTAAAAACACCGCCGACGAGTTTTACTTAGTAGATGGCGGCAAAGTAACCCAGTTTGGTTACGACTTAGATGCGTATTATCAGTGGTTACTGAATGCCAATAAAGAAGCGGTTAAAGCGCAGCAAAACGACGAGCCTAAAGCAAACCCAGGTGTTAACCGTAAAGAGCAAAAGCGCTTAGAAGCTGAATTTAGAAAAGCCACTCAGCCACTTAAAAAGCAAATTGAAAAGCTTGAAAAGCAACTCGATAAATTTACTGCAGAGCTTAGCGAAGTTGAAGTAGCCCTTGGCGACAACGAACTCTACAACGATGACAACAAAGCCAAGCTTAAAGAGTTATTAGCTAAGCAAGCAACGCTTACGCCTAAACTTAACGACGTTGAAGAAGAGTTACTTATGGCACTTGAAGAAATGGAAGAAAAAGAGCAGGCATTCGCCGATGAACTTGCTCAATAGCGACCATTTTTGGCAATTTGCGTGTACTTTGTACGCAAAGCCTGATCAACAAACAACCTTGCTGGCACTACAAAACCAGCAAGGAAAAAATGTTAATTTATGCTTATTACTGCTTTATTTAGACTCATTAAATTTAAGTGTTAATACCCAACAGCTAAACGAGTTAACGCAAGTAGTTAGTGACTTTGATACTCGCGCATTACAACCTCTGCGCGCCGCTCGTAGCTATTTAAAAGCTAACCAGAATGCGATAAGTGATTACGCCACAATACGTGCAGAGTTGCTAAGCGCTGAGCTGAAGCTTGAAAAACAACAGCAACATATGTTGATTGAAACGGTAAATGAGCTTGAATTAGTCAAACTTTCAGAGCCAAACAACATTGAGCTATATGTGAAAGCCACTTAGGGTGTTAGTTTTTGTAGCCTCCTCCACTTTTTATACTCTTTTCTTTGTGCAAAAAAACTTCAAGTAATTACTCACAAAGAGGTTAAGAGGCGCTTCGCTTTTAGAGGAAAACAAACTAAATTACCCAGGTGAAAATGGGTAACTGTCAGATCAAGTCTGAGCTAGTACAGCTCAAGTAGTTCATTGATCTCCCCGCATTTACTTCTCATTCTTTTCTCTTTGTGCAAAAAATCTTTAAGTGGCTTACTCAAAAAAGTTTAAAGCGCTACGCTTTTAGATAAAGTGAAAAAAAATGAGTTACGATCAGCTTACTATTTTAAGAGAAAACTCTCTTAGCTCTCAGTGGTAATAACTTACCAACCCTTAAAACATGATCTAAATCAACTTAGCTTCACTCCTACACCTGCTTAGAAAAATAACTTGATCTCGATCACGTTGCGACCTGCAAACACCGCTTATGATTAACCCATCAACAACGAGGGGAGCAACTCATGAACGTATTCTTTAGAGACTTTTTTACAGATCCAGTTTTATTTATGTCTTTTGGGTTTTTAACCATCGTTGTTTCTTTGTGTATCTTTTTTGCTTTTTTCTTTTTGAAAAAAATACATGATGCAGAAATTCCCGAACAAAATTAAGCACGACGCACTAAAGCGCCTTATTAGTTTACTAGTTAGGCGCTTTTTATTTTCTGAAGCGAAAAATTTGATACACTAGCTTTTCGTTTAATACAAAGTGCGTAGTACAAACATGATCTCTCAGTTCAAACCAGCATGGTGGATGACCAATCGTCACGTTCAGACCATAATGCCGCGTTTTTTCCGCCCATTTCACAATACGTCCTACGAACTTGAGCAACTTGATACACCTGATGGTGACTTTATTGAGCTTGCATGGTCACTTCCACATAATGAAACCGCACCACTTGCTGTTGTTTTACATGGCCTTGAGGGCAATATAAATAGCTTTTATGCCAAAGGCATGATGAAGGCATTAAAAAAACAAGGTTATGCAGTTGTGCTTATGCACTTTAGAAATTGCTCAACCGAAGTAAATCGCCTACCACGTGCTTATCACAGCGGTGACACCGCCGATTTAGCTTTTTTTATAAATCACTTAAAGCTGCAATTTCCTAAGCGCACTATGGTCGCTGTTGGTTTTTCGTTGGGCGGTAATGTACTTGCCAAATACTTAGGTGAAGAACGCGAAAAATGCCCATTAAGTGCAGCAGCGGTGGTATCTGCTCCTTATGATTTGTCGTCATCGAGCGATGTTATTCGTAAAAGCTTAGGTAAAATTTACCAAAAATATCTGCTCGATCGGATGAAAAAATCAATGCAGCGAAAGCTGCCACAAATTAAGCAGCAAATTTCATTAACGCCAAAACAGTTAATGAAAATTGACGATTTATTAGAGTTTGATAATCAGTTAACAGCCCCTCTACATGGTTTTGAAAACGCACACGATTACTACCGTAAAGCCAGTGCTATGCCGTATTTGAAAGATATCGCTGTACCCACACTTATTATTCATTCCAAAGACGACCCTATGCTCTCAATTAAAGCCGTACCGAGTAGGCAAGACGTAAGTGAGCATGTTACGCTGCGCATCTCTGACAAGGGCGGGCATGTTGGTTTTATTAGCGGTAAAAATCCGTTTAAACCTATATTTTGGTTAGAAAAAGCCGTCCCTCATTATTTTAGCCAGCACGTATCAAATAAAGCGAGTAACAAGTAGTAATGATTATCCCTTTTGAACAACTCGATCAAGACACTCTTTATAACTTAATCGAAAGCTACGTATTACGCGAAGGTACCGATTATGGTGAAGTAGAGGCAAGCATCGAATCTAAAGTAAGCCAAGTAAAGCTGCAGCTTAAAAATGGCGAAGCGATGGTGTTTTTCTCAGAATTACACGAGTCTGTAACTATAATTTCAAAAGGCGAATTTAAAGCGCTGCAAAGTGAAGAGCATCAAGCACAGTCGTTTGATTAAGGCGTAGTACTTGTAACTTTTGAATTGAACGTACACAATGGCTTTTTACCCAAAGAGCCAAAACATGATAAAACTCAGCACTCTAGTGGTAGCCATATCACTAGCTTTAACTAGCCAAGCCCAAGCAGAACAAACAATAACAGCATCTGATAAGGCAATTAAACTCGCTAAAGATACCATTTTAATTGATACCCATATTGACGTACCTTATCGAATTCACGAAAGCTGGGTTGATGTAACCAAAGCAACTAGTGATGGCGATTTTGACTATCCTCGCGCTGTAAAAGGCGGTTTAAACGCACCGTTTATGTCGATTTATATTCCTGCGCATTTAGAGTTTGAGGGTAAAGGAAAAAGCTACCAGCTAGCCAATCAAATGATTGATAGTATGGAAGCCATAGTCCAGCGCGCACCGGATAAGTTTGCTATTGCGAGCTCAAGCTCTGATATTGAAGAGCAATTTAAACAAGGTAAGCTGTCTATAGCCATGGGTATGGAAAATGGCTCTCCAATCGAAGGTGATATGAAAAACCTTCAGCACTTTTACGACCGTGGCATTCGTTACATCACGCTAGCACACTCGCAAAGCAACCATATTTCGGATTCGTCTTACGATATACGCCGTAAATGGAAAGGCTTAAGCCCATTTGGTAAAAAGCTTGTCACTGAAATGAATAATATAGGCATGCTAATTGACGTATCGCATATTTCTGATGATGCGTTTTATCAGGTTATGGAGCTTTCTAAAACACCAGTAATTGCCTCTCATTCATCACTTCGTAAATACACGCCTGGCTTTGAGCGTAATATGAATGACGATATGCTATTAGCGCTGAAAGAAAATGGCGGCGTTATTCAAATCAACTTTGGATCAAGCTTTGTTACCGCTAAAGCAGGTAGTTGGGGCAAGCAATTAAAAAGTACAAAAGAGTCAGCTAAAAAAGAAGGCACTAAGTTAAGTAAAGATTTTGATGCTGCGTACCGTGCTAAAAATCCGTATCCATTTGCAAGTCTTGAGCAAGTACTTGACCATATTGATCACGTAGTTGAGCTAATTGGTATTGATTATGTAGGTATTGGCTCTGATTATGATGGAGTTGGCGATTCATTACCTATCGGCTTAAAAGATGTATCTAGCTACCCAAATCTTGTCCAAGGTTTAATGGATAGAGATTACAGCGACAAAGATATTAAAAAGATTTTAAGTGGCAATTTATTAAGAGTTTTAAAACAAGCGCAAGAGTATGCGAAGAAACACTAAAGCTTTTATCATATATTAGTAATTGGCTAAAAGACCAAGAGCTAACTCAATATAAGCGCGGCCTAGCCGTGCTTTTTTTATATTTAACAGCATAGTTATCTTCGGTACTATTTTCCCCTCGGGTTTCGTAAAACTCAACCCAAGCTCGGCAATAATTCTATACCTAGGAGCAAATCACTTTTCTTCAGACATTAAAAAAGGCCACCTGAGTGACCTTTTTCTAACAATTAACTTTAAAGTTAATTATTACTCTACGATAGTTGCTACAACACCAGCACCTACAGTACGACCACCTTCACGGATAGCAAAACGAAGACCTTCATCCATCGCGATTGGTGCGATTAGAGTTACTGTCATCTTGATGTTATCACCAGGC
>NZ_JACJFB010000035.1:0-9879 GCF_014164325.1 Pseudoalteromonas sp. SG43-4 | reverse complement strand
GAGCCTTCAATCAATCGAACTACTGTATAAAAGGCTTTGGTTGCAGCCAAAGCTTGGGCCTCACATTACCCGAACTTGGTTAAAGTATTAATTAATTTATGGGTTTATTATCCATACAAGGCATTCAAACGGACTAAAAACAGTTGCCTGTTTTCACTTCGTTTAACATTATAGCCAACAATTTTTAGCCGCTTAATGTGGCGTTATGTGTATTGGGAAAGTTGTGAGCATGACTCGATTTTGGGATATTCAATTAGTATTAGATAGCACGTACACCGAAGAAGAACAAAAAACTGTGATTGTGAATTCTAGATCTATGGTTCATTTCATTGAAAGGCTTTTATACCCACTTAACTTTCGTAGCAAATTTTCAAGACTAGTTATAAGTTGCTCTAAGTTACCAGTAGAAACTGAGTTTAGCCTGGGAAAAGATCCTGCAATTGCCCATGTTAATATCTCACAAGATTTAGGGTGTTTCATTCACTCAGATGATGAAAAGTATTTAGCTTTCGAGAAAATTCTAAAACATGGTTTTGAGGTTGCTGAAAAATATGCTGAGTTGCCGAAATCAGAAGTGTTTGATGCCATAGAACAGTTTAAATCCACTGGCTTCAAAAACGAATGGGTTCATATTGAAAAAACTTGGAAGCGAAAAGGAGTCACTTGCATAATTGAGTGTCATCATAAATTGAATACTTTCCAACTAGTTCAAAAACTTTATAAATGTCACGCATTGGTTCATTCCTCAATTATTGCTGAATCTATGCCTAGGGAGTGGTTGTTCAATCAGTTACTGGGTAAAGTCGTGCTCAAAGAGGGGGGCAAACTTATTTATTCAGTTAAATCTGAGGTTTTATCAATTTTTGTTCTTGATACCAATAAACTAGAAATATTTGGTTCAGTTTAAAATACACATAACAAGCGCCACAATTCGCTCTTAAGTTCGCTCGGACAATTAACAATGGGCTATTGTCGCTGCGCTCAATATTTTAGCCCATAATTAAATTGCCGCTTAGGCGGGCGTAATGTGTATAAATCTATATGGTGCAATATTCCAGTGTTTGAACAATTTAAGAAAATAATTGCTAGTATTTTCCTTTTATTTTTCCTTTCGGGTTGCACTGTCGGTCATAAGGACTATCAGAGATATCTGAATATGAATATTGGTGAGAATATAAATAATCAAAAGCTTTCTAAATCACCCGATGCTGGTGAGTTGATAAGATCGGATTATTTAATCGCAGGCGAAGGGTTAACCAATATTACAACATTAGATACTGGTTTTTTGAGATACCATTTTAGCAGGCAAGAAGTATTACCGAATTACAGTATTAAAGACTTTGTCGGTAAATGTCTTATTTATTACGATGTTGATCCTAAAACGGAAATCATAATTGCTTGGGGTTTTGATAAAGGTGGTAACTCTTTAAGTTGTAGAACTTGGCCTTGAGTGCAATATACACATAACAAGTGACTATGGTGTCAATTCCTAATTTCAAACGATTTTAGGATCCCGCATGACACTATCTCGCACCATTGAATTTATGATCACTACCAGCTTTCGTTGGACTTCCTAGCTTTCACTAGACGTTTTAAAATTTGAATTGGCATGCCAGTTGTATGAAAGTACACAGTTTTTATCACTAAACCGAGACCATGTACAGGCTGCTGGTGGTGGCAATACAATATATGGATTATTAGGCTCTCCATTTTTTAGAAAATACCAAGCTATATTAAATTTTGGTACTCATACACTCACAATTAGTGAGCCATTGTCTGATTGTGAGTGATTAAAGCGGTTCCCTAAAGCCGCTATTATCCTCTAAAAGCGAAGCGCCTTAACTCTCTTTGTGAATTAATTTGATGTCATCAACATTAGCTTTGCCTCTTTACCGTCTGTTAATACCGCGACGTTACCCTTATCAGTTATAAACACATCTCTTAACCTGCCTGCGGCATTAGGAAATACGTGAGACTGTGTAAATTCACCACTTAGCAGATTAACGCTGTAGAGCTTTTTATCAACAAGGGTAGTGATAAGCACATGTTGCTGTAACGAAGGAAAAGCTGCATGTTTAGAGCCGTAATACGCCATGCCTGACGGCGCTATTGATGGCGTCCAATTAACACTTGGTTTTTGCATGCCTTTATATACGGTAAAGGGTGAAATACGCGCTTGCGAGTAATCTTTGCCATAGGTGATTACCGGCCAGCCGTAATTAGTGCTAGCGGTTAAGTAGTTTAGCTCGTCACCGCCTGCAGGGCCGTGCTCGTGGCTAACAATTTGCTGCGTATCGTAATCATAAACTAAGCCTTGAGGGTTACGATGACCAAGTGAGTAGACAGCATGTGCATTTAGGTTTTTATGATAAATAAATGGGTTATCTGTTGGAATGGTGCCATCTAGGTTTATACGTAATATTTTACCAAGTTGGCTGGTGATAACTTGTGCTTGCTCTCTAAAGTCAAACCCATCGCCCGTTGAAACTAATAATGTATTGTCGGGTAAGATAAGGGCGCGTCCTGCGTAATGTTGCGGTGTGTTTTTATCAGTCGCTACTTTATAAATAACGTTAGGCTTTGAAAAGTCAGTGCCATTAAACGTGGCTTTGGCAACAACCAGCCTGTTTGCGCTTGCATCACCTTGGGCATAAGTAAAAATAACTTCTTTTGAGTCGTTATAATCTGGTGATAAAACAATGTCGAGTAAACCACCTTGGCCCGCAACGTATAAGCCCTCAAGGTTTAATTTTACTCTTGATTGCACGTTGTTCTTAACTATAACTACATGACCATCACGCTCTGTAATTAACCATGTGCCGTTTGGTAGTTCAACCATGCTCCACGGAGACTGTAATTGCGTAGCCAGTGTTTGTGTACTGTATTGCTCCTTTGGTAGCGCAGCGCTTGCATTAACAGAAAACGCACAAAGCGAAAGCAGAGTAAAAAAAGAGATACATTGTTTACCGGGCAAGCCTTTGTTAGCATGGCCAGTATAAGAAAAAAGCTTTATTTTAAGTTGAGATAACCATGTCGTTTTTAACACGTGTATTGCCTTCATTTTTAGTTTCTTGGTTACTTACATTCACACTAGCTAGCTTGTTTCATAGCCAATACGTTGTCAATCAATTAGTTAATGTAGGTGTAGTGGTGGGCTTTAGTGATCGTGCTAGTTTAACGCTTGATGATTGGTTAGGCCTATTACCTACCTACGGCGCTATTATTGCCGTAGCACTTGCCATCGCTTTTTTTGTTACCGCAAAGCTTAATAAAAAGGTTCAAAAATACACTACTCAGTTATTTGTTATTGCTGGCATTGTGGCATTTGCTATTGTGTTAATTGCCATTGAATCAATTATGAATATTCATATTATAGCGGGCGCAAGAGGCTGGGGTTTTTATGCTCAACTGCTTGCAGGCGCGGTAGGTGGTTTTACATTTTCGCAATTATTTAAAGTAACTAAAAACCAAAAAGCGTGTTAGATGTGTGAATATAAGTACGGTTTATACGTTATATAGTGATTAATAAATAAAGCCCGCTGTTTATTATAAACAGCGGGCTTTAAATATGGCCTTTAGAAATTAATTAGAAAATTAAACTAATCAGTTTGTAGCTACTTAACCCAAAAATTAGGATTAAAACGGGTAGGGTTACCAAGTTTAACAGCAAAGAATTTGTGTAGTTTCCCATAACCCCTTTTTGATTAACCAGCCATACAAGGTAGGTGCTAACAATAGGGAGTAATAACCCGTTAGCCGCTTGCGCGAATATAATTACCGCGACAGGGTCTAAACCGAGTGACGCCACCGCAGCACCAAACAATAAAATAACAATAGCGACGCCTTTAAAGCGCGTGTTGCTCATATCGTTAGACCAGCCTAACATGCCACACACAGCATAAGCACCGGCAAGCGGCGCTGTAATAGCACTTGTTAAACCTGCAGCAAATAAGCCAATAGCAAAAAAGTAATGAGCGGCGTCGCCAAGCAATGGCTCTAGTTGCACGGCCATGTTAGCCGCACTAATTTGCCCCGCATCGGTGCCATAAAATGCAACTGAAGCTGTAGATAAAATAGCTAAAGTGATCACACCGCCCAAAGTGATTGATAGGCCTGTATCAACATTTGTTTGTTTAATCATTTTTTGCATGTCGCTGTTACTGTCGTGTCTAGCAGCGAGTACGCCGGAGTGCAAAAATAAGTTATACGGCACAATGGTAGTGCCAACTAAAGCTAGTATGGTTGTAATAGAGCCTTCAGGCATACTAGGAATAAAACCAGCAAATACATCACCCAGTGAAGGCGCTGCCATTACAAGTGTTGAGATAAACACTAAGCTCATTAAAATAACGAGTAAAATTAGCGCGTTTTCAACCACTTTATGTTTGCCGCTATACAGTAAAGCTGCACTAAAAAAAGCAATAAGTGGTGTCCATAGTTGGGAGCTAACTTGAGGGAATATTTCAATTAATCCCATGCTAGCGCCACTTAAGTTACCCGCTTCATAAGCTGCACTGCCCACACCAATGGCGCTGATGACTAAAAATATAGCTAAAGATTTAAATAAAGGCGTTTGAATATGTGCTCTGAGCGCTTGAGCTAAATCTTGCCCGGTGGCAACGCCAAGGCGCGCCGCCATAGATTGTAATAATATAGTGGCAATTACTGAAAACAGTAATGTCCATATAAGTGCAAAACCAAAGTTTGCACCTGCCACGCTGGCGGTAGTAATGGTCCCTGGTCCAATGAAGGCAGCGGTGACGAGTAGTCCTGGTCCTAATCGCATAATTGACCTTAATAGTGCTATTGCATGTTGCTATTTAAAGTTACATCTTACGTTTAAAACCAATATTTATACGCGATGCCGATTGTGTTAAAGCTGTCACTTACAGTAAGTGCCTTGCAGCAGTATTCGCTCCTTGACGATTTCTTTTTTAATAGGCATATGTTATACCAACCCGCAATAATACTTAATCAATTTGAGGGATTAAATCTGACGCTAATTGCGTTAAAAATTTCTGATATAGAACAACTAAATAACGAAATTTTTGCCTGGTTATCGACACGATTTTCTCACCTCAGATAGATCACTTAATTAAGCGAATTGCTATTAAAAAAGGGCGCGTAGGATACCAACTTGTATATAAATTTAAAGGGGATACAGTGCGTTTGCATGAATTTTAAACGAATATATAAGCGAATTAAATGAATGATGCCGATATTTATATCGGCATCTTTATATTTACTTTATTAGGCTTTTAATCGCTTCTAAGCCTTTTTTTAGGGTGTCTGCATCGGTAGCATAGTTAATACGAATACACTCGTGCTTGTGCGCCCAATCATCGTCAATGCCGATAAAAAAGTTGTGACCTGGGATCACATACACGTCTTGCTCTTTAAGTTGTTGATACAACACCTCGCTTGTTATTTTTGTATCTTTAAACCACAGCCACATAAAAAATGCACCTTCAACTTTGTGCAAATAAACAGGCAGTTCGGCAAATACTTCGTCAAACAACTCAATCGCTATGTGTGCTTTATTACGATAAAAAGGCAGTACAACGTTGCGGCACAGTGGCAGTAGTTCGTTGTCGTTAATTAAGCGTGTCACTAAGCTTGGGCCAATACTATTTGGCGATAACACCATGCTGCCGTTTACGCGGCCAATTGCTTTAATAATCTCATTGTTTGCAACTACAATACCGCTGCGTAAACCCGGTAGGCCCAGTTTTGAAAGTGACATACATAAAATTATATTTGAGTTCCACGTTAGGTTTGCATCGGTGTAAATACAACCTGGAAACGGATCGCCATATGCGTTATCAATAATGAGTGGAATACCATATTGCTTAGCAAGCAAATCAAGGTGTTTTACTTCATCGTCAGTAATTACATTACCTGTTGGGTTGGTTGGGCGTGATACGCACAGCGCGCTTATACTGCTGTCGTTTGCTAGTGTTTTCTCAACTGCTTTAAAATCAATGACGTATTTAAACTGTTTTGATGTGCTGCCTGTATTTAAAATTTCGATATCAGGCTTTATGGCAACAAACATATCAGCCGATAAACCTTGATCGGCATAACCTATGTACTCTGGCGCGAGGGGGAATAAAATCTTTTTTTGGCTGCCATCCGGCATTTCGCCTGCCAACATATTAAACAGCACAAAAAAGTTAGCTTGACTGCCATTACCGAGTGCTACGTTATCAGCGCTAATATCCCATGCGTACTCTTTACTTAGCTGGCCAGCTAATGCAGCTCTAAACTCGTCGTTACCGGTTGGGCCATCGTAAAGCCCAAATACTTGCGATACTTTATTGCTGGCAACAAGTTTTTGTAATTCACTTAAAAAAACCTCATTTACTTGTGGTACTAATGCGGGATTACCGCCACCCAGCATAACAATATTAGGATTGTTACTGTTTTTAGCCCCGCCTAAGTCTTCCATTAATTGGGTAATGCCGTTGGGTTGTGTAAATTTAGTGCCAAAGTTTGAGTAGTTCATAATGCATAGCGTTTGTTAATAATGGGGAGGGCAGTATAGCGTAAATATAGGGCTTAAATCCGATGATGAGAATAATTCAATGCTAAGATTTACAGCTAGTTAAAGTAATGTAATTCCTTATAAAACAAAGGCTAAGTTAAGACTTTTTAACGCCGTATAAAAACTCTTCGCCGCAGTCCATATACAAATCAAATTTGGCCATGACTTTGGTGAAAATAGGGGCGTGTAAAAACTCGTTTAACCATGCACGAACATGCGTATATTCACTTTGTAAGTACCAGTGTTTATCTACGCGGGCAAACTGTCTAATAAATGGCAGCAGGGCATAATCGGCTAGACTTTTTTCATCGCCTATTAAGTATTTATGCGTGGTTAGTTTTACTTCAAATTGCTTAATAAACTCTTCGCAGGCTTTTTGATAATAAATTTGTGCCATGTCTTTTGTACGAGCATAAAATTTGTACTTTTCGAGCACCGGTTTAAATTGCGTGTCGTTTAGCTTAATTAACTCAAGCATGCGCTCAAGTGCTAATGGGTCTTGAGTATGCAGTAAATTATGCGGATCGTTTTGCTTTAAAGCCCACAGCATTATATCGAGGCTTTCATCTATCACTTGGTTGTTAGGCAGTAATAAAACAGGCACAGTGCCTTTAGGCGATATTTGCAACAGATGCGGCGGTTTATTTTTAGTTTTTATAGCGCGTAGAAGTACTTGTTGCTCTGCCATTAAAATACCCATTCGTGCACGCATTGCGTATGGGCAGTGTTGTAATGAATATAATAATGGCAATGTCATGTTAGTTACCTTAGCTGTTTAGGCCTTCAACATACTGCTGGCGGGTTTGTACTTTAACCAAGCTATTTAAGTGTTCAACCGCTTGTGTTTGCCCGTTAATTAAATCTTGAAAATGCGCAAGTAACACGGCTTTATCCAGTTTTTCTTTATCGCCTGAGCCAATGTCGGTTAAATCAATCATAAATTCGTCAAATTTGTCGGCAAAGTCACTCACAATATCCATGTTTAAAAATTGCTCATGGTTGTAAATACTTGGGTAGCCGCCTTTTTGTTTATCAATAGCAAAGCTAATACCTTTAACATTGGTAACGGTGGTTTCTTTTTTACAGCTCAGCATACAGCTTGCGTCAATACGTGGTTTTTTACAGCCAACGGTTTGTTGGAAAAAACACTGTCGGCTAGTCATCATTAGTATTGGATGATAAATGCTGTACATCATTTTAAAGTTGTTAGGGCGTTTAATATTACGCATTTGTGGTTTGTTTATTTCGTTTGAAATAAACGCGCCTTTTGCGTTTAAATCTTCTTGTAGTGTAAGTAACGCATAAGAGTTTGTGGTGTTTAACAACGGGCCTGCAATCCAGTCAATACCCATTTGTACTGCTTTAAATGCAACGCCTGTGTTGTTACTAATAATAAGCTTAGGTTTTACAACCTCTAGCAAACGTACCGCTTCTTCAAAATCTTTACCAATTAACACCGCCTGAAACCACGGAATTAAATGTGGGTGCTCTAAAAATACATTAATGTATTTATCGTTATCGGTTCTAAAGCTCTCTGGTAATTTAAAGTAAACATCGCCATCTGTTAAATCACATAGATGAACGTCTTTTATGTCCGATATTAAAATAGAGAGTGTTGTTTTGTTATCGGCTTTAGGGTGGTTTACTAGTTTTGGCAGTTCAACAGGGGCGAGTACGTCTTTGCCTTCGTTTAATAAAAACGCGACTTGCTTTTTAATACGGGCAAGCTCTTTAAACGGAATGCTCAAGTTGTTGCCTAAGTTTGAGTAATCCATATTTTTAATTTCAAAATTGGCATTACTAAAGGTTTTAAAGCGTTTATCAATAGCTGCAATGTCCACAATCGATTTATCGGCGGTTTGCATAGGCATTTGCGATTGAACTTCAAAGCGTAGAGGTTGCAGAGCGCTTTGCTCTGCTAGGGTGTTGTCGTGTTTATCGTTTATTGTCAGTGTTACTGTAAATGGCTGGTTTAATTGGCCGCTAAACTCAAAGCGTAGTTCTCGCTTTGAAATATATAAAAACTCAATTTTCTTTTTAACTAACGTATCAATGTCATTTTTTTCTGCGGCGAGCTCTTGTTGTGCATCGTAAATTTGCACAACCGAAATCGCGTTACTCTTTTCGTTAGCGTGATCAAAGCTATGGTCGCGCGGGTTGTCGGTAAACATGTTTTTTGTCATGTCACCTTGCAAAAACTTATTAGTAAAATTACGGTTAAATACTTTGTATAAGCTTGAATCGTCTTCAATTAAGTTACCTGTTTGTACAAAGGTATCTATTTGTTTGCGCCAGCTATCAATAACGGTATGAACGTAGTTAGCACCTTTAATGCGACCTTCTACTTTTAACGAGTCAACACCTGCGGCTACCAGCTCTGGTAAATCAAAATAGGCTGAATTGTCTTTTAAGTTTAACGGATGTTTGTTACCCATAGCCGTTGGCTCGTATTCATCACGACATGCTTGTGAGCAACGACCACGGTTACCTGAGTTACCCACACTTACTGAGCTTGAATAACATTGCCCCGAAAACGCAATACACAATGCACCATGTACAAACACCTCGGTTAATACATCACATTTGTGCGCTACGTCGGTCAATATTTTAATTTCAGTTAGGTTAAGCTCGCGCGATAAATTTACACGTGTAGCGCCAATGCGCGCTAAAAACTCAACCTGTGATTCGTTATGGGTGGTTAACTGAGTTGATGCGTGAATATGCAAAGTAGGAAAGTGCTTTTTAACTATATTGAACAACCCTAAATCTTGCACAATAATGCCATCGAGCGTGGTATTTACGAGTTGGTTAAGTAGCTTAAATAGCGCGCCCATTTCGTGCTCTAATATAACTACATTTAGCGTTAAAAATATTTCACAGCCGTATTCATGGGCTAGGCGAAGTGCGCCGTTAAGCTCATCAAACGAAAGATTAGACGCTCGGTTACGTGCATTAAAGGTATCTAACCCACAATAAACCGCATTAGCACCGGCTACAATGGCGGCTTTTACCGCGTTAACATCACCGCCTGGGGCTAATAGTTCAATCTTTCTACTCATTACAATGTCGCTTCGCTCATATTTAATTGCCGCGAATTTTATATGGTTAAGCACGTTAATGCTATTTATTGAGGGATATAATAAAGACTAATACCAATTCGCTTAATTAAGTGATCTATTTTGAGGCTGGAAAAACGTGTTGATAGCTAGGCAAAAAATTCGCTATTTAGTTGTTCTCGGCAATTGCTCCTGCATTGCTCTACCTTCTGCATCCATGCAGTCGTAAATGAGAATTTTTTAACACAGGTAGCGACACGTTTAGCCCCGCAAAATGAT
>NZ_JACJFB010000034.1:10581-16642 GCF_014164325.1 Pseudoalteromonas sp. SG43-4 | reverse complement strand
CTGTATAGGTATAGGTATAGGTATAGGTATAGGTATAGGTATAGCAGCAATCTTAGGCGTAAAAAATAGTCTGTGTAAAATTTAAACTTCAAGTCCTATACTTTAGGACATCTCTGTACGTACTTAATGCGTTAGATAAGTATAAAAATAAAATTTAAGTTAGCAGCGTCTTTATCTTTCCTGAAGTATTAGCGCTCAACTTAGACCTAAAGAAAAAGCTATTTAAAATTCTTTAGTCCGAAGCGGGATCGTTATACTTAGATGTTTTCTTTGTCCCACTCAATAAGACATTTTTCATAAGCATCTTCATCGGGATCGATAAAGTCTTCATACTCCTGCTCTTGATATTTAGCATTAATTTGCGTCCTAATCTTCATCATATACTCTGCTCTTTTTGCTGCAAGCACAGCTATCCTATAGCTTATTTGGGCATTATTGAATAATGAAACAGCATACGTAACCAGCGCCAATGAAAAAGCGATAAAAAACACAGATACATCAAAATAAGTTGCTATAGAAAATAGAAATAAGCTAAATACAATCATAATTAAAGCTCTTAGCAAGCTATAGGCTGCGTCTAACTTAATATTCACAACCCTATTTGTATCATGTGCTGCTGTAACAACTTTTGAGTGATAAATAGCTTTCTTTGCATATTGCTTATCTCTTAGAGATACAGAAAGCTGAGAACATAATTGAAGGACTTTTGGAGTTAACACATTCGCCATTACAGAAATAATGAGAGAAAGTATTGTAGATACAACTAAAAAAATAGGCTCTTTTATAACTTCTATAATATCCATAGATTTAGCTCCAATATAAAAAAATATAGGTGTTTAATGTCATACATACACAAAGTAATTGAAGTATTATAATTATAGTTCACCATATTTTTTATAGTCATAAACACATAGTAAACGCCTATAATCTGTATCTTTTTTATTTTTAAAACCCAATAAATAAACCTCTATGTCAGCCAAATCGAGCTTATCATGCCAAATCGACCAAATTATTGCATTCACCTTATTAGCACGCGATATATTATCATCTTCCATAATACTTTCAGCAGATGTATGTATTGACTCTACATTAGAGCTGAGTGTATTTAGGTATGTTTTTAACTTAGCTAGCTGCTGAACTTTTAAAATTGGAGCTTTATTTATTTCAGGGCATACTTTATGAAAACCAAAAATTGGAAACCACTGAGTAGATGCTATCTTGATTTCGTTTATTAGCTTTAAGAGTTGGTTATTAGCCTCATCAATAATACTAAAATAGTTACTCATCATTCCTGAAGAGTCCTGATGGGTATAAGTTATTGACCTACTGGAACCGATTGCTAGTATTTTTTCGTTATTATTTAATGAATCTAAATCCTCAGTAATGCTTACCTGAATACTCCCTCCTGAATAAATCTCCTTTACTATACTTTGTACTTTTCGAATATCCATCGCAGAAACAGGTAAATTTAAATCTGACAAAGCTTTATAAATCTCAATAAAATCATCCGTTTTGACTTTGTTAATACGGATAGTAGCGTACCCCTCAAGATCAATATCATGTTCACAAATTTCATGTGATACAGAACCTTCTTCATACTCGACCAAAAGAAAGTTATTACGAATTCTTTCAGCATCCTCAGAGTTCGGTTCTACATAGGTAAAAATAGTCTTCAATAGACTTTTAATGTTTTCATCACCTATCCCATACCCTAAAAAAATAATTGGGTTATGAATGAAAATGGATAGTAGCTGGGCTCTTATTAATTCATATTTTGCATTAAATTTATAATAATCATCTTCTGAAATTATCACTTTAGATGGTGCTGTATGACAGCCATGTATTTTATAAACAGAGCCATATGGGTTACTTAATAAAATGTCATTACCAACTAAAGGCTGAAAATCAAATATATCCTCAACAAGACAGTCATAATTAGTTGTTATAACAGAACCAATATTTTTACGTATTTTTTTAAATTCAGCTACTTCGGCCAGTTTAGAGTCACGGTAATCAAGTTTACTAAGTAATTGAGATATGTATATTTTGAAACGACTTAAGTTATTGTCTTTTATCATTTCTTCATAAAAAATATCATTGATCTGTTTGAATTTTCCATTTCGATCCTGACTTAAAGTATAATTAAACGCCTCTTCTACTTTCGAAGCAATTATAGAATAATCGTACTTTCCTTCATCTTGACACTGAGATTTTATATCTAAATAAAATTCCACATCCCCTGTCAACTCAGTAACAATATGTTTTAACAAGCCATCCCATGTGTATGAGTTGTTTAGATATCGAAGACTTACTCCGGTGCCAATAAATAAAACTGGATGATTTCGATATTGACTTATAAATGTGCGTATATCCAAGCGAACCTCTAATATTAATTATTCTGAGATATTTGAAATTAATCAAATAAGCTCTGCTCTTTGGGGTTTTGAATGACATCTTCTGATACGGATAGTAAAATATTATTAACAAAAGAATAATCATTTTTATTTTTCAAATAGATGATTCGATCTAATTGGTTAGGAAGACATCTCATAAATCGAGCAATTTCGTCATTACTGCCTGTTAAAATAAAATTATTTGCTTGAGTCTTTGATTCATTATTTTCTAAATCAGTAGTGCTTTGACCTGCAACTACTAGATGCCTTCCAAGCTTAATAGCTTCACGAGAAGCATGTAAACTCCCACCTTTTAGGTCACTTTGGACTAAGACCACTGCATTAGACAAAGCAGCTTGGATCTTATCTCTTTGAACTAATTGAGCAGGTCTTACTGTTACTCCGTATGGGTATTCAGATACTAAGGCACCATTTGAGCGAAGAATTTCATCTGCTAGACCTCTATTTTTTGCAGGGTAAACGGTATCCAAACCATGAGCAAGAACTGCTATGGTAATTCCATTAGCATCTAAAGTACTTTGGTGTGCAATCGTATCGATTCCAATAGCTAAGCCACTTAAAATACCCCATCCCTCTTGGGTAAACCAAGTAGTGATTCTCTTAGCTATAATATTGCCATGAGTAGTCGGCTCTCTAGTACCGATTACTGCTACTTTTTTTGAATTAACAGCTTCAAGAGAACCTGCGATAAATAAAATAGCAGGTCTTACCTCTAGTTTTTTCAATATTTCAGGGTAGATATTATCAAGAGGAGATATTATGTAATGCCCTCTTTTGTAAGCTTCATCAACCTGCTTTTGAGCAAACGTCCTAGCTTGCTCTATATCTTCTAATGAGTATTGTTTTTTAAGATAGACTTTTTTTAGTATCTCTTCGAGATCCAGCTTCAGAATATCCTCATTTAACAGTCGATTTAATGATTGTTGACCAACTCCCTTCAAAGAGCTCAGACACAAAAGCTTAAATGTAAATAATGATACTTCCAAAATATAGTTACCTATTCTCTTTATACTGACAGTGTTTCGCTGCTTCACCTTCGTGCGCTAAGTATTTTCCATATTGACTGCTTTTTAACACTAATTCTTTCGCACACCTTGGGCAGTCCTTTATAGTTATACCTTTAGCGTGATTACAAGGTATTGGTTCTTGATAACCAGTACAAGCCCAAAATTTTATTCCATACTTATTTGTAAGGCATCTCATAGGTCTATTACATCTATCACACGTCTCAGTGTCACCTATTGGATGTACCGTTTTCGCTAAACAAAGCCCGAGCACCTTCTCAGCTTCTTCGACTTCAAGTAGTGAGATTGCTCTTTTAAATGTAGCACCGGTCGTAACTACATCATCCAATATAATAATCTTCGCCCCTTTAAGCTTGCCTTTATACTTCTGATTGAGATGCAACTGCCCATTTATAGCTACCTGTCTCTCTCTTCTGCCGTTCACAGTTTTTAAGCTAATTGCATTCTCAGAAAATTGAAATATATCGTCAATAAAATGATAATCTAGTCCTGATTTCTCATGAATACGCCTTAGCATACGTTCTAGTCTTTTGTTCTTTAGCTGCTTTGCGGGGATTACAGTAACTATATCTACGCCTTCGTTATTTCTATATAGATATTGCGGTATTCTTTGTAATGCAAAAACAAATGTATCGACCCAATACTTTGGAGCCTCAAAATTTGAGTTTTGTTCTTTTGACTGAATATCGATAGATAGTTTATGACTAGCAGCTAGATTAGCTGTTATTTTAGATTTAGTACTAAAATAACGACCAAAAGTGATAATTTGGATATTTCTTCTTCCAGGCATCACTACTTGGGCTTCTAGATTTATCGGACAAAAATAAAACTCTCTTCCAATCTGGAAATATAAATTAGTATTATCAGAAGCCGATTCTGCCAATAATCTTATATTTTCAATTGAATCTATTTCCTTTAATAAAGCTTTTGTGCATATAACACATGCTGGCATTTGAGGAATTTTAGTATCAGCCCAAGTTGGAGCAATAGGTATGACATGCGAGGAATAGGCAGCATCAATATCGACTTGGTGATCACCTATGTATAAAACAGATTCAGGTTTAGATATTGATAAACGCTCTAACGCTAGATTAATGCCAAGCGGTGAAGGCTTTATATTCGGCCTAACGTCATCATAGTACACAATCACAGAGAAATAGCCGAATAGTTCAAAGTAATTCAGTACCTCATCTGCATACCATTTAGGTGAATTTGTTACTATTCCAAGCGGTATGCCTTTTCGAGATAATCCTTCAATTAAAGTGAGAATATTCTTACATAATTGAGTCGATGGCAATAACCTCCTGAGAGCTCTTATATCTCTAGTTTCTCTGGCACTTTTTAGATGTGAAGAAAAAACTAAAGTATCATCTAGATCAAATAGTACAGCTGAAATTTTACCCATAACAATCCTTATTAATGAAATACATTCCTGTATTATGGCAATGTATCACTATATTCAAGAATTAAATAATAAAATTATCAACTTACAAAAACTCCCATGACTTCCATTGAATGCATTTGGCTGGGGCTAAATTTACGGTTATTCGTTGATCGGGAAAACCAAATTGTGAGTTTTCGAGTGCGCTACGTACCCTGTCTTTCGACTCTTTAACAGACGCTTCGGGCAGGCCTACAATATGAAAAGCGGGTAAACCATTTCCTAGGTGAACCTCTACAATAACTTCAGGGGCATTTATGCCCACTTGAGCACGAGAAAATATACGAGCTAACGACATTCCTTATCCTAGTAAATGGTGTGATTACACCAGTTTAGTCAGGATATTTAAAAACGTGTAATGTGATTTGCCATTTTATAGCGGCTAAACGAAGTAATAAGGTCATTAACATTCCTAATACCATCGCCATTTCGGTTGCTAACGAAAAACTAATGCCAAGCGTATAAACAGTACCACCCGCTATACAGGTAATAGCGTAAAGCTCACCCTTTAATAGCATAGGGATCTCGCGTGCAAGCACATCTCGAATTAATCCACCAAAGCAGCCTGTAATTACAGCCATAATTACCGCAGTCATATCGGGCATACCAACAAGCTGTGCTTTTTGCGCCCCCATTACTGCAAAAAAAGCTAACCCGAACGCATCCGCTGTTTGTAAAATATAATGAGGTATCGGCTTTTGTTTATTTATAAGGCGTGTTGTAACAAATACTGAAGCGAGTATGGCAAAAAAGTAACTTTGATCGTGTAACCAAAACACAGGAACATCTAAAATTAGATCTCGCACTGTACCACCACCAATAGCAGTTACTGTCGCTAAAACTACGACCCCAAAGCCATCCATTTTTTTCTCGTACGCTAGCAAAGTGCCTGATACAGCAAACACCGCAATGCCTATTAAATCAAACCAGTGGTAAAGTTCAGTCATATTTGTAACAACCTAAAAATATTTGTGCCGTTTTAACACAAACCAAACAAGGTTTTAAGTAATAACGATTTATTTTAAGAAGTTTATAACATTTTAAAGTGTATCTCAGGGGGCGGGAGCTTGCGCTTATGAGAAGTGAATGCCTCATGCAGTGAAGATGATCTTTAACCTATAAGCTAAATCACCACACTCATCAAATTTTAGACATAAAAAACACGCTTTGAGCGTGCCGTT
>NZ_JACJFB010000034.1:0-10481 GCF_014164325.1 Pseudoalteromonas sp. SG43-4 | reverse complement strand
TCATTCTTATTTATTTCAGTGGTTGCGGGAGCCTGAACTTATAAAAGGTGAACCGACGACCTTCGGGTTATGAGCCACAATATACACACCAAATTTTAGACATAAAAAAACACGCTTTAAGCGTGTCGTTTCATTCTTATTTATTTCAGTGGTTGCGGGAGCTTGAACTTATAAAAGGTGAACCGACGACCTTCGGGTTATGAGCCACAATATACACACTAAATTTTAGACATAAAAAAACACGCTTTAAGCGTGTCGTTTCATTCTTATTTATTTCAGTGGTTGCGGGAGCCTGAACTTATAAAAGGTGAACCGACGACCTTCGGGTTATGAGCCACAATATACACACCAAATTTTAGACATAAAAAAACACGCTTTAAGCGTGCCGTTTCATTCTTATTTATTTCAGTGGTTGCGGGAGCCTGAACTTATAAAAGGTGAACCGACGACCTTCGGGTTATGAACCACAATATACACACTAAATTTTAGACATAAAAAAAACACGCTTTAAGCGTGCCGTTTCATTCTTATTTATCTCAGTGGTTGCGGGAGCCTGAACTTATAAAAGGTGAACCGACGACCTTCGGGTTATGAGCCACAATATACACACTAAATTTTAGACATAAAAAAACACGCTTTAAGCGTGCCGTTTCATTCTTATTTATTTCAGTGGTTGCGGGAGCCGGATTTGAACCGACGACCTTCGGGTTATGAGCCCGACGAGCTACCAGACTGCTCCATCCCGCGCCTGAAATTTGTAGACTTATTTAAAGTTGCTTACATTACAACTTGGCTTCCAATTAAAAAATTTATTGCGGGAGCTGTGAAGGTGAAGAGTGAACCGACGACCTTTTAAAACTACCTATTGCACTAAATCTTTATAAAAGAATTGGTTGCGGGAGCCGGATTTGAACCGACGACCTTCGGGTTATGAGCCCGACGAGCTACCAGACTGCTCCATCCCGCGCCTGTATATTTTAAGTCTATCGACTACTTTATTTTATCTCTTAAGTTAGAGTTTACAGTAACCTCAATCCCTAAGGAAATTGGTTGCGGGAGCCGGATTTGAACCGACGACCTTCGGGTTATGAGCCCGACGAGCTACCAGACTGCTCCATCCCGCGCCTGTAATTTCTTTAAAGCATTTTCGTAATATTTACGTGCCTGCCTTGAAGAGAGCGCTACTATATAGGAATAAACATTTAATGCAAGACCTAAACTAATTAAAGTTGTTCAACCGAACAAAAAGCAATCAAATTACTACTCTGCGCTCAATCTTTGATGTGGATTAATCATTTTTTGCCATTCCCAGTCGGGATGTCCCATTACTATAAAGTCAGGGTTCTCAGTACTCTCGCGTTGGTTGTACGTTAGCGGGTTAAATTCTGCATCGGTAATACAACCACCGGCTTCTTCAACAATAACTTGTGAAGCACCTGTATCCCACTCTCCCGTTGGACCAATTCTTAAAAAACAATCTGCTTTGCCCTCTGCAACAGTACAGGCTTTTAAAGAACACGAACCAATAGCAATCGTTGTAAACTGACTATTTAAATACTGACTCACCGCTTCTATTTTTTGGCGGCGGCTCACTGCAAGCGTCAAGCTCTCTGGCGGCGCTACAGATATTTGCTTATCAATTGAGTTTTCACGTTTAAAGGCACCATTTTTAGCTGTAGCAAAATAAGTCACACCTTTTGCAGGCCAATGAATAACACCAAGCACAGGATGATTATTTTCAATCAATGCAATGTTTACTGCAAAGTCGCCACTTTCTAAAATAAATTCGCCTGTACCATCCATCGGATCGAGCAACCAATAACGCTGCCAGTCCTGTCTATCGGCGAGTGCAGGTATAGGTGTTTCTTCCGACATAATTGGGATATCGGGTGCAAGTGCTTTTAATCCAGCAACCAGTACGTCATTTGCTGCTAAATCAGCTTTGGTAACAGGCGTATTATCTGATTTCTCTTGTTGGCCAATATCGCCTTTTTTATAAATGGCCATAATTGCATCGCCAGCACGCTCAGCTAATTCAATGCACGGTTCGATTAATTTATTCATCGGCAGCTCCAGACGCTAAATACTTATCTAATAATAGCAAAGCTGCAACACTGCGTGCTTCGGTAAAATCTTCTTGGTCTAATAATGACTGCCACTGAGTTAATGGCCACTTAACAACAACTAGCGGCTCTGGTTCGTCACCAATAAGGGTTTTTGGGTATAATTGCTTAGCAAATAAAATATGCATTGTGGCATTAAAGTAACTCGGCGCCATTGTTACTGTTCTTAATGGTTTAAAATACTCAGCGCCAAAGCCAATTTCTTCTTTAAGTTCTCTGTTAGCAGCTTGCTCTGGGGTTTCGCCCGGATCGATTAAGCCTTTAGGAAAACCTAACTGGTAATTGTTTGTGCCCGCACAGTATTCACGTACAAGTAGTAACTCATTATCTGCACTTAACGGAACAATCATCACTGCTCCCCGGCCACCGCCGCGAATTCGCTCATACTGGCGCTCTTCGTTATTAGAAAACTTTAACTCTAAAGACTCCACAGTAAACAGGCGACTTTTAGCAACAACATTGTTACTGAGGATTTGTGGTGGTGTTGGGTGCTTTTTCTGTGTCATTGGCGTTAATTTGCTATCATGGCAGTTAGTTCAATAATAAACCTTATAAGTTGAAATTCCTATGTTAAATTGGTCAAAAATCGATACCGTTTTGCTCGACATGGATGGAACATTACTCGATTTACATTACGACAGTCATTTTTGGCTTAACGTTATCCCTGCGCAACACGCATTAGCTAGAGGCATTAGCCTAGATGCAGCTAAAGCAGATATTTTAAAACGCTATCAAGCTGTGAGCGGTCAAATACAGTGGTATTGTTTAGATTATTGGGAGCAGCAATTAAACTTGCCTATAATGGAGCTTAAACGAGAGTCTCAGCATTTAATTAAAATGCGCGAAGACGTACCTCATTTTTTAACCGAGCTTAAAAAAGCAGGCAAAGAGTTAATTTTACTTACCAACGCCCACCCTGAGAGTGTCATGCTGAAATTTGAGCATACAGCGATTGATAACTACCTAGATGGTGTAGTGTCTACTCATGAATATGGAGTAAGTAAAGAGCAGCAAAGTTTGTGGCACCAAGTACAAAAAGACTTAGGGTTTAATAAGCAGCGCACTTTGTTTGTAGATGACAGTGTGCCGGTATTAAATGCCGCACGAGAATACGGCATCGAGCACTTACTGGCAGTTGCTAACCCTGATAGCCAACAACCACATAACGAAATAGCCGATTACCTGAGTGTTACCGACTATCGTAAGATTATTTAACTCAGTTTACGTGGGCTAGATTTTTGGGTAACGCGCTTCAAGGCCTTGGTATACTAACTTTGCAAAATCTGCATGTTCTGTATCAAGGCTTTTAACTACTTCAACTAAATGCTCGTTATCTTCTTGCCCGTTCCATTCTTTAATATAGCTACCATCTTTGTAGCCGTGATCTTGGCGGAAAAAGTTTAACGTATTTTTACCTACGTAGCCGCGATATAAATCATCAATATCCATACCCATTTGCGCCATACAGCCGGCAAAGGCAGCGGCATTAAACGTTTTATCTGCAACGGCGGAAGCCGCTAATATTTCTAGCGTTTGTTTAAAGTCATCCGCTTGTTGAGCATTACTAAGCTCAGCTTCAAGTTGCTTTGCTAAGTCTTCGTAGCTAGTTTTGCCGTCAATTCTAAGCGATAGACCAAAATGAAAAATATCAACCAACTCTAAAATAACTTGTTCAGTATCTGGTGTTTGTTTTTTCCACCATTTCCAACCATGATGATCCAGCATTTCAGCGCACTCAACCCAAATAGCGCGGTACCATTCGAATCCTTGAGTAAACCATTGCTCATGTACTTTAGTGTTCATGGCGTTTTGCATTTCTAGCATAACTACTAGCTTGTTTAAATTGGCAGACATATTCATTCCTGTCGTTTTTGATTAGTGTAATAGTACAGATAAAGGAAGCTTAACGCATCAGCACTATCTTAATATGTAGTTTACTTTGAGCCGCTAAATTCAGCCCATGAATCAATTAAATCAATGAAATCTTCAAAGCCACAACCACTACTTAAACCATTTTCTTCAAGCGCTAAATCGTCATCTTGATACGCTATTAGGTCTTCACTGTCTTGATGAAGCGCATGGGCTTCAAATAGTGCTTCGTCTTTGGTTAATATTAAATCTATTTCTTGGCCTTTTAGCGTTAGCGGCTCATAGCTTGAACTCACCGATGCAATAAGCGCTTGAACCATAGCTACTTTGTCTTTGCCTATTTCTTCGTTTAGCCAGCGACCAATAATAGCGTGTTCACTACTTATTTTAATACGTAGCCCACTAATAGGGTCGCGAATAAATTGATACTCCATAGGATTTGCCTGTAAATCTTTAATTGCGTAATTATATACGTAAACGCCCGCAAACCACAGGACATATAAAGTAAAATAGCGCCACAAGGGCGCTATTTTATTCAACTTTAAAGCAGTTAACTTCGCGATCTATAACGCGCTGCGTCAATAATCGACCATAAGTAAATAATAGGCACTAGTACAAAACCTACAAGCACATAAATTAGTGCGTAACTTATTATAATAGCGAGTGCAAAAAATATAGCCGCTAAAATACGCCCTTGCACTAACTGCCCTAAACCAGGAAAAAATATATTACATAATGCTGCGATTACGTTACCGCCAGAACCTTGATCTGCCATACTAACCTCTGTATTTATTTGATTTTATAATTATTTACTTACACACTCTATGCCAATTTATTAAAGCTTACAAATCAAATAGTTAAATTAGTCTAGATTTAGAGAGTTAGTAAATTTTGCTAACTTTAGGTCAAATTAGCAATTTTTATTGTGCGTTTACGCTTTTTTGTTTGTTCAAAAAATTATCAAGTTACTCGTTTTTAAGGCTATTTTATAAATAGCTGTTTATAAAAACAGTATTTTATTTAGCCTAACAAAAACACCTGTTATACTGCCCACAATATTGATTAAAAAGGCGTAACGATGGACGTTTCACAATTACTCGATGGCTTAAATGACAAACAACGCGATGCCGTTGCAGCCCCACTACAAAACATGCTGGTATTAGCAGGTGCTGGGTCTGGTAAAACACGAGTGTTAGTTCATCGTATTGCGTGGCTTATGCAAGTTGAGCAAGCATCTGCTTACAGTATTTTTGCCGTAACCTTTACTAATAAAGCGGCTAAAGAAATGCGTAGCCGCGTTGAAGAAACACTAAAAGCCCCTGTAGGTGGTATGTGGATTGGTACGTTCCATGGTTTGTCGCATCGTATTTTACGTGCTCATCACCGTGAAGCTAACTTACCAGAAGCCTTTCAAATTTTAGACTCTGACGATCAACTTCGGATGATCAAGCGCTTATTAAAATCGATGAATATCGATGATAAAAAATGGCCCGCCAAACAATTTGGCTGGTACATCAGCGCTAAAAAAGATGAAGCACTTCGCCCTAAAGATATTCAAGCATACGATATTAACGAGCAAATGATGCTGCGTGTTTACGCCGCCTACCAAGAGGCCTGTGATAGAGCAGGCCTAGTAGATTTTGCCGAAATATTACTACGCAGCTACGAAGTGTTAAAAAATAACCCAACGTTACTGCGTCATTATCAGCAACGCTTTGCACATATGCTCGTAGACGAGTTCCAAGATACAAATACCATTCAATATGCTTGGTTAAAGTTACTTGCAGGCGATACAAGCAGTATCATGATTGTAGGCGACGATGACCAAAGTATTTACGGTTGGCGCGGTGCTAAAATCGAAAATATTAAACGATTTTTAACTGACTTTAGCGCAGAAACCATTCGTCTTGAACAAAACTACCGTTCAACAGCAACTATTTTGAAAGCGTCTAATGCATTAATTCAAAATAACTCAGAGCGTATGGGTAAAAGCTTATGGACCGACGGTAACGATGGCGAGCCAATTTCTATTTATGCGGCATTTAATGAGTTAGACGAAGCACGCTTTGTAAGTAGCAAACTACGAAGCTGGTTAAATGCAGGTAATGCCCTACAAGATGCCGCAATTTTATACCGTAGTAACGCGCAATCTCGTGTACTCGAGGAGGCCATGCTGCAAGAAGGCTTAAAATACCGTATTTATGGGGGTATGCGATTCTTCGAACGACAAGAAATTAAAGATGCGTTGTCGTACTTACGCCTAGTAGGTAATCGTCAAGACGATGCCGCGTTTGAGCGTGTAATTAATACGCCAGCACGCGGTATTGGCGATAAAACATTGAGCCATATACGCGATTGTGCACGAGCAGAATCGTTACCGCTTTGGTATGCCGCAAAAGCAATTGTAGAACAACAGCATTTATCTGGTCGTGCTTCTGGTGCAGTAAGTAAGTTTGTAGAACTAGTAGAACAAATAGAAGATAAAATTAGCGATCTAACTTTGCATGAGCAAGCCAAGTACACAATTCAAACCTCAGGCTTAATGGCAATGTACCAAGCCGAAAAAGGTGAAAAAGGCCGTGCTCGCGTAGAAAACTTAGAAGAGCTAATTAGCGCTTGTGATCAGTATGAGCTGCCTGAAGACGAAGAGTACAGCTCACCTTTACAAGGCTTTTTAGCCCATACGTCACTTGAGTCAGGTGAAGGACAAGCAGAAGAACACGAAGACGCCGTACAAATGATGACGCTTCACTCAGCTAAAGGCTTAGAGTTTCCGCTAGTGTTTATGGTAGGCGTAGAAGAAGGCATGTTCCCTTCTCAGCAAAGCAACGAAGAGTCGGGTCGCTTAGAAGAAGAGCGCCGCCTTTGTTATGTAGGCATGACACGAGCAATGGATAAGTTATACATTAGCCATGCTGAGAGTCGCCGTTTATACGGGCAAGAAAAATACCATAGCCCATCTCGCTTTTTACGCGAAATCCCTGAAGACTGCGTAGAAGAAATCCGTATTAAAACACAGGTTTCTCGCCCGCCTGCCGCTGGGCGTTTTAGCGCATCAGTTAGCCATGCCGCATTTGAAGACAGTGGCTTTAACTTAGGACAACGCGTACTGCATGCTAAGTTTGGTATTGGTACTGTACTGAATTATGAAGGTAGTGGCGCACAATCTCGCGTACAAGTTAACTTTGACGACCTTGGTAGCAAATGGTTAGTAACGGCCTATGCACGATTACAAGCGGTATAAAGCACACCTAAATGAGTTAGAGCAACAATTAGCTGGCGCGTATCATCGTCAGCTAGTGTTGATCACGGGCAGCCCAGCTTGGTGTTATGAAATACTTAACTCATTAATAGATGAAAACAATACACTTGTTGTATCAAAGCAGTGCGCGATTAAAAATTCGTACTGGCCTACTCGCACACACCAAATTTTAGGGCAAGAATTTGCTCATGCTGTTTACGATGGTTTTAGTGGTTTGCACCCTGATAAACTTGCAGCACTTGCCGGCACCGTTAAAGCAGGCGGTATACTGTTTTTATTACTGCCTGAACTAGATAATTTAGCCTCTTGGCAAGATCCCGCATTAAGTACAGTGCAATCACACGGTCAGAGCATTGACTACAGCATATTTAATCAACGTTTCGCGACTATTATTAAACCGTTACCTGCTTTTCACTTTAGTGAAAAAAATGGCTGTATTAATCATAACGCCAGCTATGTAGCTCATAATAAAATTGATTATCTACCACAGCAAAACTGTATTGAGCAGATAGTAAAAGTAGCTAATGGCCGTGCAAACAGACCTTTACTTATTAATGCTGATAGAGGCAGAGGTAAGTCGGCAGCACTTGGCTTAGCAACGGCAAAACTAACTGATAAAAAAGTAATTATTTGCAGCACTCAGTTTAAAGCGACCCATAGCAGCTTTAAACATTTAGCCCAAGAGTTAAGCCTTCAATACAACGCTGAACATAAACAGCTCGCCAACTTGCACTACGTTGCACCTGACGCGTTATTAAACACACTACCTGAGTGCGATTTACTACTCGTTGATGAAGCTGCAGCAATCCCTGTTCCGTTATTACTACTAATGCTAGCTCATTACCCTCGTATAGTATTTGCAAGCACTCTGGTTGGGTATGAGGGCAATGGTAGGGGTTATACCATTCGCTTTAGTAACTATATTAAAGCACACTATAAAGCCTCTAAAGTTGTAACGCTTGATGAGCCACTGCGTTTTGCTAAACACGATCCCCTCGAGAAGCACATTCGCAACTTGCTTGCACTCGATGCAGAATATATAGAGTTAAGTAGTGATGAATTAGAGCAGCCAATTCATAGCGAAGTAACTCAGCAATCCCTTGTAAACAATGAATCTTTACTGCAGCAAGTTATTGCCCTACTTGCACTGGCTCACTATCAAAGTTGTGTCAACGACTTACGCCAACTACTAGACGCACCATCGCAAAGACTATTTATTAGCAAAATTAATAATCAATTAGTTGGCGTATGCTTAATCGCCATAGAAGGTGGTTTGAGTGAAGAACTTGCCCTACAAGTTATAAGTGGAGAGCGCCGTCCGCAAGGACATTTAATGGCGCAAGCACTCTCACAACTTAGCTTTAATAATGACTGTTTAACACAACTGAGCGCCCGCGTTGTACGAATAGCGATTGATCCGAGTTCCCACAATATTGGACTTGGTAAAAAGTTACTTAGTTATTGCGAGTCGCAGGTAAAAAGCCAATGTAGTTGGCTTGGTGCAAGCTTTGGCGCAACAGCGCAGTTACTTAATTTTTGGCAAAACCTAGGGTTTGATACTGTAAAATTAGGTTATCAACGCGATAAAAGCACCGCTGAACATTCGGCGCTTGTGGTTAAATGCTTGAGTGACAAAAGTACAATTCTCCAACCCCTAAAAAAGCAGTTTAAAAACGATTTCTTTTATGCTCTTTTAACACACTTTAAAACACTAGATTGGCAACTCGTGAATATTATAATTGAAGGATTTAGCGACGAGTTAATAAGCCTAGAGACTCACGACCGATTAGCGCTGCTCACTAAAAGTAACTTCACTCAATTTAGTATCTCTGCAACTCTTTGGCAGGTAGTGAACCAGTCACCTTCTTGTATATCTCAATTAACAGAGTCGGATAAACAACTTTTAATAAAGCTAGTACTTCAAAATGAAAGTAATGAAAAAGTGATTCAACACTTAGGTTTATTAGGAAAAAAGCAGCTTGAGAATCAATTTAAACGTGCCATAAAAAACCTCACTAGCACCATCTAATAATTTCTAGTTGCCCTATCTCTGTTAAATTTTATCCATCTTTAAGCTATTTATTTAATTTGTTCTATCCTTAAAGCATTAATAGGTAAATTAAGATAAAGGCATGGAATTAATAAACTTTAAAGTGGGCTGCAAAACAATTTCGCTAAAAATACTCGATATTTTATTAACTGAGCGCTTTGACAATAATCTAACAACTTTACCAAACAATAATAAAAGCTTTATTGGTGTTAAAGATTATATGGATATACCAACACCTGTTTTTGATTTAGGTATTATTTTAAATAATATCTCAACTGAACAAAGTAATGCGCATGTACTAAAACAACTAAGAATATGGCAAGACAAACTATTAGACTGGTTTAATACCCTTCAAAGTAACTTATTAAATAGCTCGGCTTCTATTTCAAATAATGACGCCGAACTACAAGATTTTGTTTTGTTTTACAAAGAATTCAACACCGACAATGAAGACTTAAAATTAACAATGTCTCGGCTTGACGAGCCCTTCCAATCATTACTAGAAACAGCAAAAGCAGCTATAGCAGCCCATAATCGAAGTGATCATAAACAAGTATCAGCTCTGCTCGACAAAATTAAGCGTAATAGTCTAATTCAGCTTGAGCGTTTATTTGAATCCGCTAAAGAGCAAATAACCTTAGACTATAAACCTATTATTGTTTTCACCACCAAAGACGGACTAAATCCACATGTTGGTTTATTAGTAGATAAGGTTGAAGATAATATCGACTATAAAAAAGAAGACATAAAGCCACTGGATAAGCTCACTGAGGTTGGTTTTGATCTAGACCCACAAACTAAAAATATGATGCTAGGATTAATCAAGCTCCCCCAAAAGCATAGTGTATTAATTGATCCAAGCGTAATATTTAAACCAGCTCAACTAGAAGAATCTGAAAGTGAAGAAACCCAAGCTTATGGACTATTTTAAATAGCCTTTAAATTTGGTTATTAACTTTAGTACTGGAATAATGAGCTATTCCGCTCAACTTGTACATTTAGATGAATTAGAGAAGAATCGAGTATGTAATGTCCGTTACTCCCCATATTTCACTTTTCTGCAGACGTAAAAAAGCCCGACTATTTCTAGTCGGGCTCTCTACAATTTGAAGCCTGGTAATGTCCTACTTTCACATAGCAAATGCTACACTATCATCGGCGCTGTTTCGTTTCACTA
>NZ_JACJFB010000033.1:0-23326 GCF_014164325.1 Pseudoalteromonas sp. SG43-4 | reverse complement strand
TACTATTGAAGCAACTGGGCGCCTTGAACACCCCTTTATTATGGCGTGTGCTCAAGCGAATATCCCTTTCGTTGTTGCTAATCCCGTTAATATTAAACGTTTCGCAGGCGCTATTGGCCAAAAAGGATTATTAGATTAGACAGCCACTCCAATTGTAAACTAATCTAGCGCCACTAAATTTACTTTTTTGGGCTAAGAGTTCACCTCTTTTTATATCTTTACCCGCGCGTTACACATTAAATAAGCAATTATCACTGTTAAACCTAAATTACACGCATGAAAATGACTGCATAATGCAGTTGTGATTTATTACTGAATAGCTTTACTGAGTAGTTTAAGTTTTATGCCAGTAGCTTTTCGCAGTTACTGATATTCGCTCGCCGCTTTCGCTTTAAGTTTTCACAATAACCTTCTTGTGAGGCTGACCTGCCGACTGCACCATGAAATACACGCGTAAATTGTGTGGTGAGTTTTAACCAGTTTTCTGGGGAGATATTAACTCTTTCGAGTAAGGGTAAGTGTGTACTTTCTATATAACCACGTTTGTCTTCTCGTATACAGCGCCCTGTTAGCTCAACAAGTTCAAGGTACGATTTAAGCTCAAACGGCAGCCCTTTTGGCATAATTTGACGTGGGATACCTGCAAAGCGCAGTAGTTGTTTTGGTTGCTTGCCATCCTTTGCATACGTTAAACGCTGTTTGATGCTGGTATGGTCTGACTCTTCTGGGGTGTTAGCCATTTTGGCTCTAATGGGGTTTAAATCGACATACGCCATGCAAGCCGCAAGGGCTGCTTCATCTAATAATGCTTGAGACGTAAATCGTCCCTCCCAAAAACGGCCAGTGCAGTTATCTTCTTTATTTGCTCTGCGAGCAATGTTTTCATTTAACAACCGCATAAACCAGCTAATACTTGATAGGCGCTCGCGGTATTGTTTTACTGTTTGATTAAAAAAGATAAGTTCAGCTTTACTTAGCTTTTCACCCTGTATGTATTTTTGCGTAAGTACAGTGCCTTTACACAGCTTGTGCCAGCGAATAACAATCGCTTTATCATTTAGCCTACTCGCTTTTTTATCATCAACATACAGCACTAAATGGGTATGATTACTCATAACAGCATAAGCACATACATCAATACAAAACACTTTGGCTAACTCAAGCAGTTTATCTTCAACCCAGCCTCTACGATGCTCGTAGGATTGACCTGTAAAGTGGTCTTCCCCACATAAAAATGCACGGCGTACGCAACGTGATATGCAATGGTAGTACTTTGTATCAACCAAACTTACTTGGCGCTTTCTTGCAATTGCCATAAGACACCCTGCTTATTTTTCACACTGATAAAAGCCTAGTACTTAGTTCACTAAACTGCAAAAAATAGGATGGGTGTCAATATTATTCTGCATTACGGCTCTAAACATGCCGCTTTTCCTTCATTGCAACAACATGTGGTAATCACAACGCTAGTCGATAAAAAGCTGTACAGCGTTAATCTGGCCAGTGGTGAATTTACGCAGTCTCACGTATTTCCAGAGGCCGCAGGCAGGTTAAGAGATGTGCTTATAACTGATAAAGGTAACGTAGCAGTATTAACAGACGGTAAAGAGGCAAAGCTAATGTTGATGACAGCAAACTAATTCATAAAGCAAATAAAAGCCGCTGCGCTTTTAAAGTAAGTAGCGGCTTTCAATAAGCCACTTTGGTTAATCAAGTAATTTGATTAGTAAGATCAGGGTTTAACCCCTTTAGTTTTAAAATTAAGATGAGCGTCTTTATTATGTTCTTAGTAACGTTCTTGTCTCAATTTCCTTAGCATACACTTACTATGCTTGTTATTTACCCGCTTCTATTTTCTGTTTCAATAACTCAATCAGTTGAGTGTTAAGTCCGGTAATTTCGGCTTCTAGTAATTTCACTTTAGCTTGTGACTCTTCATCTTCTTTACTACGTAATAATGCAGTTTCCTGTAGTAGTTTTTCTATCTTTTCTTGTATTTCAGCAATCTGTTCATCAAGTGGGTCTTCTTCAGATTGTGATACCTGACTTGCATCTTCATTGCCTGATAATTTACGTAACGCTTCACGATTTTGATCTTCCAGACTTTTTTCTTTTCCTTCTTCGGATATATCCACTTGGTCACTTTGAACCGCTGCTTTGTGCACAGTCGCTTTTTCGGTTACTTCATCAGCTACCACCTTTAAAATTTGTTTTTGCGGGTAAGTTTCTAAAGGTTTAGAGGTTATGTGAACTGACATTTTATCCATTTTAATATTCCTTGTTCCGTCAATTATTGGTGAGAAGTAGTTAACTATAAATATAATGCTTTACCAAAAGCCAATTGTAATAGCCCTTGTTTGATTGTTTATTAGATTACACTTTACTCACAAGCTTGCCCATTGTTGTTTTAAACCAACAAGGTGAACAATACCAAAAGATAAACAAATAATAGAACTCCAAACCCAAAATTCAGGCGAACGCCCCATAGGGTTATTTATTAAAAAAAATCCAGCAACACCACGAGCTAAATAAATAAAAGTTATTAACACAAGAGCTAGTCGGATGAATGGAAGTTTAAAAATAACACCTGCGGCTGAAAATGCATACAATGACCAAGTTGATAGAATCAGAACAATTACACTAGTAATAAGAGTTGGTTTAATACTTCCTTGCTCAGAAAGTAATGCCATTTGCTCTCCTGCACCGAAGAACCGATACCAAGAACCTCCAAAATAGATACAACCCAAATGCAAAGTTGCTACAACAGCACTTAATGTACCTGCAATTATTAGAAAAACATTCATAGAGCGATAAAACCTCCGTGAGACATAACGAACCTGTAAATTAACTGGTTTATTTATCTTGATAAACAAACCATAGCCGGGTTTCTACCTGGGTACAATCGATTGTTGAATGTTTACGCGTGATATCATAGCTCGCATTAAACTAGACAGCCACTCCAATTGTAAATTAATCTGGCTAATGGTGAGTTTACGCAGTCTCACGTATTTCCTGAGGCCGCAGGGCGATTAAGGGATGTGTTTGTAACAACTGAGGAAAATATAGCTATATTAACCGATGGGGAAGATTCAAAGCTTATGTTGGTGATACCGAATTAATTTACATGAAATAACCAATAATAAAGCTAATGGCAAAAAGAAAGACCTGGCCCCATGGTATTTTGTTGTTATGTTGCATTTACCACAGGTTGGTAATTAAAAAAAAGAACTAAATTACGAACCGTAGTTACTTTGCCATAAAATGGATTTTCTTCATATCCGTCTAAACTGCGACCAGTTCGCTGAGCTATAGTTTCTATTAGATCCAAATCTAAATCATCTCCATCGAACTTGAGCGTATCAAATAAATGATCTGTCGCTTTTAGCGGTACTAATTGATCAGAACATATAGCTCGTTGAACTTCCTCATATGTAGCGCGAATTATCCAAGTATCTACTTCGCGAGCATCGAACTCTCTTGCGAAGTTGCAAATAGTAATACCGTTTCGGTCTGTGCACAGTTTTGCAAAGTAAGCATCAATCTTTGATTGTTCGAAGTAACTCCAGACAAACGCTAAAATCGCGATACCTGCAAAAACTACCAAAACAATTGGCGAATAATAAAATGTAGCAAGAAATAAACAAGCCGTTAGAAAGAGAGGTATTTTCCCTCCCTTTTGCGGTTTGTATTCAGGCATAAATCTAGATGCTAGCTTCATACTTATCCTTGCAATATAACGCCGCCATAAGCGGTGAGTAAAAGTTGGCTAAAATGTGTAGCGAAGCGGAACCGAGCCAACTGTTACGAATCCGACTCAATGGCCTTGTTAGCTACCCTTTACTCAAACGCATCTGCAGAGTACATTGCCATTTCTATGCCCAAATTTAATTTACCAGCAAGGCTAATTAACTCCTTAGGCAGATGATCATTTTGATTTACAATATTGTCATTTAACCTTGAGTAGATTGGAAAGTCCAAGTAACCGTCTGAATCTGGAACTTTTGTAATCAGTTGTTTTAACTCGTCGAAATTTTTGATTAGAAAGTTAATAGCGTCATTTACTTGTTCAGTGAACTCATCCCATTCTGCATCTGAAACATCAAAAGAAACCACAAATGTTTCACTAACCCTTGTTTTACCGCGCAACTCTCCTTTCTCTGTGACGCTAAAAACAGGAATCTTAGTTGTTTCACAGAATTTCTTAAATGAGGTTGTTTCACTGTGAATTTTAAGGACACACATATTCTTCCTTGGGTAGCTAACAACTTTGTATCCGACATTTGTCGCTTTATAAACCGACAAATGTCCAAATATTACAAAGATTCTAATTTAACCAGCTAATAAGGACTTGTAAACAACTAGTTAGCCGATATTTAAGTTTCCTTGATGTAGAAATAGCCCAAAATGGTAGAGATCAGTAATATCGGACAAAAAAGTAATGAGCCATAAAATAGGTGTAAGCGATATTATTAATAAGATAACTTAAATTTTTCTCTAAGCTTTTGCCTTTAACCTAAAAAAAGCCGCTGTTCATTGCAAACAGCGGCTTTCGAATTAAGATTTACAAGCTTAAAGCGTGCTTAACTTAAAGTTGATTTTTATTGTTTACCAATTACTTCTAGTCCACCCATGTATGGGCGTAAAACCTCTGGTACAACTACAGAGCCATCGGCTTGTTGGTAGTTTTCGAGTATGGCTACGAGTGTACGGCCAACGGCTAAGCCTGAACCATTTAGTGTATGTAGCAACTCTGGCTTTTTAACACCTTCACGGCGAAAACGTGCTTGCATTCTACGCGCCTGAAAGTCGGCCATGTTTGAACATGATGAAATTTCACGGTATGTGTCCTGCGCAGGTAACCATACTTCTAAATCGTATGTTTTAGCTGAACCAAAGCCCATGTCGCCCATACATAAAATTACTTTTCGGTATGGTAGGTCAAGTGCTTGTAGTATTTGCTCTGCGTGACCTGTTAACTCTTCAAGCGTTGCCATTGAGTCTTCTGGTTTTACAAGTTGTACTAGTTCAACTTTATCAAATTGGTGCTGACGAATTAGGCCACGTGTATCGCGACCATAGCTGCCTGCTTCACTTCTAAAACACGGCGTGTGGGCAACTAAACGTATTGGTAAATCGCTTTCGTCGTAAATCTCATCGCGTGCGCTATTAGTAAGCGGTACTTCTGCTGTTGGGATTAAGCTAAAGCCAGCTTGTTGTTCACCGTCGTCGTTTACTAGGCCTAATGTATGGAATAAATCGCCTGCAAACTTAGGTAATTGACTTGTACCGTAAAGGCTTGCGCTATTTACTAAGTACGGTACATACATTTCTGTATAGCCGTTTTTATCTGTGTGGGTATCTAGCATGTATTGCGTAAGCGCACGGTGCATACGCGCTACTTGGCCGCGCATTACTGTAAAACGTGCGCCACTAATTTTAACGCCCATTTCGAAGTCTAGGCCGTTTAGGTCTTGGCCTACATCCACGTGATCTTTTACTTCAAAGTCGTACTTTTTAGGCGTGCCCCACGTTAAAATTTCAACGTTGTCGTCCTCGTCTTTACCCGCCGGTACTGACTCGTCTGGCAAGTTTGGAATTGCTAAAGCAATGTCGTTAATTGCGGCTAATACTTCATCTTGCTCTGTTTTAGCGGCATCTAGCTCACTGCCTAAGTTAGCTACTGCATCAAGTAGTGGCTGTGCGTCTTCGCCTTTTGCTTTGGCTTGACCAATTGCTTTTGCGCTTGCATTACGTTGACTTTGAAGTTCTTGCGTTTTTACTTGTAATGTTTTGCGTTTTTCTTCAAGTGCCGTTACCGTCGCTACATCGAGTTCGTAACCGCGCGCCGCTAAACGTGCTGCAGTTTGTTCGATGTCTTGACGTAAAAATTTAGAATCTAACATGTTAGTTTTTTAACCTTTTTGCATTACTAGCTGAAGGCCCAGCCAAGCCATAAAAATACACACCATCACGTTTAAGATGATATTGAGGGCCATTTTAATAAAGTGACCTTGTTGTAATAACAACAACGAGTCCATTGAGAATGTTGAAAAGGTGGTTAATGCACCTAAAAAGCCAATACCGATAAGGGTTTTGGCGGGGCTTGCGGTGATAATTTCTTTATCTATCAAACCGTACAAAATGCCCATTAACAATGAACCCAGAATATTAACCGTCAACGTGCCAAAAGGGAATCCCCTACCGAGGAGTTTTAGCATGCTTTCGCTAATAAAAAACCGTAAACACGCACCTGAGGCTCCGCCAAGGGCGATCATCATATAAAGTTTAATCATTTTCGTACCGTTTAAGTGGGCTTTGCGCATCGCGCTCTTTTAGGTAATCGAGTTTTTGTTTAATTTTTTGCTCAAGGCCGCGCTCGCTCGGTAAGTAATATTCTTTGCCGTCCATTTCTGGCGGTAAGTATTTTTCACCTGCGGCAAATGCGCCTTCTTCGTTATGCGCATAACGGTACTCAGCGCCGTAGCCTAAGTCTTTCATTAAGTTGGTTGGCGCATTACGCAGGTGCTCTGGCACGGGGTAACTTGGCTCGTTTTGAGCATCTGCTTTGGCTTGATTAAACGCCATATACACCGCATTACTTTTGGGTGCGCTGGCTAAATACAATGTAGCTTGTGCAATAGCGCGTTCGCCCTCGCTTGGGCCAACACGTTGAAATATATCCCACGCGTTTAAGGCCACTTCCATCGCACGCGGATCGGCGTTACCAATATCTTCTGTTGCAATGGCAAGTAAACGCCTTGCTACATACAAGGGGTCGCCACCACCAGCTAAAATTCGGCAATACCAATACAGCGCGCCGTCAGGAGAACTACCCCGTACTGATTTGTGAAAGGCGGATATTAAATCATAAAACTCATCGCCGCCTTTATCGTATTTGGCCAAATGTGTAGGTAATACTTGGCTAAGTACGTGCTCATCAACGTTGTATTGACCGTTTTGCTCAGACGTTAAATCAACTGCTTGTTCAAGTAAATTAAGTACTTTACGCGCATCGCCGCCACTTGCTTGGCATAGTGCCTTTTTAGCATTCTCGGCAATAGTGATGTGTTTTTGGCTTAGCTGCTCGTCTTGTTTAAGTGCGCGTTCTATTACGGTGTATAAGTCGGTATCGGCAAGCGATTTTAAAACATACACGCGTGCACGCGACAATATAGCGTTGTTAAGGGCAAACGATGGGTTTTCTGTGGTTGCACCTACAAATATAAAGGTGCCGTCTTCTATGTGCGGTAAAAAGGCATCTTGTTGGGATTTATTAAAGCGATGAACTTCGTCAACAAACATAAGGGTGCGTTGGCCACGGCTTTCTAGGTTGTCCCGCGCTTGCGTTACGCTGTCGCGTATATCTTTTACGCCTGCAGTTACCGCCGACATTTGAATAAGTGAGGCATCAGCATGGTTGGCAATTATTTGCGCAAGTGTTGTTTTACCTACACCCGGCGGGCCCCATAAAATTAAACTATGGCATCGCCCCGCGACAATGGCTTGATGCAGTGGTTTATCAGCACTTAATAAGTGCTGCTGACCAATGTATTCATCAAGCGTTGTAGGGCGCATACGCGCAGCAAGTGGGCGTACATCGGGCCCAAAATTAAAACCTAAATTACTCACCGTTACTCTGATCGTCTATTTCAACACCTTCAGGAGGCGTAAATTCAAAAGTGCTTTGATCAAGCGGCGTATTAACTTGGGCATTGTTAAACGTAAATGACGATAGCTGCCCTGAGTTGTCGGTAACCACTAGTTTAGCAAGCCCTTGCTCGTTACCCGCAAATGCTATATCAAGTTGTTCTACTTGGCTTTCTACGCCTTTATTTGGCGTTACGCTAAAGCCTGTACTTGTTGCAAGTACGCTGTATTTTTCCCACTGTGCTGGGTCTTTTGATGTCAGTAGCACAAATGGTGTTGAGTCGATTAGGCTGCTGGTTTTCATAATTGTTACTTGCTCAGCAAAGCTGTCGAAGTAATATGTTTTATCACCGTTTGATACAAATAACGTATCGTCTGGATTAGTTTGCTGCCAGCGAATCATCATAGGCTGTTGAAGCGCTATTGTGCCCTCGCCTTGCATAACTGCTTGGCCTTCTTTGTCTGTTACTTGTTGTGCAAACTGCGCTTTAAAGCTTTTTAAAGTGGCAAGTCTGTCTTGTAATGCTTGGCTGTCGTCAGCAAAGCTTGGTGCGGCAAGTACGCTGCCTAACACTAATAATAAGGCGTTAACTTTTTTCATTAATTTGCTCCATTAGGTACTAATACATCGCGAGCACCGTTATGACCTGGTGAACTCACGATACCCGATGTTTCCATTTGTTCTACTAAACGTGCTGCGCGGTTATAGCCAACACGTAATTTACGTTGCACTGACGATACCGATACTTTGCCGGTTTCAATTACAAACGACACAGCTTCGTCGTATAACGGATCAGATTCTTCATCTGCATTTTCGCTAGCTTCACCCGGTAATAAAATATCTTCAGTGGCATCGCCATTGAGTATTTCGTCAATGTAATTTGGTTTAGCACGTGCTTTCCAATCGTTTACTACGGCGTGTACTTCGTGGTCGTCTACAAACGCGCCATGCACACGCTCTGGTACGCTAGTGCCTGGCGGTAAATAAAGCATGTCGCCCATGCCTAGTAAGTTTTCTGCGCCTTGTTGGTCAAGTATTGTCCGTGAATCTATTTTGCTCGATACCTGAAACGCCATACGTGTTGGAATATTAGCTTTAATTAAGCCGGTAATTACATCAACTGACGGGCGCTGCGTAGCAAGCACTAAGTGAATCCCTGCCGCACGTGCTTTTTGAGCAATACGTGCAATAAGTTCTTCTACTTTTTTACCTACAATCATCATCATGTCGGCAAATTCGTCTATTACTACAACAATACTTGGTAATTTACCTAGCTCGTCGGGGCCTTCTTTCATGCCATCGGTGTCTTTAAATAATGGATCAAGAATTGGGTAACCCGCTTCATTGGCTTCAAGCACTTTTTGGTTGTAACCTTTTAAGTTACGCACACCCAATGCTGACATTAATTTATAACGACGTTCCATTTCGCCTACACACCAACGTAGTGCGTTGGCGGCTTCTTTCATATCGGTAACTACTTCACACAATAAATGCGGAATGCCTTCGTATACTGAAAGCTCAAGCATTTTAGGGTCAATCATGATCATACGTACATCGTCAGGACCCGATTTGTAAAGCAAGCTTACTATCATGACATTAACGCCCACTGATTTACCTGAACCAGTTGTACCGGCTACCAATAAATGTGGCATTTTACCTAAGTCAGCACATACCGGCTGACCAGCAATGTCTTTACCAAGCACCATGGTAAGAGGCGACGGATTTTGCTCAAATTTAGGGGCGTTTATTACTTCTGATAAACGAACTATTTCACGGTGTTTATTTGGAAGCTCAATACCAACATAGGTTTTACCTGGGATAACTTCTACAACACGTACACTAATTGCCGAAAGCGAGCGGGCTAAATCTTTAGCTAAGCCTGTAATTTTAGACACTTTAATACCTGGCGCTAAATCTAGCTCAAAACGCGTAACAACGGGGCCTGGGTATACCGCTACTACGGTTGCTTGTACGTTAAAGTCGAGAAGTTTTGTCTCTACAAGGCGCGATACGCTATCAAGCTCTTCTTGCGAAATTGGGTTTTTAGCTTTATCCGGTCTGTCGAGTAAATCGAGCGATGGTAATGGCCCTGGTGGTGGCTCTTGCGTTAATAATTGCTCAAACTTTTCTTTTGCTGTTGGTGGTGGTTGATATTGCGCTTTTGGTTTAGGCATTGGTCTTGCTGGCGATACAACCGTAGTCACTGGTTTTTCAGGCTCCACAACTGGGCTTTGATCAAGCGCATTTAATGCAGCAGCCGTGTCCATTGGTTCGTCATCTATTGCGCTAAAGCCAATTTCTTGATCGAGTATGTCGTCAAGTTCATCAAACGGCATAAAGTCATCACTGATTTGTGGTTCACTAAACGGTGTTTGAGGCTTATCTATCGCTTTTTGTTTATCTGCTTTTTTAGCTGATGTAGGCAGCTCTATCTGCTCTTTTATATCGTCTTCAAAATGGGCGTCTGCTTCATCGTTATTATTTACTTTACCTGCAGTATGTTCTCGGTGCATCCAGCCTTTTGCATACGATACAACATAGCGATAAAGCCTAACCATTAAATCGCCAAGGTAATCTACAAAATCAACCCACGATACTCCCGTCAATAAGGTAAGCCCTGCAAAAAAGAAACACAGCAATAATATAGATGTACCGGTAAAGTTAAACGCAGGCATCATGGCTGATGCAATAACATCGCCCACTACCCCACCCGATGAAAAGTTATAAATATCGTCGAAATTAATACTACTAATAGCGGTAGCTGAGGTAATAAATAAGGCAAAACCAATAACACGCAGCGCTAAGGTAGTGTAATCAAGCTGTAAAATGCGGTGAGGTTGTTTAAATAGCAAGTAGCCAAATAGCTGAATGGCCGCTGGCACTAAGTAAGCCAACCAACCAAAGGTGAGTAATAAAATGTCGGCTATCCATGCACCGGCTGCTCCTGTGATGTTGCTTACTTCGCTAAAACTAGTTTGCGACCATGCAGCATCTGCTGGATCAAAGCTGATCAAGGCACATAAAATAAATATTGCCGTAAAGGTACTGATAATCAGCCCTGTTTCTAATAGTCTTTGCACACCGTTTAGGCGCATAGTTCCCTATTCCTCTTTATTATTCTATTTTTATTCACACTTACTTAGCAGTGAAATACCTTAGCAGGAAATGCAATTTGTTGCACTTTATCTTAACCTTGATGGCCTGATTATGAACAAGTTTTTATAATTTGAGCTTATATAAGCAAATGACGCAGTTAATATAAATAACCTCAAGTAATATAAGGACGAATAATTACGCCTTCTTCACCTTTTACTTCTTCCATTACTACATAAGTTCGGCTTTCACTTACGTTTGGCAGTTTCAATAGTATGTCGCCTAATACGCCACGGTATTCTGACATATCATTTACGCGCGTTTTAAGTAAAAAATCGAAATTACCCGATACTAAATGACATTCGATAATTTCTTCGTGCTTTTTAACCGCAGCACTAAACTCATCAAATACGTCGGGAGATGTTTTAGTAATCGTTACTTCTACATACACCGATAAACCTTGCCCAAGCTTAGCGGGATCGACCACCGCTTTATAGCCAAGTATATAACCTTCCCGTTCTAGCTTTTTTACTCGCTCCAAGCAGGGTGTGGCGCTTAGGCCAACTCGTCTGGCCAGTTCTACGTTCGACAAACGTCCATCGTGTTGTAATTCCATTAAAATTTTACGGTCAATTCTATCTAATAATTGATGCATAGTACCAACTAGTTTTTTATGCTGTTTATTTTTATTATCTAGATGATAACACTAGATTTGAGTTTAAAAAAGGTGAGACACACGGGCTTATGATGAATATAATAGTGGAAAATGTTAATCCGTTCTTAATAAGGCAAATGATATGATTATTGGTGTTCCTAAAGAAATTAAAAACCATGAATACCGTGTAGGTATGGTTCCTGCAAGTGTTCGTGAATTAGTAAACCACGGTCACCAAGTGATTGTAGAAACTGATGCAGGCATGGGCATTGGTTTTACTAACGAAGATTACACACAAGCGGGTGCTGAAATTTTAGCAACTGCTGCTGATGTTTTCGCTAAAGCAGACATGATTGTAAAAGTAAAAGAGCCGCAAGCTGTTGAACGTGCAATGCTACGTGAAGACCAAATTCTTTTCACTTACTTACACCTTGCACCTGATCTTCCACAAACTGAAGACCTTGTAAAAAGCAAAGCTATTTGTATTGCATACGAAACTGTAACTGACTCACGCGGTGGTTTACCGCTTCTTGCTCCTATGAGCGAAGTTGCTGGTCGTATGTCTATTCAAGCTGGTGCACAAGCGCTAGAAAAATCTAACCACGGTCGTGGCATGCTACTAGGTGGCGTACCAGGCGTTGAAGCTGCTAAAGTTGTTGTAATTGGCGGTGGCATGGTTGGTCGTAGCGCAGCTCAAATGGCTGTTGGTCTTGGTGCTGAAGTTGTCGTTCTTGATCGTAACATCGACGTATTACGTGCACTAGACGCGCAATTTGGTAATAAAGTTAAAGCTATTTACTCAACTGCTGATGCACTAGAAAAACACGTACTAGAAGCTGATTTAGTAATCGGAGGTGTACTAATCCCTGGTGCAGCTGCACCTAAACTAGTAACTGCTGAGCACATTAAAGCAATGAAACCTGGTTCTGCAATTGTTGACGTTGCAATCGACCAAGGTGGCTGTATTGCTACTTCTAAAGCAACTACGCATGCTGATCCAACTTTCATTGTTGATGAAGTTGTTCACTACTGTGTTGCTAACATGCCAGGTGCTGTTCCACGCACATCTACGTTTGCACTTAACAATGCAACATTGCCTTTCATCATTAACCTTGCAAACAAAGGTTATAAAAAGGCGCTACTAGATGACGCTCACTTCTTAAAAGGCTTAAACGTAATTAAAGGCCAAGTAACTTACAAAGAAGTAGCAGAAGCGTTCAACATGGAATATGTTGACCCACGCACAGCGGTAGAAAACGCATAATTTAGCGTTTCGTAGTTAAGTTGGTATTAAGTAATGTAGCAACCTAACTACAACCCATAAAAAAAGCAGCTAATTAGCTGCTTTTTTTGTATTTAAATTTCAGATTTATATAAACTTATTTAGATAAAACGCTTAATTATAAAATCTACTTTTACGCGCTTAGCTTGGCCAAGTAGTTTTTTAACTGGCTGCGGGTAATCATCCATTGTTTCTAAATCATCTGGGCCTGTTAAACGGCGGCAGTGTTGTAAAATTTCCTGCTTTTCGTTATCAATAGCATCCATAATTGTTTGCTCTGGATCTTCTATTAAAATACCGTTTTCGATATCAAGACCCCATGCACGCGGATTTAAGTTATGCCCGCTCAGTAAATGTTTTGTTCTATCTGAACAAATACCTTTTAAATGAAACGAATTACTTTCATCTTTCCACAGATACACATTTAAATTACCGTTATCGATGTGGCGTTTTTGCGTTTTTACAAACTTATGCAAAATAGTTTCGTATAAATAAGGCAACGCCCCTATTTTACTAAACGGCTCGCTTGGCGGTAAATAAAAGTCATTGGCTGTTTTATCCCCTACCACAATCGTAACTTGCTTGCCTTGCTTTAATAATCGGCGCAGTGATCGCATAAGTGGCGCCGGAAAATTAAAGTATGGCGTATACAACACAAGCTCTTGCTCTGTGGTATCAAATAACGCTTTTATTAAACGATTTAACTCGTTATTACGACGACCAAGCCCTAAAAACAAACGAATACCTAATGCTTGCGTATTTAGTTGCTCTGCTGCGTTATAACTTGCGACTTTTAAATCACGCATTAATTGCTTTTGATCAAGTTTGAAGTCGTGTAAACGCTTAAGCGGTCGTGTGTCTATGCGTGGCACAGCATCGGAGCTAATTAGCTTTGTCTCAATAAAATCAACCACTGAGTCACACAGCTCGCTCTGCGTTATTAAAAAGTAACGATCGAGTCTGTAACGCTCGTTATACTGCAAATACACATTGTTTAAGCTTGCGCCACTGTAAAGTAAGGTATCGTCAATGACAAAACCCTTTAAATGTAATACGCCAAATAATTCTTTAGCTTTTACAGGTACGCCATAAACTTGTACGTTCGATTTAAACTTTTCTAAATCGTCACAGTATAAACTTGCGTTACCATCAGACTTCTCTGCACCAATTAAACCACGTTGCGCACGATGAAAATCCACCAGCACTTTTACATCAAGCGCAGGGTTCTCTAATGATACTCGATGCAGGGCTTCTAAAATCTCGCGGCCTGCTTCGTCATCCTGTAAATAAAGCGCTGTGATATAAATTCGTTTTTTTGCATTAGCTATCAAACGTAGCAATTGCGTTCGGTAATCTTGCGCATTGGTTAAGACGTTAACGTCTTTTGAAGTCAACCCGAATGCGGGTTTTTCCTGCCAAAATAACATAGTTGCCTATTCGCTTAGGTCACATAATCTATCAGTGACAAATAAAATTAGGTAAAACATAACAAAAAAAATCAAAGGGGTCATGAATTAACGCTGTTTTGTTGCCTGTTAGTCTATTTATTGAGCTACTTAGGTGTTTTAACTGTAAAAGTACTGAGCTCTAGTACACAATACTGCACAGCTTTTCGATTTGCGAAAAAAAATAATCGCGGATTTTGTTTACATCCGCCTTGATTTTCTTAGAATCGAGCGCATTAAAGACCGTATTAAACGTTTAGGAAAAAATAATGACTGAAGCAAAACATTGTAAGCTACTAATTTTAGGCTCTGGCCCAGCTGGTTATACTGCCGCAGTATATGCAGCACGTGCAAATTTAAACCCTGTTTTAATTACAGGCATTCAACAAGGTGGTCAATTAACAACCACGACTGAAGTTGAAAACTGGCCTGGTGATGCACACGGCTTAACGGGCCCTGCATTAATGGATCGTATGAAAGAGCACGCTGAGCGCTTTGAAACTGAAATCATATTCGATCACATCAATAAAGTAGATGTATCTAAGCGCCCTTTCACACTAACTGGCGACCAAGGTACTTACACATGTGATGCGTTAATCATTGCAACAGGTGCTTCTGCTAAATACTTAGGCTTAGAGTCTGAAACTAATTTCCAAGGCCGTGGCGTTTCAGCCTGTGCTACATGTGATGGCTTTTTCTATAAAGGTCAGAAAGTAGCGGTTGTTGGTGGTGGTAATACAGCGGTTGAAGAAGCGCTATACTTATCTAACATTGCTGACGAAGTACATGTTATTCACCGCCGTGATAGTTTCCGTAGTGAAAAAATACTTGCAGACCGCCTTGCTGAAAAAGCAGCTAACGGTAACGTTGTTTTACATTACAACCGTACGCTTGACGAAGTATTAGGCGACCAAATGGGCGTAACTGGCATTCGTATTAAAGATGCACACTCTGATGCAACACAAGAGCTAGATTTAGCCGGTGTATTTATTGCTATTGGTCATAAGCCAAATACAGATATGTTTGTTGGTCAACTAGAAATGAAAGATGGCTACTTAGTTGTAGAGTCTGGATTGAATGGTAACGCAACTCAAACAAGTGTAGAGGGCGTTTTTGCTGCAGGTGATGTGTCTGACCACATTTACCGTCAAGCAATCACATCAGCGGGTACAGGCTGTATGGCTGCCCTTGATGCAGAGCGTTTCTTAGATAATTTATAAGCAATTAAATAAATTATAATAGGGCTGATTATTCAGCCCTTTTTTTATGTCTAAAATATAGTTACACTTTTACGATCAATTATAAAATAAGTACTGTATGAGAAATCAGCTATACCAATTAAGTGAAACCGATATAGCATTCCCCAATCCGGAATACGCCTTAGAATCCCCTGATGGCTTGTTAGCAATTGGCGGAGATTTAAGTTTACCTCGCCTAAGTAATGCATACAAAAGCGGAATATTCCCTTGGTTTAGCGAAGATGAGCCTATTATGTGGTGGTCACCGAGCGAACGCGGGATTTTTGAACTGGATGATTTTCATATAAGTAAGAGCCTGCGTAAACATTTAAAAAAGCACCCTGTAAAAGTAACCATTAATAATGCCTTTGAGGAGGTAATAGAAGCTTGTCGCGATCAACGCCTTGATACCGATGGCACTTGGATCACCTCTGACATGCTCAACGCTTACGTTAATGCACATAATGCTGGCATTGCCCATAGCTTAGAAGTGTGGAGCAACGGAGAGCTTGCAGGTGGCTTATACGGTATTATGCAAAATGGTGTTTTTTGTGGTGAATCAATGTTTCATCATCAAACCAATTGCTCAAAGCTTGCTATGTGGGCACTGGTAAATTGGCTTAAACGTCATAATGCGCATTTTATTGATTGCCAGTTAGAAAACCCTTATTTAATGACCTTAGGTGCACAAGTAATCCCCCGCTCAACATTTTTGACTAAACTAAAAGCTGCACATAACTATATTATTAATCCTATTATGTGGGAGCCACAAGAACTTGACGCAATCTATGAATGAGCAACTTCCTGCACGTGTTGGTTTAACCCAAGAGTTTGACTGTAGTTATTTACCCAACAGACAAGAGCAACTATTAGTTATTCTAGATCCTAGTTGCTACAGCACAGACAAATTTGAGTCATTATTAGGCTTAGGATTTCGTCGCAGTGGTAACCAAATATACCGTCCACACTGCCCAATATGCAGTGCATGTAATTCTGTACGTGTATTAGCACAAGACTTTATCCCTTCAAAATCGCAAAAACGTAAACTAAACAAAGCAAAAAACCAGTTTGAAGTGAAATACTCGATGCAAGAACGCCCTGAGTATTATCCGCTCTATAGTAAATACATAACGATGCGCCATCAGGATGGAAGTATGTATCCTCCTGAAAAAGAACAGTTTCAAAGCTTTTTACTTTGCAGTTGGCTCAAAATCACATTTATTGAACTATGGCACCAAGATACTTTAGCCGCAGTTGCCGTAACTGATTGTATGAACAGCTCTATTTCTGCAATTTATACTTTTTTTGACCCCGACTTTGAGCACTATAGTTTAGGCTCTGTGATGATATTAGAGCAGCTTAAATTTGCAAAAGAGCAAAATAAGCAATACGTGTACTTAGGCTATCAAATTGATGAATGCGATAAAATGAAGTACAAAACTCAGTTTTTACCAGCTCAAAAACAGCTCAATGATGAGTGGGTGGCTATTTAATTTGCAAATATAGCCCCTGCGCCTTTACTTATTGGTGTATTTTGGGCAAAATCTGCAGCGTTTAACTATTAAAGAGGTGTTACGCTAAACATGGCGAAAGAAGACGTAATCGAAATGCAAGGGACAGTCCTTGATACTTTACCAAATACAATGTTCCGAGTTGAGCTAGAAAATGGTCACGTAGTTGTGGCTCACATTTCAGGCAAAATGCGCAAAAACTATATCCGTATTTTAACCGGCGATAAAGTAACGGTAGAAATGACTCCTTACGATTTATCAAAGGGTCGTATCGTATTCCGTGCTCGCTAAGTAAGTGCGTAAACGAGATTTAGTTTTTGGCTAGTGTTTTACTAGCTTTAAGCGTTTATTAAATGTAATTGATAGACATTGACTAGCAATTACATTTAATAAACAAAAAACCCAGTTTTTACTGGGTTTTTTGTTGCCTATAAAAATGGCAAAAAAATGGCCCGCTATTATTTAGCGGGCCATTTTTATTTAACTTAGTTGTGTAATTAACGTTTTACGCTGGCGTTAAATTGCTCTCGTAATCAAAGCGGATCTTCTTGTCTTTAACCGATACTTTAACTGTACCGCCATCAACAAGTTCACCAAACAGTATTTCATTAGCTAATTGCTTTTTAAGCTCTTCTTGAATAACACGTGCCATTGGTCGTGCACCCATAGCCTTGTCATAACCTTTATCTGCGAGCCATTCACGCGCTTTAGGCGTAAGCTCAAGATTAACCGATTTTTTATCAAGCTGAGCTTGCAGTTCCACAATAAACTTATCAACCACCAGTAAAATAACTTCACGTTCAAGGTGGTTAAACCAAATAATGTTATCTAAACGGTTTCTAAATTCTGGCGAGAAAACTTTATTAATTTCGCCCATTGCATCGTGCGTGTGATCTTGCTCTGTAAAACCAATCGACTTACGCGTAGTTTCTTGTACGCCCGCATTGGTAGTCATTACAACCACTACATTTCTAAAATCAGCTTTACGACCGTTATTATCGGTTAACGTACCGTGATCCATAACTTGTAGTAAAATATTGTAAATATCTGGATGCGCTTTTTCAATCTCATCTAAAAGCACTACCGCATGTGGGTTTTTAATAACCGCCTCGGTTAATAACCCGCCTTGCTCAAAACCAACATATCCTGGTGGAGCACCAATTAGTCGGCTGATTGCGTGGCGCTCTACATACTCAGACATATCAAAACGAATAAACTCAACACCCATACACTTAGCAAGTTGCTTAGTTACTTCTGTTTTACCAACACCTGTTGGGCCTGCAAACAAGAACGAACCCACTGGTTTTTCTTCGCTTGATAAACCCGATCGAGATAAACGAATAGCCGATGTAAGTGCATCAATAGATTGATCTTGTCCAAACACAAGCATTTTAAGATTACGATCTAGATTTTTAAGCGTCTCTTTATCTGTTGAAGACACATTTTGTGGTGGAATACGTGCCATCTTCGATATTATTAGCTCTATATCAGCCACACCAATGGTTTTTTTACGTTTAGAACTAGGCTGTAAACGTTGGTTAGCGCCCGCTTCATCAATTACATCAATTGCTTTATCTGGCAAATGGCGCTCATTAATGTATTTAGCACTAAGTTCAGCAGCTGCTTTTAATGCTTTTTGAGTGTAGCGAATACCATGGTGCTCTTCGTAACGCTCTTTTAATCCATTTAAAATTTTAGTGGTATCAGCAACACTTGGTTCAAGTACATCAATTTTTTGAAAACGGCGTACTAATGCACGGTCTTTCTCAAAGATATTTTTATACTCATTGTAAGTGGTTGAACCCATACAACGTAACTTACCACTTGAAAGAAGTGGTTTAAGTAAGTTTGAAGCATCCATAACGCCACCAGACGCTGCGCCAGCACCTATTATGGTATGTATTTCATCAATAAATAAAATAGACCCAGGTTGTGCCTGAAGCTCTTTTAATAAGCTTTTAAAGCGCTTTTCAAAATCGCCACGGTATTTAGTACCTGCAAGCAATGCCCCCATATCTAGTGAGTACACAACTGCATCTGCAATTACTTCTGGTACTTGCTCGTTCACAATACGGTACGCTAAACCTTCAGCAATAGCTGTTTTACCAACGCCCGCTTCACCAACAAGTAATGGGTTATTCTTTTTACGACGACACAATACTTGTACCGTGCGCTCTACTTCGCTGTCGCGCCCAATCAATGGGTCAATATTACCTTCACGAGCCTGAGCGTTTAAGTTAGTTGTAAAGCTGTCTAGCTTACTTGCTTCTTCGTTTTGAACTTCTTGCACTTCTTCATGTATATCATCGCTGTCGTCGCCTAGTTCATCATCAGCTTTTGAAATGCCGTGCGAAATAAAGTTAACAATATCTAAGCGCGATACATCATGCTTTTTAAGTAAATAAACAGCTTGGCTCTCTTGCTCTGAAAAAATAGCAACCAGTACATTGACACCCGTCACTTCGTTTTTTCCTGACGATTGCACATGAAACACAGCACGTTGTAATACACGCTGAAAACCAAGCGTTGGCTGAGTTTCACGCTCTTCTTCTAAATCTGGGATGACAGGTGTTGTTTCGTCAATAAATTCTAATAATTCGGTTTTTAAGCCTGAAAGATTAACACCACACGCGTTTAAGGCTTCTCCTGCAGAAGGATTATCTAATAGCGCAAGTAAAAGGTGCTCTACGGTCATAAACTCATGACGGCGAGTGCGCGCTTCACGAAACGCGGCATTTAAAGTGAGTTCTAAGTCTTTGTTTAGCATTGGCAACCCCTTACTGAGATAATAATTTATACCACAACAATCGGATGTTTGATCACCCTAATTGGTATTTATACCAATTGTATTAAATTGGTATTATTCCTGCTCACAACTACAAAGCAGTGGATGCTCGTTATCCCGTGAGTAACGGTTAACTTGTTCAACTTTGGTGTGGGCAACATCGGCGCTGTAAACACCGCAAATACCCTTACCTTTTTCATGAACCTGAAGCATCACATCGGTTGCTCTATCGCTATCCATATTAAAAAACGTCGTTAAAACTTCAATTACGAAGTCCATCGGCGTGTAGTCGTCGTTATTTAAAACAACTTTATATTTTCGCGGCGGCTGTAGCTTTTGCTTTTCACTGTCGCGAACTGTGTCGATAACACCTGAATCTTTCATACCACTCATAATTAAATATAGTCTTGTCTTTGTAACTCAAGCAAACTTGAATAAAAAATAAATAAAATGTTAAAAAATAACTCAAAACACTTGACTGGTTGGCTAAATAAACTACAGTCAAACATAGATTGATTAAACCTTAGTCAGTCTAGCAAATTATACGGTTTAGAATAACTAAATTAGTCAACTTATTGAAGGATGTAGAAGTATGGCTTGTGGTAAAGTTAAATGGTTCAACAACGCCAAAGGTTTTGGTTTCATCGTAGAAGACGGCTGCGAGAATGATATCTTCGCTCATTACTCAACAATTGTAATGGACGGCTATAAAACGCTTAAAGCTGGTCAAGATGTAACATTCGAATTAGAACAAGGGCCTAAAGGCCTACACGCTAAAAATATTGCCCCAGATGGTGACATTATTGAGTGACGATTGTTTTGTTCGACTAAAGCGAGCGACCTTTTAAGATCCTCGCTTAATTCCTTAAGCATACTAACTTATCTCTTCTTCTCTTATTTATTGCCTCTTTTCATTCAAATTCAACCCTTTTCCTTGAATTTATTTTATATACCCCAATGTTCTAAGAGTTGATTGTTTAACTGCTTATTGGGCATGCTCAAACTCTAGCCCTTTTTATTTAAGCTTGTTACACTCTTGGTGCTAAAAATTGCGCATAACACCTTATCGCCTCTTTTATATGTACTAGGCTAAAGGCTGATTTATTTTTGTTAATTTTTTAGCTATAAATACGATTCCAGTTCGTCAGGTGTGACTATTCTGCTTTTATAAAAGAGCAACGCTGAGTACCAACACCTAACAAACTACTCATTACGAGCGTACGTGTTTATTAACTTGTTTAATAATATGTACTCACTCATAAGTAATGATTTTCTTTGCATTGTTGAATAAGACCTTATCGGTCGACTATCTAGGAATGATGATGACATCAAAAATTATCTATACAAAAACGGACGAAGCTCCGGCACTAGCAACTTATTCGTTGCTACCGATCATCCAAGCATATACAAATGCGGCCGGTGTTGAAGTTGAAACTCGCGACATATCATTAGCAGGTCGTGTAATTGCTAGCTTCCCTGATTATTTAACAGAAGAACAACGCATTGGTGATGCACTTGCTGAACTTGGCGAGCTTGCTAAAACACCAGAAGCAAACATCATCAAATTACCAAACATCAGTGCATCTGTACCACAGCTTCGCGCTGTAATTAAAGAGCTTCAAGCAAAAGGTTACGCTCTTCCAGAATACCCTGTGGAACCTAAAAATGATGAAGAAAAAGCAATTCAAGCGGCTTACGACAAAATTAAAGGCAGTGCAGTAAACCCTGTACTACGTGAAGGTAACTCAGATCGTCGCGCGCCAGGCTCTGTAAAAGAATATGCACGTAACAACCCACATTCAATGGGTGCGTGGAGCAAAGATTCTCAGTCTTACGTTGCAAGTATGAGCGAAGGCGATTTCTTCGGTTCAGAAAAATCAGTAACTGTTGATACAGCCACTGATGTGCGTATTGAACATGTTGCAACTAACGGTGACGTTACTGTTCTTAAACAAAGCACACCTCTTTTAGCTGGCGAAGTTATTGATGCATCAAGCATTAGCGCTTCTAAGCTTCAAGCTTTCTTAGCTGCAGAAATTGACGCTGCTAAAGAGAAAGGTGTTTTGTTCTCGCTTCACATGAAAGCGACAATGATGAAAGTATCTGATCCAATCATCTTCGGTCACGCTGTTAAAGTATTCTACAAAGATGTATTTGCTAAACACGGTGAGCTTTTTGAAGAGCTAGGTGTTGATGTAAATAATGGTTTAGGCGACGTATATTCTAAAATCCAAACATTAGACGATGCTAAGCGCGAAGAAATTGAAGCAGATATTCAAGCTGTTTACGCTAACCGCCCTGCTATTGCTATGGTTGATTCTGACCGTGGTATTACAAACTTACACGTACCAAGTGACGTGATCATCGATGCATCTATGCCTGCAGCAATCCGTTCAAGCGGTCAAATGTGGAATAACGATGGTAAATTACAAGACACTAGCTTTGTAATTCCTGATCGCTGTTACTCAAGTGTTTACCAAGCAACTATCGATTTTTGTAAAGAAAATGGTGCGTTTGATCCAACAACAATGGGTAGCGTTCCAAACGTTGGCCTTATGGCTCAAAAAGCTGAGGAATACGGTTCACACGACAAAACATTTGAAGCAAAAGCGGACGGTTCTATCCGTGTTGTTGATGCAAATGGTAATACATTACTTGAGCACAGTGTTGAGCAAGGCGATATCTGGCGTATGTGTCAGGTTAAAGACGCACCAATTCAAGATTGGGTTAAGCTTGCAGTAAATCGTGCACGCGCAACAGGCGTTCCAGCTATTTTCTGGTTAGACGAAAACCGTGCACATGATGCGCAGCTAATCAAAAAAGTAAATAAATACCTACCAGATCACGATACAGCTGGTCTAGATATTCAAATTTTAGCACCGCTTGAAGCAACATTGTTCTCACTAGCGCGTATTAAAGAAGGTAAAGACACGATTTCTGTAACAGGTAACGTACTACGTGATTACCTTACAGATTTATTCCCAATTTTAGAATTGGGTACAAGTGCTAAAATGCTTTCAATTGTTCCACTTATGAACGGTGGTGGCTTATTTGAAACTGGCGCGGGTGGTTCTGCACCTAAGCATGTTCAACAATTCGAAAAAGAAAACCACTTACGTTGGGATTCTTTAGGTGAATTTTTAGCACTTGCTGCATCACTTGAGCACTTAAGCGTAACTGCTGGTAACAACAAGGCACAAGTACTTGCTGATACCCTAGATAAAGCAACAGGTACGTTCCTTGCTGAAAACAAATCGCCGTCACGTAAAGTGAAAGAAATTGATAACCGTGGTTCTCATTTCTTCCTATCTTTATTCTGGGCACAAGAACTTGCTAAGCAAAATGATGACAGTGAACTTAAAGCACAGTTTACTCAAATCGCTAGTGACCTTGAGTCTAATAAAGAGCAAATCGTAAGTGAACTTAACGATGCGCAAGGCCCTGCAGTTGATTTAGGCGGTTACTTCCAGCCTAACGATGATGCAGCCTTTAAAGCAATGCGTCCAAGCACTACATTTAACGATATTCTTGCTAAATTAGTATAAATATCGGTTTAAATTTAAAAGCCGCTTACTTGCAAAAGTAAGCGGCTTTTTTATGTCTAAACTTTACAAAAAAAGGCCGCTATTTATAAAATAGCGGCCTTTGAATAATTAAATTTATTTATTT
>NZ_JACJFB010000032.1:0-26688 GCF_014164325.1 Pseudoalteromonas sp. SG43-4 | reverse complement strand
GCTCAATGAATTCTGAATTTTTTAATATCTTTCGATATTGAATTGACTGTGCCGAAGCAACTTATAAATAAGTTACTTCTGTTGGTCACTCAGTTTTCAATTGAGACTCTAATTTGTTTGCCTCGCTACCTAAGTAGCTTAGCTGTTAGAACTCAACCTGTACGAGTGCCCACACAGATGATTGCTTTATATTGTTAAAGAACGTTTTGAGTCGCTTTAGCGTCTCAAGGGATGCGAATAATACACCCTTTATTTTCCGAGTCAATACTTTGTTTTAAATTTTCTTTTGGAAGATTTAAAACCGAAGTTTTATTTAACTCTCTGAGTAGTTCGTGCCTTGCTATGCTTCGGCGTTTCCTGTCTCAGTGGGGTCGCATTATAGGGAGATCCAAAAACAGATCAACCCTTTTTTTAGATCTTTTTACTGTTCGAACAAAAATAGAACAAAACCACGTAAAACCACATGAAAACCCGTCTAAGATGGTGCTTTTTTATGCTCTTATTTATTATTTAATACAAATATCATTGCTATGTTTGATTTAGGCGTTAAGATAGCAAGTTCACAATGTTAAATTAATGTTTATTTCCTGTTTATTGGTAGATCTAAAATGAAATTACCCGATCAAAAATCTTTTATCTTCTCTGTTATTCTTGCTGTAGTTGGTTTTGTTGTTGTTGAGTTTGCTTTAGGCGGCTTAGCTTTAAACCCTGCATTACTATTTGGTGCTGGTTTATTAATAGGTGCGATTGCTATTGCTGCAATATCATCTGATGTGACTGAAGAAGCTGAAGTTAAAACAAAAACGCTTTATGTTGGTAACCTTCCTTATCGTGCAAACGAAGGTGTGGTTCGTGCATTATTTGAAGAACAAGGCAAAGTATTCAATGTTCGTTTATTAAAGGATAAGAATACTGGCAAACGTCGTGGCTTTGGTTTTGTTGAAATGGCGCAAGCTGAAGCAGACAATGCAATTGCTAACTTGAACGATAGCGAGTTCCAACAACGTACTTTAAAGGTACGTGAAGCAAAACAAAAACAAGAAGATGATTCTAATGCTCTACGTACTGAGACGGATCAGTCAGTGTAACTAGCTTTACCGCTAGCTTATTGCTAAACACATCAGCCGTTGCATAATATTGCAGCGGCTTTTTTATGTCTGTTTGTTTATCCATACATAAGTTAAGTTGGTTAAGTAGGAAGTTGACTCTATTTGCTATCGCTACACCTGAATCAAGTAATTTTACATTCCCTTCAAAGTACTGACTAATCGGCCCTGCTAATATCGGAAAGTGCGTACACCCTAGTACAAGTACATCTATAGTTTTATCTATATGTAGTTCATCGAGTACTTGATACAACTTATTTGTATCTAAAAAGCCTGTAAAAAAGCATTCCTCAGCTAACGTTACTAATTCAACACTGCTATAAAGGTTAACGATTACATTACGTGCATGTTCAGCAATTAATGTTTTTGTGTATGAACTGGCGACCGTTGCCGGCGTGGCTAACAAGCCAATATGATTTGAGCGTGTTAATTCTGCCGCAGGCTTTATTGCTGGCACAACACCTACAATAGGAATATCCGTAATTTGGCGAACAGCGCTGAGTGCAGATGTAGAAGCTGTATTACACGCTATTACAATTAAATCGACGTTAAGCGTGTTGGCTTTGATGAAATGAATAAGTGAACATAATCGGTTAATTATAGTTTGTTGGGATTGAGCACCATAAGGTAGTAATGCATTATCCATAAAATAGCTGTACTGAGCATTGGGGATACTTTGCTTGATATGTTCAAGTACAGTAGTTCCACCAATACCTGAATCAAAGACCATTATATGCGCTGACAAACTACCGTTCCTACTTTACTTTAAGATCGGCAGTTTGCCATGAGGTTTTTATAAAAGAAAGTAGTTTAACTTTGCGTGGCTTCTAAATCAGTAAGCCTGTCGGCTGCTGAATTTAACTGATTAAGGTTTTCGAACATAGACTTTGTATAATCTACTAACTTATCTATTTGTTCCTGATCTTGATTTAACCATTGGAGAATACCAGCTAGCTGATTTTGTAATCCAAGCTCACCCGCTTTTTCAAAAGCATTTTTAAGGTCGTCATTAAAAGGGGCTAACCCCTCTGCTACTTGTTTTTCTGGTGCTGGTTTATATTCTTCATAGCTTTTAACTGTTGCTATTGTTTTTGTTTGGCGTAAATCCATAGAAAAAGCCACCAGCTGATCGCTGTCTAAACTCAGCTCTTGCGCTTGTTCAAATGCTTCATCTAAATCACCACCAAAAAAGGTTTTACTTAAATCTTGTAAGTCTTCCATCATCGCATTAATAGCTTCTTGCTCTTGCTCGTTTAAGTCACCATTTACCGACATCGAAAATGATACCTGTCGAGATTGCGATGATGAGCTTACAAACGACTCACTATTACTATTTTGCTGATAGCCACTTGCCGATTGAGATTCAAATGCATCAGCAAAGCTAATACTTACCTCATCGCCTTCTGCTGTAGTAAATTTATACTCTGCATTACTCGTCATACTGACGTATTGGGCCTGGCTTATATTTACGCTGGCAGGTTGTGGGTTAAATAACGACTCTTCAAACTTATCCAGCCCATTGTAAATTCCCTCTTTGGACTTATTAATGCCCTCTTCCATGTCATCATTAAATACGCCTGTACCTTTGAGTTCATCAACAGCGTCATCAATCCCTATTTGGACTCCTTTGCGCGCATCGCCTAGCATATCTTTGAGCTTTTCGTCATCAGCGCCGTTAGCTTTTGCTTTATTTACAGCACTACTTACAAAATCGAGTACGTTTTTTACTATTTCATCAAAATCAAATAGTGGTTTATCTGCTTTTTTTTCTGCGATAGGTAATCCAAGCTGCTCAGCCATTTTATCGCCAAGCACCTTTGCGGCCAACTCTCGGCCTCGTTGTTGATAGCTATCTTGAGGAGACGTAATTGTAGGTTGCTGTATATCAGCTTTATTATTGAATTTATTGATGTTGTTGTTTGGCGTAAAGCCATAATTACCTATTTTCATGATTCGTCTCCTAAGCGTGCGTAGTTTATTATCGGCTATAACAACAAAAACTAAAGTACAATGTTCAATAAAACAGTATAAATGCTAGCCAAAACTAGACAAATACGCAGCGCTCCCTACAATAGCGCCGATAAACAGATCTTAGATAAGGTAGTAGCGTTAATGGCAGTTATTAAAATAGATACCACACAGTACCAAGCGCAGTTAAGTGAAAAAGAGCAGCGAATTAGTACGCAGTTTCAACGTTTTGGTGTGGAGCAATTAGAAGTATTTAGCTCAGAGCCAACTAACTACCGCCAACGTGCTGAATTTAGAGTATGGCACGACGGTGATGATCTGTTTCACATTATGTTTGATCAACAAACAAAAGAAAAAATCCGTGTTGATACATTTGACCCAGCAGCGCCTCTAGTAGGTGAAATAATGCAGGTGATGATTGAAAATCTTAAGCCTTGTGAAATATTACGCCGTAAGTTATTTCAAATCGATTACCTATCAACGCTAAGCGGTGAAATTTTAGTAAGCTTGCTTTATCACAAACCACTGGATGATGAATGGTTAAGTGAAATTAAAGCACTGAAAGAAAAGCTTAGCAGTAAATACAAAATTGACTTTATAGGTCGTGCTCGCAAACAAAAAGAAGTACTAGGTGATGACTTTGTAACTGAACGTTTAACAGTTAATGGGCAAGAGCTTATTTATCAACAAGTAGAAAATAGCTTTACTCAGCCTAATGCAAAAGTAAATATTAATATGCTGGAGTGGGCACAAGATTTATGTAAACCACTTAAAAATGATTTACTAGAATTGTATTGTGGTAACGGTAACTTTTCAATTGCATTAGCGGGTTCTTTTAATAAAGTATTAGCGACGGAAATATCAAAATCATCTGTTCACTCTGCTCAATACAACATTGCTAAAAACAACGTAGAGAACTTAGATATTATTCGTATGTCTAGTGAAGAGTTTACTCAAGCAATGAATGGCGAGCGTACTTTCTCTCGTTTAGATGGTATTGATTTAAAAAGCTATAACTGCCAAACCATATTAGTTGATCCACCACGCGCGGGCATGGATGAATTAACGTGTGACTTAGTGGCTAACTACGAAAGCATAATTTATATATCCTGTAATCCTGAAACTCTTGAGCGTGACCTTGATCACTTAACACGTACGCATAACGTTAAGCGCTTTGCTATATTTGATCAGTTCCCTTATACGCATCACATTGAGTCGGGCGTTTTCTTACAGCGCAAATAAATACGTTCAGTAAACGTTACCCATAAAAAAAGCTCCTTAAGGAGCTTTTTTTTGTTTTAGCTAAACTTACTTGTTAGCTAAGTAATTTATTAATTTGCTAATGTCTTCAGGTTTAGTAATACCCGACTCACGACCTAGGTTTAATTTGTACTTACCATTTACAATAAAGGTAGGTACGCCACGTAGTGCACCTTTTTCTTTAAAGTAGTCTTGATCGCGTTTCATTTTAGAGCTCAGCGTACGTACCGAGAAGCTTTTAAACAGCTTATCAAACTTATCACCATCAACGCCCTGCGCTACAAATATATCTTTTACATCTGCAAGCTCATTAAATTTAGCGCGCTTTGTATGGATATGATTAAAGATTGCAGAAATAATCTGATCTTTTTGTGGAAGCACTTCAGCTGTCGCCAGTGCTTGGCTCATCATCTGTTGGTTTTCTGGTTCACGTACACCTACAAAATCAACATGGCTCTTTTTAAATTTAACGTTTTTATCAAGCTTAGGCTTAAACTCACCAATTAGTGCTTCCATGTTATTACATGCAGGGCAGTAAAATGAGAAGAACTCTTTAACCTCTGGCTTTTTAGTTGCACGCTCAGAAACTACGTCGTAATGCACGCCTTCTTCATACGTTGCTGCAAAGCTTGTTGCTGCCATAGGAAGTAATATTGCAAGCAAACCTGCTTTAACTAATTTAATCATTATTATACTCCGAAATTTATAGTGCTAATAAAAACGCTACTAACTCATCAAGTTCTTTTTGATTTTTGATGGTGTTGAGGTTTATTTTATATTTATCGTTAACAATAAAAGTAGGTACACCTGTAAGTGCGCCTAATTTTGAATATTTATTCTGTTTGTTTTGCATTGCTTGCTCAGCTGAAATAACAGGCATGCTTGCAATCTCTTGATCAAATGTTGCGCTATCAATACCATTTACTTCAAGTAATTTTTTAACGTCTTTCATTTCAGTTAATGGTGCACGTTGAACATGGATACTTTTAAAAATTTGATCGCTAATACTTTGCGCCTGACCATGCTGCTTAGCAATTAAGTAGGCAAAGCTTAAATTACTTTGTGCTTGTGGTGACACGCCACCTAAAAAGTTAACGTGGTTTTTAATAAACTCAGCGCCTTCTGGCAAGCCTTTTTCAATTGCTTTTGCTACTGGTTCAAACTTAAAGCAATGTGGACAGTAAAATGAGAAAAACTCGGTTACTTGCGGTGACTTGCTTTTGTCTACATCTATAACAGTGTATTGATTATCAACTTCAAACTGTGCAGCAAGTGCTGCAAATGGTAAACATAAAAGTAATAAACTCAGTTTTAATTTTTTAAGCATTTGTATCTCGTTGTACTTGTCTTTAAATAAAATATTACGGCAATAACTTTAACGGTGCTTCTTGCAATGCTGCAAGTTGCTCTTTCAGTGCTAAAATTTGTTGCTCCCAGTATTTGTCATCAGCAAACCATGTAAAGTTCCGCACAAAAGCAGGATCACTCCATCGTTTAGCTACCCATCCCATATAATGAATAATACGCATTGCTCGCAGCGGTTCAATTAATTTGAGTTGAGAGTGATCAAAATCACAAAACTCTTCATACGCATTTACAAGGGTGTCTAACTGTAACAGTTGCGTCGCTCTATCGCCACTGAGCATCATCCATAAATCTTGGATTGCAGGACCTTGGCGGCTGTCATCTAAATCAACAAACATTAGCGCATCACCTGCCCATAAAATATTACCAACGTGGCAGTCACCATGTAAGCGAATACTTTGCACATCTTTATACTGTTTTTGCGCCTGCTCTATCACTAAATCTAAAATAGTATAAAAGGCAGTATTTATTCCCATGGGCACTAAGTTACTTTTTTGAAGATGAACTTTGGCTGTATGCAAATACTCCTCGCAGGTAACTGTTGGCCTGTAAGTAAAAGGTTTTGTTTTAGCTACTTGGTGCATACGGCCAATCAATCGCCCCATTACATCAAGCTGATCTAAATTATCAACCTCAAATAAACGCCCGCCTACACTTGGAAACAACACAAACAAATACCCTTCGTGTTCAAATAAGCTTTGTCCATTATATAAAATAGGGGCAACAACGGGTACTTCTGCATCCGCTAGTTCAAATGCAAAGTCATGCTCTTCTTGAATTTGCTCTTTACTCCAGCGCTCTGGGCGATAAAACTTCACTACGTAACGCAGGCCATCATCCGCTTTAAATTGGTACACTCTGTTCTCATAGCTATTGAGCGCCAATAAACCAGATTCGGCGTACACACCTACGCTTTCTATTGCATCGAGTATTAGATCAGGTGTTAAGTCAATAAAACTAAATTTACTCATACTCTTCTTATATAAAATAAAAGCGGGTTATATACCCGCTTTTGTTAATTGCTATATCAACTTACCTAATTAAGGTAAGTTGCGATTATCGCGCTTTAAAAAAGTTACTCGACTGCGATATTGTCTCATCCGGCTCATCTACCGGTGAAAGCACAAAGTTAAACTCAGTCATCGGCGCCTTCAAATCATAAGGGTCCATTACAAGTGACAATGGCACGTTATGAGATTCCCCTGCCTGCACAGTAAATGACTGCTTACCAATATACTTAAAGTTATCTAACCCTTGTACTTTAATATTAAAGGTTTGCTCGTACTGCGCTTTATTAATTACCTTTAATGTATAGGTGTTCTCTACTAAACCATCAAAATCGACACGATATAATTGGTTTCGGTCACGAATAATATCAAAGTCCATTGTTTTACGCAGTGCTATATTAGCGACAAGCGCTCCCGTAAGCACAACAAGTATGACCGTGTAACCAATAATTTTAGCTCGCAGTGGATTCGTTTTATTTTCTGGGGTTTCGAGATTTCGCTCTGTCGTATATGAAATAAGCCCACGCGGGTATTCCATTTTATCCATTACGCCATCACACGCATCAATACATGCACCACAGTTGATACACTCAGCTTGTAGCCCATTTCTAATATCAATACCTGTTGGGCATACTTGAACGCACAAGTTACAGTCTATACAGTCGCCTAACTCTAAATCTTTATGGTCTACTTTACGTGAACGAGGACCACGGCTTTCACCTCGGCTTTCGTCGTACGTTACGGTGTATGTGTCTTTATCAAACATAGCTGATTGAAAACGGGAGTAAGGACAGATGTGTAAACACATAATTTCTCGCATCCAACCGGCATTACCATAAGTACACGCAGCAAAGAAAATAATACTGACTAGTGCATAACCGCCTACATCAAACGTTACAAAGTCAGGGAGTAACTCCCTTATTGGCGTAAAATAACCCACAAAAGAAATAGCGGTATACAACGAAAACAATACCCAACTAGTATGCTTTGCCGTCTTACGCCAAAACTTATCAAAATTCATGGGTCGTTGATCGAGTTTTTTACGTTGATTAGCCGTGCCTTCAAGCTTTTCTTCGAACCAAATAAAAATAAAAGTCCAAACAGTTTGCGGACATGTATAGCCACACCACACCCGTCCATAAAAGGTGGTCACTAAAAACAACGCAAATGCTGCCAACATAAAAATAAACGCTAATATAGTAAAATCTTGAGGCCATAGCGTTAAACCAAAAATATTGTATTTTTGACCAATTAGATCAAACAGCACAGCTTGCTGGCCATTAAAATTAATCCAAGGTAGTAACATAAACGCAAGCAGGCCTAAGAAGCCAATGCGCTGTCTAAGTAATTGATGTAGGCCTTTTACAGCACGCACATAAATACGATTTCGGGGATTGAACCTATCATCTTGACGGCTTAAATCCGGTTTTTGGATTTTCACCTCTACAGGGATATTCTTTACTTTAATTTGCTTGTCCATCGAAGTTCCTCAACGCCGCTTGGAAATAAAAATCCAGCAATACTCAAGTACTCTATACTTAAAGTTAGCAAGTTACTTGCTAGGCATATTTACTTTAATAAATTGCCTTCTCGAATACTTTCAGATATTTCAGAAATATCTGACTGCTGTTAACCATTATAACAATGTTGGTTAAAATTACTGGCATAGATTGCTAATAATTTATTCATCCCAGTTACTTGCTTTTAAAATGCAGTTTATTACACTGCATGGTAATTCAACCCTACTTAGATCAAGGTTTACGTATCCATGAAAAAATTTATTATTTTGGTAGTTGTGATCCTTGCCTTTTTTACAATCGATCACCCACTTATAAAAGAACCTCGCGAAAGGTTACTAGGTGAAGGCATTGGCTTTTTAAGTGATGCAAGCAAGGTCAACAGAAGCCCCGCTGCAAATATGGCTAAAAATAGGATCAGCAGTCAGCTTAAACTATCTGAATCTGAAGGTGAGTATGTAGAAAAAACGTTTACAACAGATGACTCTGTTCAGTTATTTCATCTACGCTATTGTCGTGAGCGTGACTTAAACCTTTATTTTTATGACGACCGTTTAAATACGGTATGTAAAATAGTGACTGAAGCACTAGAGCAAAAGCGAGCAAAGTAGTGGATTTTTCAGGATTAAATAAAAAAGCAAGCGACTCATTTCATAAGCAGCGCAATATGCTCAAGCAATTAGCGCAAGGCAAAACATTAAAGTGTGAGAAGTGTAATGGGGTTTTAACACTTGATTTAGCCACCAGCGAGCCTGGTAAAGGCATAGTAAAGTGCAAACAAGGCTGTACGGATATTATATTAGAGCTAGGCACTTAGATTAAACTAAGCGCCTAGTATTAATAATTACTCTTCCCAACTCTCGTCGGTTATCAAGCCACTATTAATTGCGACCACTTCAATTAGTTCAGCAAACCCTAATGCAAAGTCACCCATAGATTCATACTGATACTGACACAAAGCTTCTATTGTCATGTTATTTTGTTTGGCAATCTGAGCTATTGCTAGTTGGTCAAGTGCAAAAAAGCTTAGTGTGCTTAACGCACTTTCTAGTGCTTGTTTAAAATCAACGTCTAATTGCGGTGCATTTAACAAAGGTTCTGCATAAGCTTTCGTTGCAACTAAGAAGCCTTTACTCCACGACTTACAAAATTCAGCATCAAATGTGTCTGGTAATTTATATCCAGTTTCGAACACCTGCTCACTAATTTTGTGATAAAGCGCCATAAACAAAAAAAGCATTTCTTCATCTAAATCATTAGCTGTGTTTGGCAATATCTGCTCAAGCCACTCATGTACATCTAATGGGTTGGGCGAACAAATTACACCAAATAAATAGCCTTGGCTTTGTACAAGGGTCATTGCTTGAGATTGGGTATTTAAAAATGAGCTGAGCTGCTTTGCGTGCAGCTCAGTAAATTGGGGTATTTGCATTAAAACTCTTTATATTAAAACATTAAAAGTTGAGCGGGTAGCGACCTTGGTTATCTGGTCGGCCTAAAAACTTAACCGCATCATGTACATCTTTAGGTAAGCTGGCATCTGGTTTTACATAACCTGCCACTCTAAAGTCGAAATTAGCTTTAAGTGTAGCATCTGCCTCAAGGCCAAGCGTATTATCTGGGTCAATTAATATAGCAACACCACCCGACTTACAGCTTAACTTACCTGCTAGAGGTCCAATATTAAACCATCCATTTAAACCTTGAACATCAATATTAGGGCTCGCTATTTCACCTTTTAGTGAGTCACAATAAGGTGCGCCTGAGCTGTATTCATCAAGTTCTAAAATCACACGCCCTTTAGCGGTAACAGGCAGAGGAAGTTGCACACGTTGCATTGCACGCTCTACAGTTGAGCGTACTAGGGCGTCAGTCACTATTACTTTTTTATTAAAAAACCCATAACTTACATCTGCGTAACCCGAAATATCACTGCGTTCTCGTGGATTACCAAATTTTATGTTCGCATTTAGTTTGCCTGTAAATAATTTCCAGCCTGCAATATCCCAGCGCACATTATTTAACTGTTCACCATCAAAACGAACTTGCATCATTTGACCTTGCCAAACAGTGCCTACAGTTTGGCCTACTTCTAATTGCTTTGGAAAGTACGGTTTTGCTATATCTAGTGCAATATGTGCTGGTAATTTAATAATACAAAACACAATAAAACTAATTAAAAAGACAGCCGAAAACGTTATTATTTTTTTCATTAATTAATTCTCTAATACTAAACGGCTTACGCGCACATAGCCTGATTTATCATCGCGACTTAAATCTAAATTTTCAATTTTTAAACCATGCTGATTTACTAGCTCATCTAGCCATTCTATTAACTGATTAAACTCTACTGAGTCAAGCGTCAAACGAAGTGAATCACTACTGGGCTGCATTTTACTAATATTGATTTTATAGCGTCCACGAGTAGAGTTTACCACTTGGCTTAAGTTTGTATTGCTAGCAACACTGGTGTTGCCTGCAGCCTTTAGCTTAACAATACTGTCATCAACCCAAGCTAATAGCTCTTGTTGTTTAATTTGAGATTGCTGTGCTTTTTCTATCGCGTTATTTAATGGCCTAAATATCCCCATTACTAAAACAAAAATAATAAACACGCCACCAGCGACCATTACCAATTGTTGTTCTTGCTCTTTAAGCGAACGCCACTGTTTCATTAACTGCTTTTTCATACTGCACCTCGCAGTTTAATTTCGCCTACGACATAATCACCGTCATTATTTAAAGACCCTTGCTCAACAGTTAAACCTTGCTTTTCAAGTATGATTTTTACTTTACCAAAAGTTTGGAAGTCTTTAGCCCGTGCACGAATTCGCAGCTCATTACGACGTTTGTCATAACGAAGTGTTTCAGGTGTAAATTCGCTGACTTGCGAAAATACATCAACCAAATTAGTCGTTAAGTCTAAAAAGCCGGATTCACTTGAGCCTTGTATTTTATCTAACGCGCCTTTAATTTGGCTTTTAATTAGATTAGGGCGAACTTTAGTTCCCGGAAATGCTTTTTGATATCTGTCGACTACTTGAGCTTTAGCTACTTCTACTTGTGTATTAAGTTGGTGTAACTCAATAGCTTTTATTGTAATTGTAGAAACCAATGCAACACTTGCTATAATTGCGGCGCCTTTCCAGTAACCCCACCACAAAGCGCTTTGTTTTTTAAGCTGATACATACCTTGGCGTAAGTTAAAATTAACGCTATCTAACTGTTTTGCAAATAATGCTAAAGGTAAGTCGTAATCGCTTGTTTGGGCTTGTAAGTTAACGCTTTCAGGAAACTGATTAGCAGGACTAAAATGTTTAATGTCGGGGTTACCCATGGCTGATAAATAGCCATTCAACCAACTAGATTCAACCGCACTAATATGCCATTGCCCTTGCTTAAACAACCATTGGTTGTTGAGCTCAATAGCAGTTACGGCGCCATCATCTGCAAGCGGTAACAACAAAGCATCGGGTAATATTCTGTATACTGATAGATTATGCTCAGCAAATAATGCAAGCCATTGTTCAAACCATTCACGGTCTGTCATTGCTACACGAATTGCATGTTGCTCACCAAGCATTGTCGGCTGCGCTACAGCTATAAACAGTTCATCTACGTCACATGCTATATCTTCTTCAAGCATGTATGGCAATGCTTGCTCAAGCTTGCGATTCCATTTTGTTGGCAAAGCGACCGTTTTTAATTGCACTTGATCACTGGGTAATAACACGACAACTTCTCGGGTAAGTGCTTTTTCGCTTAGCTCACTTAAATGCTCTGCATTTGGTAACTCGCCACTGGCTATTATTTCTTGTTCTTGTGGTGAGTAAATTAACCAGTTAAGTAATTCTTGTTCGGTTTGACCCGTGCGGATCAACAGTATTTCTGTCACTGTACGCCTCCAAATTTTCGCGCCAGTATCGTTACGTCGCCATCTTTAGCGTGCAGTAATGTGGTCATCGAAAAACGCAGGTCGACAAAGTTTGCCTGCGTTTGTAATTTAAAATATTCGCTTTTAATACTAAATAGACTTTTTATTGAGTCAGTATTAGTACCGCCTTGCTGCTTCACCTGTTCAAAAAATTCATCGATGGTGTCAAAGCCAGTTTGCGGTCTTGCGCCTAACACCGCTTCTGCGCCAGATAAGCTTAAGCTTTCTATCAAGGCACTGAGTATGAGCGCTTGCTCTGGCAATAATGTATTTACGTTAATTGATAAAAGTGTACTGCCTGGTATTACACATACATATGGCAATACTTTTTCCATCACTAATGGGTTAAAGCCCTTAACTAAACGCAGCTCCGATGTTGATGCAAATAAGCTATTGGCTGTCATATACGGAAAATCTCGCGATAAGTACTCGTCTTCTTCTGCGCCTGAGCGATACGTAATACTGTTCTCATCAAGCCAATCAAATACGCTATCTGCCATTGTCTCTTCTGATTCATCAGCAGGTAAATCTTCAATGTTTTCAAGTAATGCAAATAGTGCTTTATGTGCAGGGTTTGTTTTACTTGCGCTATTTTCTTCTGGCGCTATGGCTAAAGCATTTAAATTTAAACATGCTTGTAAATCTGTAATTTTGCCACTTAACGTGCCGTTATCAACAGGGTATGAAGCATCTCCTTGAGTTGCCCACACTTGATCGAGTGTTGTTTTATCGGCATCATCTTTTTTACTTTGTATTAGCCCTTTAATAGCAAGCTCTTCTGCACCGTAGGCGTACCATTTAGCTTGTTGGTGACCTTGCAAGTTTGTACTTTTTTGCACTTGAACCATTAAATTAGCACTCATTTCTACTGCTAAAATAGCCGCTAACGCCACAATAAATAAAACAATAACAAGTGCTGCGCCGCGCGATGATTGCTGCTTAACCATTATTCACATCCGTACTTTGTGTAGCAACAACTTTGCCTTGCCCAGGAACTAAAAATACACGACGAATTGGCTCTGCTTCTATTTGTTGCAACGTAACAGCAACCGCTTTAGGGAGGGCTTTAATTTCCCACTGTTCTTGCCATTCGTTTTTATCATCTAAAAACTCAAACTTAAGTTCTTCAACATTCTCTAGCACACGTTGAACTCGCGGCTCCAAATTATCAAGCTGATCAACATAAACCCGATAAACACGCTCAAGGTTATCGTCAATCACTCTATAACCAACAGCTTGTAGTTCTGAACGTGGCAATAAGTTAATTGGATTTATCCAGCCATCTCGTACAAACGCGATACCATCGTATTGGCTTTCTAAAACGTAACGACCAGCAAGTAAATATTGCTCTTGAACATCACCCGACTCATTGCGAACTGCGCGTTTGGTCATTTGGCTAAAATCTTGATCCATTAATCTAAATGTTGTTTGTAATCCATTTAACTCAGCAATTTTTTCATCGGAGGCATCTTTTGCTCTTGTTGTCGTCTCGAGTATTTGATGAGTAGCAATAATAACAAAAGCTAAAATACCCAGTGCAACCATAACTTCAAGTAATGTAAACCCGCGCTGCTTCACTTACTTTTTGCCTTTATTTAAATACGTTGATAACTCATATGCTGAATGCTCATATTTTTCATCCGTAAAAACATTTATGGTTAGTTTTACAAAGCTTTTGTCAGCAGTGGCTGTAACTTCTTGCTGCCAAAACCATTCAACACCGCCCATTACTTCGCTGCCTTTAAGGTTATTTTTACCTTGCCATTGTTCGCCTTTAGTACGCTGTTCAATAATAACGTTTTCGGCGACCCAAGATGCATAGGTTTGCTCTTCAATAGTCGTTAAGTGGTGTATGTGCTCGCTTGTTGCTTGCATTGCAGCTATACCCGCCATGGCACAAATACTTAATGCCACTAACACCTCTAATAAGGTAAACCCTTTAGTGCGCTTCATTATTCTGGCTCTCGGCGAAAGTTTACTGGTGCAGTAAATTCACCTTCAATGTAATACACAGGCTCGCTTTGCTCTTTTAACTCTAATATAAGTTGAAACGCGCTTACCTCACCTGATGACAAAATAAGTACTTGTGGGATTTTTAACTTTTTAAGCTCAAGTAAACTGTCTTCATCGCCGCCATTCATAAGCTCGCGCCAGTTAGATTGCTCTAAGAGGTTATCTTGCGCCCACGCTAAATCTTCTAAGTTAAGCGTGAGCTTTAATCTTTCATCTAATTCTATTGGTTTAAAAAGATCTTCACGGTCAAAAGTAATCCACTTTTCACCATCGAAAACTAAATACTCTAATGTATTTTCTTCTACTAATAAGCCCAATTCAACTTGGTTTAAAATAGCAAATTCCGATGCCATATTAATGGTGGTATGCAGCCTTAGTGCTTGAGTATCTAACTCCTCCTCAGCACCGCCTTCTAAGCTATATACCACCATTTTGGTGGCAAAAGCGATGATCACTAATACCACTAAAATTTCTATTAAACTAAAGCCTCTGCTTCTTGCATGGCGCTGCTTAAGGCTTGCTTTCATAGCAAGCCTCTAGCATTAACATGTTCATACAGAACGGTGTACTTAGGCATTATTGTTTTTCTTCGTCCCAGTTACCGATATCGTCATCAGTACCTGCTTCACCGTCTGGGCCCATAGAAAAAATATCAAACTTGCCAATTTCACCTGGGCTAATTAACTGATAAGTATTACCCCAAGGATCTTCTGGTAATTCATTAATAAAGCCACCATCAGGGAAACGTTTTGGAACCGGTTCAATACTTGTCTGGGTAACTAGCGCTTCAAGACCTTGCTCTGTGCTTGGGTAGCTCTTATTTTTAAGCTTGTATAAGCTCATTGCATCTTCTAATTGCTGGATATCTAGATGTGCTTTATCAATAGCAGCCTCTTCTTGCTGACCCATAATGTTAGGTGCAACAATTGACATAATCATCCCGATGATAACCAGTACCACCATCACTTCTAGTAAAGAAAAACCTGATTGTTTATTCACGTAATTACCTCATTATTCTAAAAACATTAAGTAAAAATGGTTTAGGTAAAACCACTAATATATTTAAAAATTTATTCTAACTTAAAGTCCAACAGCTTTATTCATCGCCATTATTGGCTGTAATATTGCCATTACTATAAATAATACAATAACCGCCATTGAGGCGATCATCGCAGGCTCTAGTAGTTTAAGCGATACATTAACCATGCTCTCAAATTCGCGATCTTGGTTATTTGCAGCACGCTCTAACATTTGCTCTAGTTCACCTGATTTTTCACCACTTGCTATCATATGCAGCATCATTGGTGGAAACAACTTAGTTTGCTGAAGTGCAGCTCTTAAGCTTGCACCCTCACTCACTCTGTCGGATGCATCTGCAACCGCTTTTTTAATTTTTTCGTTGATTAATACGCCACCCGAGATACGCATTCCTTCAAGTAATGGTACCGAGCTTGACGATAAAATACTTAAAGTACGCGCAAAACGTGCGGTGTTAATACCACGAGCCACTTTACCTATACCTGGCATATGTAGCACTCGGTCATCCCACCAAAAACGTATTTTAGGCTGCTTAAGTGCATGCTTAATACCAATGGCTATAGCTGTAATCGCTATTAAACTAATAAACCAATAATTTTGCACAAAATGGCTGCCAGCCATAACCCATTCGGTTGTCCAAGGGAGTACTTGTTTCGTTTTTTCAAACGTTTTTAATATTTTTGGTACCACCGTACCCAGTAATACCGACACAATACCAATTGCAAATACCACTAAAATAATAGGGTAAACCATAGCCTGAGTTATTTGGCTACGCATATGTTGGCGCTGCTCGGTATAGTCGGCTAAACGATTAAGTACTTGATCAAGGTGGCCCGACTTTTCGCCTGCGGCTACCATTGCACGATATAAGTCGTCAAAAACATGAGGAAACTCACTAAGACCATCGGCAAGGGTGTAACCTTCAACTACTTTTGAACGTACCGACATAAGCATACGCTTTAAACGCGGCTTTTCACATTGTTCAGCAACAGCCATAACTGCGCCTTCAACAGGGAGTGCCGATTGTATCAATGTTGCTAATTGGCGGGTTATAAGCGCTAAGTCTGAGGTTGAAATTGTTGGTTTAAAAAAGCCACCGAATAAAGGGGCTTTTTCACCTTTGACTTGTTTGTCACTTTGCGCCGCAGGGATAACTTCAAGCGGCGTTAATTTTTGGTCACGCAAAGTTTGGCGAATTTGTTTAGCTGTATCGGCCTCTAAAATGCCTTTTTTTTCTTTACCTCGGCCATCTAAGGCACGGTATTCAAACGCCGCCATAGTTAGCCTTCCTCACGGGTAACACGCAATACTTCTTCAAGTGTTGTTTTACCTGCAAGTACACGGCTACACCCATCTTGGCGAATACTTGGGCTGCGCTTACGAATGTATTTTTCTACGCTTTGCTCGCCTTTACCGTTGTGAATCATTTCGCGTATGGTTTCATCAACTACAAGTAACTCGTGAATACCGGTACGACCACGGTAACCATTAAAGTTACACTCTTCACACCCCACCGCTCGGTAGATTGTAGGTTGGCTTTCAAAAGGAGTACCTAACAACTGGCATTCATGCTCATCAGCCGTGTGACCTTCTTTACAGGTATTACATAACGTACGTACTAAACGCTGTGATAACACACCGAGTAACGACGATGAAAGTAAGAATGGTTCAACACCCATATCTTCCATACGTGTAATTGCACCCGATGCAGTATTAGTATGCAGAGTAGACATAACAAGGTGACCGGTAAGTGACGCTTGAACACCAATTTGCGCAGTTTCTAGGTCGCGTATTTCACCCACCATTACTACATCAGGATCTTGACGTAATATTGCACGTAAACCACGAGCAAATGTCATATCAACTTTTGCATTAACTTGAGTTTGGCCTATGCCTGGAATTTCGTACTCTATCGGATCTTCAACAGTAAGAATGTTACGATCGCGTGAGTTAATTTGACTCATACCAGCATATAGGGTGGTACTTTTACCAGAACCTGTTGGTCCTGTTACTAAAATAATTCCGTGAGGTTTACTAATTAAATCTGAAAACAATGCACGATTTTCTGCAGTCATACCTAAGTCTTCTAGGTTTAAACGCGCGTTATTTTTATCAAGTAAACGCAGCACCACACGCTCACCAAAGCTCGATGGCATTGTTGATACACGCACATCAACTGCACGTCCGGCAATACGTAAACTAATACGGCCATCTTGTGGGATACGTTTTTCGGCTATATCAAGCTTAGCCATTACTTTAATACGAGATACAAGTAACGACGCAAGTTTCCGATTAGGCTTAAGGACTTCTTTAAGTACGCCATCTACCCTAAAGCGAATAACAAGCTCTTGCTCGAAGGTTTCGATATGAATATCAGAAGCCCCTTCTTTAATCGCTTCGCTAAGCATGGCATTAATAAGCTTGATGATTGGCGCGTCATCGTCACCAGCAAGTAAATCTTCAGTTTGTGGGAGCTCATCAGCAAGTGAAAATAAGTCAACCTCGTTGCCAATATCTTCCATCATTTGTTGCGTTTCAGAGCTATCACGTTGGTATGACGCTTCAAGCAATAGCTCAAACTTATCATCAGCCAATTGCTCAAGTGTAAAACCATGGCCTGCGATACGACGTACTTCTAATAGTACTTCCACATCTAGCTCACCACGGTAGTAAACTATACGGTGATCTTTATTTTTGCCAAGTAACACACCTGCACGTTTTGCATACGAAAACGGCAAACGCTTTGCTGGTAACTCAACTAATACATCACTCGTTAATAGCTCATCCTGATTATGCGTTTGAGGATGAACCACATCTTGGTTTATCTCTTGAATCGCATTAGTCATCTTTACGCTCTTGTGCATTTTGTTTACGTAGAGACTCTTCATACGTAGGTGGAAGTACTAATTCGTCATTCCACTCAGGTAAAATAGGCGTATCAGTCATTGGCATTAACTCAATACCGTCTTCTTTTTGTTTAAACTGCTCACCACGAATAAAGTTATATTTATTAAAGCTTAACTTATTCATGCTTACACCATCACGAATAATGGTTGGTCGAATAAACACAATAAGATTACGCTTACGGCGTGTTGTGTTTGTTGATCTAAACAGGTGACCTAAAATAGGGATATCGCCTAATAACGGTACCTTAGAAACACTTTCTTGTACGTCTTCGTCAATTAAACCGCCAAGTACAACCATACCGCCATCATCGGCCATAACCGTTGTTTTGATTGCACGTTTATTAACTGAAATATCAACAGCAGTTGCACCACTTACACTTGATACTTCTTGCTCAATTGTAAGCTGTACTGCAGAGCCATCGTTAATCTGTGGCGTAACTATCAGTTTAATACCGACTTCTTGACGCTCAACCGTTTGAAATGGGTTAGCATTATTACTGCCCGTTTGTGAGCCTGTAATAATAGGCACTTCTTGACCAACTAAAATTGAGGCTTCTTCGTTATCCATTGTAGTAATAGACGGTGTAGCCAAAATATTTGAATTTGTATCAGTGGCAACAGCCTGAATAATTGCGCCCCAGTCATTTTTAACAACACCCAGCGCTAAACCATTAATACCACTTAGCAATGAAGCAAGCGCATCATAATCACCCTCAGTCGTTTCATCATAACTAGTAACGTTTCCTGATTCTGTACCAATAATAGTTTTAGTTACGGTTGTATCTTGTGCTTGCTCTGCAGCAACAGCTAATGAACCAACAGGAACCGTAGTACCATTGTTAAATTGCAACATACCGCCCTGCTCAGAAATCCACTGCAGGCCTAAGTTAACCCCGTCACCTTCCATTACTTCAATAATAATGGCTTCTACAAGTACTTGTGCACGGCGAATATCAAGACGTTCAATTACCGACTCAAGCGAGCGCATTGTGTCTGGCTGTGCGGTGATAATTAGTGAATTTGAATCTGGGTGAGCTTCTATACTGCTTTCGTTGTTACTTCTGCTACGAGTCTTAGTGGTACCGCCTTGTGCATCTTCAACAAGTGACTTACTTACGCCTTGCAGTACTTTTACTAAATCTTCAGCTTTAGCATAATTTAGGTAAAACACTTTGGTATTACCTTGGCTTTCTAATTCGCCATCTAAGCGCTTAATAAGCTCTATGGCACGTGTACGTGCTTGGCCTTCACCACTTACAATAACGCTATTAGTTCGGCCATCAGCGACTACTTTTGGAATTAAAAACTCAGGTACGCTGCCTTTGCCGCTGTCTTTATAAATATTGTCTACCACAGAGACAACATCATCTGCTGTTGCATATTTAAGCTTAACAATGTCTACACGCTTATCACCCGCCTGATCAACAGAGCGAATAATCTCAACTAAGCGATTAACCGATGCAGCATGCCCCGTTAACATCATTACGTTAGCCGCATTAAAGTTAGCAACATGGCCGCCATCTTTTTGATCGCTAAATTGACGAACTAAAGGGCCTAGTTCTTGTACGCTCACATTTTTGACACGTACAACACGTGTAATCATCATATCGCCGCTAGCTTCGTTACCTTCGGTAATAAGTGGCACATTTGATTTTTTGGCGTCTGAACTTTTTTCTACCTTAAGAATGCCATTGTCCATTTCAACAGCTGAGTAGCCATAAACTTCCAATACATTTAAGAAGAACTGGTAATAAAGCGCTTCGTCCATTAACTCATAACTGCGAACATTTACTTTGCCGCGCACGTTAGGGTCAATAATTACTGTTTTATTGAGATTTTTACCAACAATATTAATAAACTCGTTGATATCAGTGCCTTTAAAGTTAGCAGCATATTCAACAGCAGAAACAGACAAAGAAATACTTGCCGCCAAAAAAAGTGCCGCGTACTTAGCTAACCCTTTTTTAATTTTTTTGAGGTGTAGCACCTGAACCATTATATTAAAACTCCAAAGCTAAATTATTGCAGACTAAATTGCACATCAATTTGTTCACCATCACGTTCTATAGTGATATTGGCATCTGTACTATTACGCAGCTCGTTAATAGCTGACATAGCCTGTTTTAAATCTGTTAATTGATAGCCATTTATAGAAATAGCCAAATCGTTATTTTTTAATCCCATTTGCTTAAACAGTTCAGGTTCTTTACCTGGACTTAAGCGGTATCCAATTAGTTCACCATCATTCATAGCCTGTGAAACACGTATATAGTCAAATAACTTGCCCGGTTCTTCGAGTAACTCTTCACGTGTTTCTATAATTGCTTCTTTAACGTCTGGGTCTGCAGTGGCGTCTATTTGTAATTCACTTGGCTCTAATTTTTGCGGACCCATTTCGGCATCGTCACGCGCAGCGAGTACAGGCATAGATACTTTTTTACTAAAATCGAGCCCATCAAGCATTAATGTTTCAAAACCTCCATTAATACCTAAAATAACACGATCAGGCAGTATCTGCGCTACTTCAGCGCGCGTGCCAAGTACAACTTCTTCAACAAGGTAGCTTACTTGCTTACCTTGTGATTCAATAATTGCTATGCCTGCTTGGTCATCATTATTAACAGCTACAATACCGGTTAAATTAATACTTAGGCGTGTTTCTGGCGCATTATTTATAACCTGCGATTGTTTTGCAGTATTATTGTTGTTTGTTACAGTTTTTTTACCAAATAAAAATTGCTCAATAATATGCTGCGCTGAGTTATTACTCGCACCAGATGGCTGATTAGCATAATGAGTAGGAGTAAGTAGAGTTACTGGTGGTTTCGGCCATAAAAGCCAGACAAGCTTTGATAATAAAAATGCAAGATAAACAACAACTAACAGTGTCACTAATGCACTTAATTTAGCATGCGGTAACCGCGTTAAAAATTGTTTTAGTTGTTGGATTTGCTGTTCCATAAATAGTGTTCTTATTTTAATTTACTGCGTTAGCGCGTACCCATAGTACCCTTTCATTTTTCTTTCAACAAGCACACTAATATTAAACTTTGTAAACAGATTAAATTAACTTTACATAGTAGTACAAAAAGTAAACGGCTGTTGTAATACCTTCATCCTACGATGATTTCATGATAAATTTTAAGCTATAAAAACGTGGGGAAATGCCTTATGAGTAAAAAAAGTAACGCTAATACCAACTCAGACCATGCGGATGGGTTAAAAGTTCGATTAGATAAATGGTTGTGGGCTGCGCGATTTTATAAAACTCGTGCTATTGCACGTGAAATGGTACAAGGCGGCAAAGTGCATTATAATGGACAACGTACAAAAGCGAGTAAAATAGTAGAAGTTGGCGCAAACATAAAACTTGCACAAGGAGTAGATGAAAAGCTGATAACCATACTCTCAGTGCTTGAAAAACGCCAAAGCGCCCCCATTGCACAGACCATGTATCAAGAATCTGATGCCAGTATTGCTAAACGCGAAGAGAACAGCATCGCACGCAAAAATAACAGCTTTTTTGCCCCCCATCCGGATAAAAAACCGGATAAAAAGCAAAGACGCGAACTTTTAAAAATGAAATCAAGTTAGGTATAGCCGCTCATGCAACAAGATTTACTTCACCGTTATTTATTCAACGAACTAGATGTTCGTGGCGAACTCGTACAAATCGAGAGTGCTTATAATGAAATGATTGCCGACCATAATTACCCAGACCCTGTTAAAGCATTACTTGGTGAGTTACTCGTTGCAACCTGTTTACTTACTGCTACCTTAAAGTTTGAAGGGGAAATTGCTGTACAGCTTCAAGGTGATGGCCCAGTTAAATATGCTGTTATAAATGGTGATGACAAACAAAATATGCGTGGTATTGCACGCCTGCAAAGCGAAATTACGGGCACAACTGTAAAAGAGCTTATTGGCCAAGGCTATATGGTAATCACTATTACCCCTGAAAAAGGTGAACGCTACCAGGGTATAGTGCCCTTAGAGCACGATACTCTGAGTGAATGTATAGAAAGTTACTTTGAGCAATCAGAGCAATTAAAGACACGTCTTTGGTTTGCAACCGACACAACTGAAGGTAGCGCAAAAGCATGTGGTCTATTTTTACAAGTACTCCCAGTTGATAAACAAAAATCAATTGAAGACTTTGCGCACTTAGAAGCATTAAGTAACACCATTAAAGATGAAGAGTTGTTACATCTTGATGCAAATACAGTCCTTACACGTCTTTATCACGAAGATAATCCTCGCGTATTTGAACCTCAAGCTATTAAATTCAAATGTGGTTGTAGTCGTGATAAAACAATTACTGCACTTGTTAATATTGGACAAGAAGAACTACTCAAAGATGTAGCTGAGAAAGGGACTGTTAACATTAACTGTCATTACTGTTTAAAAGAGTATGTTTTTAACGAACAAGACATAAAAAGCATTTTCAACTAAATGTTCAGCTTCATTTATATATAGTAATTAAAGCCGCAAAATATGCGGTTTTATATTATAAAAAGATGATACCGGTGTCATGAACTTTGTTAATTTACTGACACCGGTATCATTGAAATTATTCATGTTTTTTAGCAAATATATGTGTTTTTAGAGGCTTTACGGGCTCGAATATCTCAAAACCTTCTGTTACTATAATTTCAGCTTAAGGGCACTGATAACCCCAGAGCTATCCCGTTCAAACTCTCACACATTATAGTTAGGTATAAACATGACTACAGGCGCTACACGTTTTGTCGATTTAACCGCAGCTGAACTTGTCGAGCATGCGATCCGCCGTGGCGAAGGTACTTTAGCCGCAAATGGTGCTTTTGTTGCAATTACAGGAAAACGAACTGGCCGTTCACCAAAAGATCGTTTTATTGTTCAAGAAGCAACAACTCAAGATGACATTCAATGGGGCAACGTTAACCGCCCATTTGATGCAGAAAAATTTGACGCATTATGGGCTCGCGTAGAAGCACATGTTCAAAGTAATGACCACTTCACCTCTCACCTAGAAGTTGGCGCTGACCCTGAGCATTATCTACCTGTAGTCGTAACTACAGAAACAGCGTGGCACCATATTTTTGCCAAAAACATGTTTATCGAACCACAAAACTATAACGCCTCAAACTTACCACAATGGCAAGTAATGAACGTTCCTTCGTTTGTATGCGAGCCGGAACGTGATGGCACAAATAGCGATGGCATCGTTATTATTAACTTTGCACAGCGTAAAGTATTACTAGCAGGTATGCGCTACGCCGGTGAAATGAAAAAATCGATGTTCTCTGTACAAAACTTCCTACTACCAGCAAAAGGTGTATTACCAATGCACTGTTCTGCTAACGTTGGTGAAGCAGGTGATACAGCATTATTCTTCGGTTTATCTGGTACGGGCAAAACAACTCTTTCAGCAGATCCTACTCGCTTTTTAATTGGTGATGACGAACACGGTTGGGCACCTGGAAGCGTGTTTAATATTGAAGGCGGTTGCTATGCTAAATGTATCGACCTGTCACAAAAGAACGAACCTGTAATTTGGAATGCAATTCGCTTTGGTACTATTTTAGAGAATGTAGTGCTAGATGAAAAAGGCGTTCCAGATTTTAACGACACTAGCCTTACTCAAAATAGCCGTGCAGCATATCCACTTGAACATGTTGAAAAACGTAAAGTAGAAAACCGCGCAGGCGAACCAAAAGCTGTTGTATTTTTAACTTGTGATGTAAGTGGTGTATTACCACCGGTATCTGTTCTTAGCGAAGAAGCTGCTGCTTTTCACTTTTTAAGTGGATACACAGCTAAAGTTGGCTCAACTGAGATTGGCTCTACTAGCGATATTGAATCAACGTTTTCAACCTGCTTTGGTGCGCCATTCTTCCCACGTCCTGCAGGTGTTTACGCTGAGCTTCTTATGAAGCGCGTACGCGAGTTTGGCGCTAAAGTATACCTTGTCAATACAGGTTGGACTGGCGGTCCTTACGGCACAGGTAAGCGCTTTGATATTCCGACTACTCGCGCAGTAGTTGATGCAATCGTATCTGGTAAATTAGCCGGTGTTGAAACTCAGCACATTGATGTTTTAAACCTAGATGTACCGGTAGCAGTTCCAGGTGTAGATACTAACTTACTTAATCCTATAAATACGTGGGAAGATAAAGCTAAGTACAATGAATATGCAGCAAAACTTGCCGCTGACTTCACTGAAAACTTTGCTAAGTATGACGTATCAGACGATATAAAAAATGCAGGGCCTAAAGCTTAAATAAGCTTCAAGCTTGTATTTTAACGCCAGCCAAGGGCTGGCGTTTTACTTTCTAAATATCTAATTTAATAAGTGCGACAAAATGCCGCACAACTCATATCAAAAACCATATAATATACCGCGTAATTAATCATTCCTTAATGCCCAATAAACCTGCATTACTCATTACGGCTATTTAATTAATGACACTAAAGCTTTCATGGCGAAAAACATTCAGACGGTTACATTTATACTTAGGCCTATCAGTAGGTGTTTTACTTACTATTATCACTCTTTCTGGCTCTATATTAGTTTACTATCCGCAAATAGACTTACTGCTAAATCCAGCAAATGACGCTACTACAAACATAAAAACGCCTAATTGGGATCAAGCATATAATACGCTAAGAGCCAATTTCCCTTCAAAGCAAGGGCCATGGCGATTAGAAAACACAGGTATAAACTCAGTAATTCCCGCGCGATACTACAATCCAACAGAAACAAAAGAGCAAGGCTTTGCCCCCTTAATGGTATGGCTATCTAGCAGTAGTGATAAAGTAATACGTAAAAACTATTGGGGAAAATACTTAGTAACTTGGATGTACAACTTACATTTTTCATTACTAACAGGAGCAACGGGCACTCTCGTCCTTGGCTATATAGGCATAGCCTCAATAGTTCTTCTTATCTCTGGATTCTTTGCTTGGTTTCCAAAGCCTGGGCAGTGGGTAAAGGCACTAAAATTTAAATCTCGTAGCTCTAAAATAGGTTTGCTATACGACTGGCATAAACTAATTGGTTTAACCTTCTGCATACCGCTACTAGCTTTAACTGTTACAGGTGTTATGCTCGCTATTCCAAAACAAACAGATCCTATATTAACCGCTCTAGTTAGCGATATAAACTCCCCACCAAAAACACAAATTCAACCGAGCAAACAAACCGATATTCCTTTATCACAAGCGGTATTAATAGCTGAAAAAGCATTACCGAATGCGCGTTTAGCTTGGATTGAAACACCATCAAACTTAAATGCTATTTACAGATTAAGATTTCAAACTGTAAACGATCCTTCATATCGCTTTCCACATAGCTATATAGAGGTTAATGCACTTACAGGAAAGTTAGAGAGCGTGTTTAATATAGATAAGCAAAGTACGGCTAGTAAAATAAAAAACTGGATGCACCCTCTGCATGACGGCAGCATTGGCGGTAACATTTTAAAAGTCATTTGGGTGTTAAGTGGCTTCGGATCTGCTGCATTGTTCATTATCGGCGTATATAGGTGGTTAGTTAGAACCAAGAGAATACAAAATAAACTTTAGTTGAAGGAGTACATGAATTGCTTTTCAGTAAGTCTTGTCGATAGTTTTCTAATATAAAGTATATGGCCTTCGTTAATCTTAGGATTAAAAATTAATAACGCTCAGTACATATGAAATTAAAGCAGCCCCTAACCGCCTATCATGCTATAAAACAATTAATGATGGGTAGTTTATACTGCAAGTTTAGATAGGCACTCCATGAACACTATTATTTAAAAACCACATGCCCATTAGATTTAAGTTCTATGCGTAAACCTCTGTATTAACCTCTATTTTTATTCTCTTCAGTAACCTACCTAAAGCGTATATAAAGGCTTAAAGGTCATGTTCAATACTTATCACAAGACCAGATAATTAACGCTTTTATATTAGGTCAGATGTTAAACCAATTGGTATTATTTACCCACAGTACAAATGCTACCACTCATTGTCGAGCGGAGGTTTTTTATGCTTTTGACGTCGGGAGTCGCTACGCTCGCCCGACCTGCGTGATGATGTTGATATGAGTGTGTGTTAACTGCGCGTAGTTCACTTTTCTGCAGACGTAAAAAGGCCCAACTATTTCTAGTCGGGCTCTCTACAATTTGAAGCTTGGTGGTGTCGTAGTGCCCACAGCGGTAGAAAGTCACATAGCAAATGCTACACTATCGTTGGCCGGGGCTCGCCTTCGAGCTGTTTCGTTTCACTACTGAGTTCGGCATGGGTTCTTGGCTATTTATTAAATCCCAGATAGCAAAAAACCCGTCACATTGCTGTAACGGGTTTCTTTAATTTGAAGCCTGGTAATGTCGTAGTGCCCACAGCGGTAGAAAGTCACATAGCAAATACTACACTCTCTTTGTGTCGGGAGTCGCTACGCTCGACCTACCTACGTGATGGGGGGTGCTGTGAGTGGATGATAATTGCGCACATTTTACTTTTCTGCAGACGTAAAAAAGCCCGACTATTTCTAGTCGGGCTCTCTACAATTTGAAGCCTGGTAATGTCCTACTTTCACATAGCAAATGC
>NZ_JACJFB010000031.1:0-28794 GCF_014164325.1 Pseudoalteromonas sp. SG43-4 | reverse complement strand
TCAGCTTTAGCTGGCTCTTCGGTGGCTACTGGCGTTTCAGCTTTAGCAGGCTCTTCAGTTGCTACTGGTGTTTCAACTTTAGCAGGCTCTTCAGTTGCTACTGGTGTTTCAACTTTAACTGGCTCTTCAGTGGCTACTGGCGTTTCAGCTTTAGCCGGTTCTTTAGCTTTTACTGGCTCTTCTACAGCTTCAACTTTTGCTAAGTCTTCAACCGCAACGGCTTGTTCAACTTGTTGCGACGCATCTACCGGTGTTTCTTCTGATTTCGCTTTAAGTTCTGCTTCGTATTCTGCAGCAGCTTGATCAGCAACTGGAATAAATGCAGGGGCTTCATCAGATTTAACTTCTGCTTCACCTTCAGGGCGACGACGACGTTGACCAGATGCACGAAGATGACGAGGAGAACGACGTGAACGTGTACGTGTTTGCTCTTGTTCGTCTTCAGTAGTTGCTGTTTCATCGTTAGAATCAACAACATCAACTTTCTCTTCTTTAATGTGAGCTGTTTTTTCTGCCGGAGTTTGCTTTTGCTTTTCTACAGCAGGAGCTTGCTCTTGAACTTGTGGAGTTTCAGTTACAGCCGTTTGCTCAGGTGCTTGCTCTGTTGAGTTAGCTTGCTCAGCTTTTTCATCTTGCAGACGTACTTTTTTACGTATGTTACGACGTTGACGGCGAACTTTAGGCTTCTGCTCTTTAGGCTCTGCAGCTTGTGCTGGCTTAGAATCAGTTTCTACTTCCGCCTTTGCAGGGGCTTCAGTTTTAACTTGATCTTTTTCTTGGTTTTTATGCTCTGGGCGCTTACGAGAGTTAGGATTACGACGGCGCTTGTTGCGGTTCTCGCTTCTCTCTTGAGTCTCGGTGCTTGCTGCTGAGTCAGTTTTAGCTTCCTCTTCAGCGGCTGGACGCTCATTGCGCGGCTTGTTAGTGCGTGGGTTATTATTACGACGACGTTGATTGTTATTACGACGACGATTATCGTTACCACGACGCGCATTGTTGCGCGTTTCTTGCTGCTCTTTTTCTACAGCTTCTTTTTTCTCTTCTTCAGATTCACTTGCAAATAACGACTTAAACCAATTACCAATAGCAGCTAGTAAGCCACCTTCAGTTTTAGTGTGTGCTATCGCAGCAGGTTCTACGGCTTTAGCTGGCGCTGCTTGTGGAGCAGGAGTAGAAGGCATTACCACGCCTTTTAGCATCGGCTCTTCACGGACTGGCGTACTTGGAGATTTTGACATCTCGAATACTTCAGGCTCCGGTGCAACAACTTGTCCGTAACTTACAGTTTCAAGTGTTTCGTCTTTACGTAAGCGCATAACTTCATAATGTGGTGTTTCCATATGTTGATTTGGAATAATCACTACGTCACATTTATGATGTTTTTCAATGCGATGAACACTACGACGTTGCTCATTTAATAAATAAGCGGCGACAGCAACAGGCACTTGTGCATTTACTTGTGCTGTATTGTCTTTAATTGCTTCTTCTTCAATTAAGCGAAGAATTGAAAGTGCTATTGATTCGTTTGAACGAATAGTACCTTGGCCACTACAACGTGGACATGGGCCTTGGCTTGCTTCACCTAATGAAGGACGCAAACGCTGGCGCGACATTTCAAGTAAACCAAAGCGTGAGATTTTACCAATTTGAACGCGAGCACGGTCTGGGCGCGCTGCATCTTTTAAACGATTCTCTACTTCACGTTGATGGCGTGGAGGAGTCATATCGATAAAGTCGATTACAATTAAACCACCTAGGTCACGAAGACGTAATTGACGTGCAATTTCATCGGCCGCTTCTAAGTTTGTATTAAGTGCTGTCTCTTCAATATCGCCGCCTTTAGTTGCCTTAGACGAGTTGATATCAATAGATGTCAGTGCTTCAGTAGGGTCAATTACAATTGAACCACCAGAAGGAAGACGTACTTCACGCTGGAATGCAGACTCAATTTGGCTTTCAATTTGGTAATGTGTAAATAAAGGAGTGTCACCTTGATAAAGCTTAACACGGCTCATAAAGTCAGGACGAAAACGCTCAATGTGCGCTTTAGCTTCTTCAAAAACACGAGGTTTATCAATTAAAATTTCGCCAATGTCACGACGTAAATAATCGCGTATTGCGCGGAAAATCACGTTGCTTTCTTGGTGAATCAAAAACGGTGCTTTAGCACTATCGGCTGCTTGTTTAATTGCATCCCAATGTACTAATAGTGCTTTTAAATCGTAGTTAAGTTCTTCAAATGATTTACCAACACCCGCTGTACGAACGATTAAGCCCATACCTTTAGGTAGTTCTAAACGACCTAAAGCTTCTTTAAGTTCAGTTCGCTCATCACCTTCAATACGACGAGAAATACCGCCAGCACGAGGGTTATTAGGCATAAGAACTAAATAGCTACCAGCAACACTGATAAAAGTAGTTAACGCTGCGCCTTTTTGGCCGCGTTCTTCTTTATCAACTTGTACTATTACTTCTTGACCTTCTTTTATTACGTCGCGAATGTTAGGGCGACCATGAAAAGTGTAACCTGCAGGGAAGTAAGTACGTGCAATTTCTTTTAAAGGAAGGAAACCATGGCGGTCGGCACCGTAATCAACAAATGCTGCTTCAAGAGATGGTTCAATGCGAGTGATTTTGCCTTTATAAATATTGGCTTTTTTCTGTTCGTGACCTGGGCTTTCGATATCTAAATCATAAAGGCGCTGGCCATCAACCAGTGCTACGCGCATTTCTTCTTGCTGCGTTGCATTGATTAGCATACGTTTCATATTGTTACTCTACTTATTTATGTCGCTGACATGACGATGTTTTTCTCGCCTGTTCAGTTGTCCCTATTTTTAGAATGTGCAGCCTCACGACTGGGTCTTTAACGGAACGGCTCTGTATCTCGTATGCAGTATTTTAAATGCTGGCAAACAATAGCGATTATTACCGCTATTAAATTCTTAATGGTGCTAAAACTGTCGGCTTTTCAGCTACGTTTACAAGTTTTACCCAGAAGTCGGCCTGTCATATTAATCTTACTAAATATCATTCATATTAGGCGCGTAGGGCTCATTAAGTTGGTGAGCAATACATACTGATGTATCGCTAATATCCGTTTTAAGAGCAAAAATCGCTGCCGATGTTAATGAACGCTTATTTATTAGATTTTTTAATTCTAAATAAGCTGCTGTACGGTACTACAATAATTGAGCTAGTGCTGAACGACGTTTTTTACGTCGTCACTATCAGACAAATTATCTGTTCATTGCTTTCTCTAGCACATTAAAAATCGCTTCATGTTCAAACTTAACCAGCAATATATTACGCGCATTGCCGTTAATTGATCGCACGTGTTAACTGAGGAGGCATAAAAGCTTTGGAAAACTTAACTCGGATCTGTATGATCGGCTACCCAGAATGTGCATCACGAATGTTTTAATGTGTTAAAAAGCACCGTTGTTATTTGCAAATACTAAATATTTGCGCTGCTGATTATCCCACTATTATTACAGTGTTAGCAACTAAATTATTTTACTTAAATTAGTGATTAGGCAATGTCAGAAAAAAACGACTTACAAGTAACTTATGTCACGATCAATGAAGACCATTTAGGTCAGCGTATTGATAACTTTCTTATTACCCATTTAAAAGGGGTGCCTAAAAGCGCTATTTATAAACTTTTGCGCAAAGGTGAGGTACGCGTTAATAAAAAGCGTATTAAGCCTGTATATAAACTACAGCTTGACGATGTACTGCGTATTGCACCTATCAGAGTTGCTGAGCGTGAAGAGTTTGTACCATCAAAGTTAGACAAAGTAACTCGCCTAGAAAACGATATTTTATTTGAAGATAAATACCTTATCGTCATAAATAAACCTTCAGGTATGGCTGTTCATGGTGGCAGTGGTTTAAGTTATGGTTTAATTGAAGCGCTGCGCGCGCTTCGCCCAGAAGAGCGCAATCTTGAGCTAGTTCACAGGCTTGACCGTGATACATCGGGCTGTTTACTTATTGCAAAGCGCCGTTCGGTGTTAACAGCATTGCATGAACAGCTTCGTGAAAAAACCATGGAAAAAAATTACTGGGCACTTGTAGAAGGGCAGTGGGACTCTAAAACTAAAAACGTTACCGAAGGGCTGCGTAAAAATACACTTAAATCGGGTGAACGCGTAGTACGTGTAGATAACACTGAGGGGAAGCCTTCGCATACGCGTTTTAAAGTACTTGAACGTTTTAACGATTGCTCACTTGTACAAGCATCTCCTGTTACAGGACGTACGCACCAAATTCGTGTTCATACGCAATGTAAAGGTCATCCTATCGCGTGCGATGATAAATACGGTGACCAGGGATTTGATGAATCTATGCGTAAAGTTGGGTTAAACCGTTTATTCTTACATGCACACGATTTAAGTTTTTATCATCCTAAAAACGAAACAACGATGCGTATTGAAGCGCCTCTTGATAAAACGCTTAAAAATACATTACTAAAATTACGAGACGCAAAACAGTGATTGCAGTGACGCCGATTAAAAAATATAAGCTCGTCATTTTTGATTGGGATGGCACCGTTATGGATTCAGTCACTAAAATAGTTAACTGTATTCGTAGTAGTGCTGAGTCACTTAATTTAGTGGCGCCAAGTGATTTAGCAATTAAAAATATCATTGGTATGTCGCTTGAAAAAGCAATTGATGTTTTATTTCCCAATAATGCCGCGCAGCATCAAGCGCTAATTAAGGGGTATAAACACCAATATAGTGTTGATACCACGCCAACTCCTGTATTTGATAATGTTGTTAGCGTTTTAGGTGCCTTAAAAGAGCAGGGCATTGTTTTAGCGGTTGCAACAGGTAAAGGTCGAGATGGATTAGAGCGTTTGCTTGATCAAAGCCAACTTAGACATTTTTTTAGTGCAACACGTACAAGCGATGACGGACTGTCTAAGCCGTCTGCGGATATGCTGTATCAATTACTTGAAGAACTTGGCATAAGCGCTCAAGACGCTGTAATGATTGGTGACACTCAAATAGACATGACAATGGCAAAAGCTGCAGGCATGGATAGAATTGGCGTAACAATGGGTGTACACAACGCACATCAGCTAAATAAGCTTAGCCCTGTTGCAATGGTAGATAATTATCTGCAATTGCAACAGGTTTTGCTTGGCTAATTTATTTAACTAGAACTTGTTTTGAGCGGTAAGCACATCAATACCAAACTCAGCCAGTAATTGGCTGAGTTTAATTAATGGTAATCCAATTAAGCTATTAGGATCGTCTCCGCTTAGTTTTTCAAATAAACAGATACCCAACCCTTCACTTTTAAAGCTGCCAGCACAGTTATAAGGCTGCTCTGCGTCGCAATAAGCACTAATTTGTGCATCACTTAGGGTTTTAAACGTCACATTAAAAGGTTCTACGCAGGTTTTTTTTGTTCCAGTTACAATATCGTAAACACAAAGCCCAGTTAAAAATGTTACAGTATTACCGCTAAATAAATTTAGTTGTTTTAGAGCATTTTGTTTATTGTGCGGTTTACCTAAAATTTGATTGTTAAACACAGCGACTTGGTCTGATCCAATTGCTAACCCTTTTTTAAAATGTTTATTAGCTGCTGAGGCTTTTAACTCACTTAAACGCTTAACCAGTTCAGTAGGTGTTTCGCATTCAAGTGCTGATTCGTCAACGTCGGGTGAAAACGTATCAAAGGGTAAATTAAATTTTTGTAATAAAGACTGCCTAAAAGGCGAGCTTGACGCTAAAATGAGTGGAAGCTTCATGGACTGTTTTCCTACGATAATTCAGATTGAGTTAGGATAAATCAGATCCGAGAGTAAAACACGTTAAAAACCAAGTAAAAATGGTTTTTTACTTTGACTAACAAACTAACTATCTATATGATGCAGCCCCTATGCAAAAGGTGAAAATTCCCATCACTCTTCATCCAGGCAAAGCAGCGCAGCACCGTTTAAAGTATGACGGAATTGTACCGCTTGAAAAACTTACTCGTTTAGAGAAAGTTGTGCAGGAAGAAGTAGGTGAAATAGCGGTAAAAATACATTGCAAAAACGATGATCAAGGTTTCGCTGTGATTAGAGGCAATTTGTCCACACATGTTACTGTCATTTGTCAACGTTGTAATGGTGATTTAGGGTTGGATTTGGTTCAAGACTTTGCATATTCACCAGTAGGTGAAGATACAGAGTTAGATATTTTTCCTGAAGACTACGACGAAGTAGCACTTGATGAAAATGGTGAAGTTAACGTTTTTGATTTAATTGAAGACGAACTAATTTTAGCAATTCCATTAGTGGCTACCCACAACGAAGCTTCATGCAGTTATTCAGCAAAGCCTGCTAGCTTTGGTGTATTAAAGGCGGAAGATGATAAACCTAATCCATTTGATATTTTGAAACAACTTAAGAAAGATTCTTAGGAGAAGACTATGGCTGTACAAAAAAGCAAAAAGTCTCGTGCAAGACGCGGCATGCGCCGTTCACACGATGCGATCAGTGGTCCAACTTTAACTGTAGATCAAACATCTGGTGAGACTCATCGTCGTCACCATGTGACTGCAGATGGTTACTACAAAGGCGTTCAAGTAATTTCTAAATAAGAGATTACTTATATGCTGAAAGATCTAACCATAGCGTTAGATATGATGGGGGGCGATTACGGCCCCCGTTCATCTATTCCTGCTGCCGTTCATGCGGTAAACGCTCATGCCAATTTAAGTCTCATTTTATGTGGCAATGAAGACGTTATATCTAAAGAACTCGAATCCCTCGATTCTTTATCTCATCCAAGACTCATAATTCGTCATTGTAGTGAAATAGTCACTAACGCCTGCGAACCTGCAATTGCTGTACGTTCAAAAAAAGATTCATCTATGCGTGTTGCCCTTGATTTAGTTAAATCGGGCGAAGCTCAAGCGTGTGTTAGCTCAGGTAATACCGGCGCTTTATTTTTTATGGCTCACTACGTATTAAAAATGCTGCCAGGTGTTAAACGTGCCGCACTCATTTCATCTGTTCCTACAGAAAGCCAAAACCCAGTATATTTACTCGACTTAGGTGCTAATGTGCACTGCGATGCGCAAATGCTGTATCAGTTTGGGATTATGGGCTCTGTAGTTGCTGGCCAAGCACTTGGCTGCGATAACCCTCGCGTTAGCTTATTAAATATTGGCGCTGAGGACATTAAAGGCCACGACGATATTAAACAGGCTGCACAATTAATGCAGCAAAGCCCACATATTAATTACATTGGTTACAGCGAAGGAAGTGATATTTTTTCTGGCAAGGCTGATGTTATTGTATGCGAAGGGTTTGTGGGTAACGTGGCGCTTAAAACATGCGAAGGCATTGCCAAGCTTATTATGAATAAGTTTACAGCTGCACTCGAAAAGCACCTTATGTATAAATGTATGGCGTTTATATTGCGTCCAATAATAAAAAAACTCTATAAAAGGGTGAACCCCGACCAGTATAACGGTGCTTCTCTGGTAGGATTGCGCGGTATTGTCGTTAAAAGTCATGGAAATGCGTCAGCTAAAGCATTTCAAGCAGCAATTGATGAAGCGGTAAAAGAGGTTGAACGTCAACTTCCTGATAAAATAGCCGCTATTTTCGAAAAAACACATTCTAAAGACACGGCGGTTAATCAATAATTGATGTGCCGTGTATTTCATTATTTATTTGTTTAATTAAAAAGAGCAAAGTATGGCACAAAAAATTGCACTTCTATTCCCAGGTCAAGGCTCGCAAAGCGTTGGTATGTTACAAGAGCTACTAGAGAGTTCTGACATTGTTAAAGCAACATTTGCAGAAGCATCAGATGCACTGGGTTACGACTTAGCAGAGCTAGTTCTTAATGGCCCAGAAGAAAAATTAAATCAAACTCATCGTACACAACCTGCATTATTAACTGCAAGTGTTGCTATTTACCGTGATTGGCTTGCAGCAAACCCAGATGCAGACGTTGTTATGGCGGGGCACAGCTTAGGTGAATATTCAGCACTAGTATGTAGCGACGTAGTAAGCTTGAGTGAAGCTGTTAAGCTTGTTGAAAACCGTGGTTTATACATGCAAGAAGCTGTACCTGCAGGCGTAGGTTCAATGGCTGCGATTATTGGCTTAGGCGATGAAGAAATAAAAGCGGCATGTGCTGCCTCAGCGCAAGGTGAGGTTGTATCTCCAGTTAACTACAATTCTCCTGGTCAAGTTGTTATTGCAGGGCATAAAGCGGCAGTAGATAGAGCATCACAAGCATGTAAAGATGCTGGTGCTAAACGCGCATTACCACTTTCGGTTAGCGTACCTTCACATTGTGAACTAATGAAGCCAGCAGCTGATAAGCTAGCGGTAGACTTAGCCGCTTTAACATTTAATACACCTAAGTGTGATGTAATTAATAATGTTGATGTAAAAGCTGAATCGACCGCTGATGCGATTAAAGATGCACTAGTACGCCAGCTTTATAGCCCAGTTCGCTGGACAGAAACAGTACAAGCCTTGGTTGCACAAGATGTAACGCAAAGCTACGAATTTGGTCCTGGTAAAGTATTAACAGGGCTTGCGAAACGAATTGATAAAGCAATGGTTTGTGGCTCAGTAAACGATGCCGCTTCAATCGCTGCAGCTAAATAAGAGTATATAAAATGTCTAATTTATTTTCTTTAGAGGGCAAAATTGTCCTAATTACTGGCGCTAGCCGTGGTATTGGTAAAGCAATTGCAACAACATTAGTTGCGCAAGGTGCAAAAGTTGCAGGCACTGCTACAAGCGAGTCAGGCGCTGCTAAAATCAGCGAGTACCTAGGAGACAATGGTAAAGGTTATGCATTAAACGTAACGGATCCTGCATCTATTGAAGCGACACTTGCCGCAATAAAAGCTGATTTTGGCGATATTGACGTACTTGTAAACAACGCAGGTATCACACGTGATAACCTATTAATGCGTATGAAAGAGACTGAGTGGGACGATATAATCGACACTAACTTAAGCTCGATTTTCCGTTTATCTAAAGCAGTACTTCGTCCAATGATGAAGAAAAAGAAAGGTCGTATTATCAATATTGGCTCAGTAGTGGGCACTATGGGTAATGCAGGGCAAGCTAACTATGCAGCGGCTAAAGCAGGCGTAATTGGTTTTTCTAAGTCACTTGCACGCGAAGTGGCATCACGTGGTATTACAGTAAACGTAGTGGCACCTGGTTTTATTCAAACTGATATGACTGATGATTTAACTGATGAGCAAAAAGCAGCAACACTTGCAAACGTTCCAGCAGGGCGTTTAGGCCAACCAGACGAAATTGCAGCTGCGGTATGTTATTTAGCATCTGACGCGGCTGCGTACGTATCAGGTGAAACTTTGCATGTAAATGGCGCGATGTACATGGTTTAATAACCATTGTACCCACATTGTTACTTAATAAAGTTAAGTAAGTTACCTCAAAAACATTGAATTATTTGTGAACTTGCTTTAAACATACTTGAAATCGCTGCGAAAATAAGCGATAAAAGACAAAACACACACTCAGAGGTTTGACCAGACAATTATTTATGGTCAAATCATTGAATCAGAGAATTATGCCGCGTAAACTACGCGGCAATCTGAAAATAACGCATCGGCGTTTTTAATAAAGGAAAGAAGAATGAGCGATATCCAAGAACGCGTAAAGAAAATTATCATTGAACAACTAGGTGTTAAAGAAGAAGAAGTTAAAAATGAATCTTCTTTCGTAGATGACCTAGGTGCAGACTCTCTTGATACTGTTGAACTAGTAATGGCTCTTGAAGAAGAGTTTGATACTGAGATCCCAGATGAAGAAGCTGAGAAGATCACTACAGTACAAACTGCTATCGATTACGTAACAGCACACGCTGAGTAATTAATCGCACGTTAAAGGCAGCATCCGCTGCCTTTAATTTTTTATATCCAAACCACCTCAAAGTTCGTGATTCAAAACTTAAGCCTCAATGCTCAATTTTAGCTAAAAATTAATTTTGATTGTGTTATGCGTTTTTAATCTATTTTGGGACTAGCACTTTGAGGTAGCTTGGGTATGATCATCCCCTTGTAAATATCCCTTATTGGAGGCAAACCGTGGCTAAACGTCGAGTCGTCGTAACTGGCTTAGGAATGTTGACGCCGCTAGGTAATGATGTTCAATCAACCTGGCAAGGCTTATTAGATGGCAAAAGTGGCATTCAAACAATAACCCACTTTGATACATCAAAATTTGGTACTAAATTCGCTGGTTTAATAAATGACTTTGATGCAACTGCATACATGTCAGCGAAAGATACTAAAAAAATGGACTTGTTTATTCAGTACGGCATTGCAGCGGGTGTTCAAGCCTTTAAAGATTCAGGCCTTGAAATTACTGAGCAAAACGCGACACGTATAGGTGTAGCTGTGGGCTCTGGTATTGGTGGCTTAACGCTTATCGAAGAAAACCACATTAAGTTATTAAATAGTGGTCCGCGCAAGTTATCGCCATTTTATGTGCCGTCTACCATTATTAATATGATCTCAGGTCACTTATCAATGATGCATGGACTTCGTGGTCCAAATATTTCAATTGTAACTGCCTGTACTACTGGTTTGCATAATATTGGCCATGCCGCGCGCATGATTGCCTACGGTGATGCAGATGCAATGGTTGCTGGCGGTGCAGAAAAAGCCTGTACCCCAATTGGTATGGGGGGCTTTAATGCTGCACGTGCACTTTCAACCCGCAATGACGACCCACAAGCGGCTTCTCGCCCTTGGGATAAAGACCGCGATGGCTTTGTGCTTTCTGACGGTGCAGGTGTTGTTGTAGTTGAAGAGTACGAACATGCAAAAGCGCGTGGCGCTAAAATTTATGCTGAGCTTGTTGGCTTTGGTATGAGCGGCGATGCGTACCACATGACATCACCACCAGAAGATGGTGCGGGCGCTGCACTTGCAATGCAAAACGCACTAAATGATGCGCAAGTAAACGCTGAGAAAATTGGTTACATTAACGCACACGGTACATCTACAAATGCAGGCGATAAAGCAGAAACTGCCGCTGTTAAGTCTATTTTTGGTAATGCAGCCAAAGATGTAATGGTAGGCTCGTCTAAATCGATGATGGGTCACTTGTTAGGTGCTGCAGGCTCGGTTGAATCGATCATTTCGATTTTATCACTGACAGATCAAAAAGTGTCGCCGACTATCAACCTTGATAACCCAGACGAAGGGTGTGACTTAGATTATATTGCTCACACTGCACGTGATGCAAAGTTAGACTTTGCACTGTGTAACTCTTTCGGTTTTGGTGGTACTAATGGCTCGTTGCTATTTAAAAAGGTATAATCTTTTTTAACAACGAATCAAATTATAAGAGCTCAGTTGTTTAACTGGGCTTTTTTTATATGCCAAATAAAATGCAAACAATAATAGCAGTAGATCAAAACAGCACTTTAAGTACGCGTGACAGAGGCTTAAATTACGGTGACGGCTTTTTTACAACGGCTAAAGTTGTTAATGGGCAAGTACAGTATTGGGCTCACCATAAAGCGCGTTTGATTGAATGCGCACAGCGCTTAGGTTTTCCTGAGCTAGATTTTAATAGCCTTGAAAATCAAATTGCTTTGCATATAAAAGCAGCACCACTCAACGTGCTTAAAATACTTGTAACGCGAGGCGAAGGCGGACGTGGTTATGGGCTGCCAAGTGAGTGTAATATTACTATTTTATTGAGCATATTAGATTACCCTAGTAATTACGAAGCGCTTGTTAAAAAGGGTGTAAATCTCGAAATAAGCCCAATTAAATTAGCAGCACAGCCTTATTTAGCGGGTCTTAAAACACTAAATCGGCTAGAGCAAGTACTAGTTAAAAAAGCAATGCAAACGCAAAACTGCGACGATGTGTTAGTGCTTGATTACAATAACAATGTAATTGAAGCTTCTGCAGCTAATATTTTTGCGATTGAAAATAAGCGTGTGTTTACGCCATTGCTTGATGAGTGCGGAATAAAGGGCGTTTATCTGCAATCGTTATGTGATAAATTGCCTGTTGAATTTAAACGCGTGAAAGTAGAACACTTAACCCAAGCAGACGCCGTATTTGTGTGCAATAGCTTAATGGGAGCAGTACCTGTAAAACGTATTGAGCAACAGGTATTTAATACAGACGAAAGCCACGCATTACTAACTAAATTATTAGCCAAGGAGGCTGAGTGTTAAAAGTTATTTTATCGGTACTTTTTTTAGCTGTTATAACCACTGCTGTTGGTTACCAGCAATTACAAGCAACAATAAATAGCCCGTTAAAGATAGCACAAAACACACAATTTGAAGTTAAGCATGGCACTGGCTTTAATAAGTTATGCCAACAATGGCAAGCTAAAAGCTGGGTAGAAAGTTGTTGGCGTTATCAGGTAATTGCCAAATTAGATCCCACACTTACCGACTTAAAAGCGGGGCTTTACGAGCTAACAGCCGATAGCGTTATTAACAACGTAAAAAAAATTAACCAAGGTCAGCAAATTAGTTTTAGTTTTACCATAATTGAAGGGCAAAACTTACGTGAAGTACTAAGTGCTATTACAAAAGCTGATAATTTACAAAACGATTTAAAAACTGACGAACTAAGTACTCAAATACTGGGTAATGACACGCACTTAGAAGGCTGGTTATTCCCCGACACTTACCATTATCATAATAACGATACTGCAAGCAGTGTATTAAAACGTGCAGCACAAAAAATGCAGCAAACATTAGATGATGCTTGGCAGCAGCGCGCCGCTAATCTACCCTATAAAACAGCATACGAAGCACTAATAATGGCTTCAATTATTGAAAAAGAAACAGGCCTTGCCAGCGAGCGTCCGTTAATTGCATCAGCGTTTGTTAATCGATTAAACACCAATATGCGCCTGCAAACCGATCCAACCGTAATATACGGGCTAGGCGCTGACTTTGATGGTGATATTAAACGTAAAGATTTACGCGATTATACGCCTTACAATACGTATCGTATTAATGGTTTACCGCCAACACCGATTGCAATGCCATCAAAAGCCGCTATTTTAGCTGCAGTTAATCCGCCGCAAAGTGAATACGTTTACTTTGTATCAAAAGGCGATGGTAGCCACCAATTTTCAACCACGTTAAAACAGCATAACGCAGCAGTTAAAACGTATATATTAAATAAAAAGAATTAATATTTTATGAAACCAAAATTTATAGTAATAGAAGGGCTAGAAGGCGCGGGTAAATCAACCGCTATTTCGTTATGCCAAGACTTTTTAAACAAACAAAAAATAGACTTCATTAACGTCCGCGAACCTGGTGGCACGCCAATGGCTGAATCGCTTCGTACGCTTGTAAAAGCAGAACACGAAGAAGAGATTGCCTTTGAAACCGAGTTGCTTATTATGTACGCAGCTCGCTCGCAGCTAATGCACAATGTTATTACCCCAGCGCTTGATAAAGGCCAATGGGTACTTGCCGATCGTCATGATTTATCGTCTCAGGCGTATCAAGGTGGCGGGCGTGGTATTAGCTCAAATACATTAGCTTCACTTTCGTCAATGGTATTAAAGGGCTTAAAGCCTGATTTAACTATTTACCTTGATATTGACCCAGTGATAGGCCTTGAACGTGCAAAAGGACGTGGTGAGCTTGACCGTATTGAACAAGAAGCCATTGAGTTTTTTCAGCGTACACGTATGCGTTATGTTGAACTTGCTAATGACGACAACACAATTAAAACGGTTGATGCAAACCAAAGTATTGATAAAGTACATCGCGATATAACCAATGTACTGCATTCATTTTTTGAAGGCCTAAAATAATATGCCATTGCCGTGGCTACATGATACCCAAGCACGTTTAGCGCAAAGTTATCGTGCAGAGCGTTTTCATCATGCGCAATTATTTTGTGGGCCTGTTGGCGTAGGTAAGTTTGAGTTAAGTGATGAGCTTGGTAATGCTTTGTTATGCCAAAATATAGCTAAGCAGGTAGCTGCGCAAAACAGTATGCTGAAACCTTGCGGACAGTGTAAAAGCTGTTTACTTAACCTGGCTGGCACTCACCCCGACAAACGTTTAACGCAAGTCGATGGGCAAAGTATTGGTGTAGATGATATTCGTGGTATTAGTGATTTTATGAATCACTCTGCAGCGCAAAATGGCAATAAAGTCGCGATAATCGAAAATTGCGAAAAAATGACCACAGCAGCAGCTAACGCATTATTAAAAACACTTGAAGAGCCAACTAATAGCCGCTTTTTAATATTAACCACAAGCCAACCACAGCAGCTCCCTGCAACTATTTTAAGTCGATGCGCTAAAAGTGACGTAAAAATAGCTAATACAGCACTTGCTCAGCAATGGCTAGAGACATTAGACATTCCTAACTATAGTTGGTTAGCACTTTTTTATAACCAACCGCTGCAAGTAAAGCATTGGCAACAGCAAGACCAGCTGAAAAATATTGATACACTGTATAAGTTTGCAACTGAGTTTAAACAAAGTCATAATTTTAAAGCGTTAGTCGATATAATAAATAAACAGCCTGAACTTGTTCGTATATTTACTTTGTTTTTAAGCGTGCAACTAAAGCAGCAATTACTGCAAGGCATGAGTTTTGACGCTTATCAAAGTGCGCAAAATGCATTAGGCGAGTTTTTACAAAATAACACACAAGTACTTGGCCTTAATTTACCGCTTGCTGTATCACGATTAGCATACACATTGCGAAATTCTTAAAAGGATTAATCATGCAAGAACTACTAGTAGACATAGACGATTTAGACGAGTTATACCGTTGCTATATGCCTTACTTAAAAAAAGGTGGCTTATTTGTACGCACTAATATGCGTTACGAAGCAGGGCATTCATTAGCGCTTAGAGTTACTTTGCCCGATGCCTTAGAAGATGACGTAGTGACAGGTAAAGTGTCGTGGATCACGCCACAAGGTGCACAAAGCTCTAATCCTCCAGGTATTGGTATTAGCTTTTTAGATGATAAAACAAACCTAAACGCTAAAATCGAAAAGCTGCTTGGGACTATGTTAAACTCAGGCGATCAAACATATACCATGTAGTTATAGGGTCGATTTTTCATTGAGATTAACGCCGCCCTATATTGGGTTCTTTTAATTGCTAAGATAATAAATTAAACGAACAAATTTAAACCCTGAACATAATACAGGCCTTATAGTGATTGTAGATTCTCATTGCCATTTAGACCGTCTTGATTTTGATAAACTAGACTTAAACCTTGACCAAGTTCTTGATAAAGCGCGTGCAAAGCAAATAGAGCACTTTTTATGTGTAAGCGTAACGCTTGATCAGTTTCCAAGCATGCTTGATAAAATTAAGCATTACGACGATGTATCAGCCTCATGCGGTGTACATCCACTTGATCAAAAAGACGCCCTTAATAAACAGCAACTAATCGACTTAGCTTCACACGACAAAGTCGTTGCTATTGGCGAAACGGGTCTTGATTACTACTATTCAAAAGATACTCATGCAGTGCAGCAAGCAAGCTTTGTTGGGCATATTGAAGTGGCTAACGAATTACAAAAACCGTTAATTATTCATACACGTGATGCCCGCAGCGATACCATTAATTTAATGCGTGAGCACAAGGCCGAAAACTGCGGTGGTGTATTACATTGCTTTACCGAAGATTGGGATATGGCAAAAAAAGCCATAGACATGGGCTTTTATATTTCTATTTCGGGCATTGTTACCTTTAAAAATGCTATTGAGCTAAAAGAAGTAGTAAAGCAAATACCGCTAGATAGATTATTAATAGAAACCGACTCGCCTTATTTAGCACCGGTACCGTATCGTGGGCAAACAAACCAGCCAGCATACGTAGAAGATGTAGCTTATTACATTAGCGAACTTAAAGGCATTAGCTTTAATGAACTTGCTAAAGCGACTACCGAAAACTTTTATTCTTTATTTAAATTAGCAGCTAAAGGCTAAATACATGATTACTCACACGGCAAACCTTCCTATTTTACTAATGGGGCCAATGGTGCGCCGTGCAGAGCAAACTGGAGTTTGTATTCAGTTTGCTACCTCCAAGCCTGCAAACTGCCAAATAAACTTATTAAATGTTGAGTGTTATAGCGATCAACATACTGTTTCTTTGGGCGAACATTTATACCTGCATTTCGTTATTATAAAGCCAATAGACAACAAACTCCCTCTAGATAGCTTATTAAGCTATGAGCTTGTAATTGACGACACAGCAATCGATTTATCGCCTTGGTGCTATAGCAATCAAACAACGCCTGCATTTGTAATCCCCGATAAACTCAGTGATATTTTGCATGGCTCGTGCCGTAATGCACATCATCCAGCAAAAGACAGCTTAGTGTCTGCAAGTCACTGGCAAAATACTCAGCGTGGTAATAATAACCAGGGCGCACAATTGCTATTACTGAGCGGTGACCAGGTTTACGCCGATGATGTAGCAGGCCCCATGTTATTAGCTATTTATCAGTTAATTAAAGCCTTAGGTATCTATAAAGAGCAACCACTTGCCATTGAGCTACCGGATGATATAAATGAGCAACTTTATAATCGCCATTTGTTTTTACCAAAAACGCCTTGGCAAAAACGCTCAAAGTTAGGTGTTGGTTACTGGCTAAAAAAAGACGAACCTCATTTTTCAAGCGTAAAAGCCTACAATCACCTTATCCATTTTGAAGAATATATAGCACTGTATTTATTAAATTTTAGTGCTGCTGCTTGGCAATGCGTTGATATACAAAACACAACGTATTCAGGTCAAAACAAGCAAAACAAAACTATTTTTGACGCTGAAAAAACAGCACTGATTGATTATGCAAAAGGCTTAAGTGAAGTAGAGCGATTGTTTGCCAATGTATCTACATTAATGATGTTTGACGATCATGATGTAACCGACGATTGGAACCTCACCGCTGGGTGGGAGCAAGCTATAAATGAAAATCCAAGTAGTAAACGGATCATCAATAACGGCTTAATTAGTTATTGGCTTTTTCAAGGAATGGGGAACGATGCACTAAATAAAACAGGCGAGTTACTAACACCTTTTAAGCAAAGCCGTACTGCTAATAATTTATGGCAGTTTAAAGCATTTGATAAACCACTAAACGATTTTAGTTTTTGGCATTATGAGTTAACTACAACCCCAAAAGTAGTGGTGCTAGATACACGTACGCACCGTTGGCGAAATGAGCAAAACTTTAATGAGCCTTCAGGCCTACTTGATTGGGAGCGTTTAACAGAGCTTGAAGAAAGCCTATTAAGCCACGATCAGGTTATTATTGTATCGCCAGCCCCTGTATTTGGTGTTAAATCAATAGAAGCCATTCAAGCCATGTTTAACATATGTGGCCAACCGCTCATGGTTGACGTAGAAAACTGGATGGCGCACGAAGGATCAGCCAAAAAGCTACTCGATACCTTTAGACGAACCGACACCCCAAACGAAACGCTTATTTTATCGGGAGACGTACATTACTCCTTTTGTTTTTCGGTACAAAAGCGTTTTGGCGATCACCCCAATCGAATTTGGCAACTTACCGCCAGTGGTATTAAAAACGAGTTCCCGCGTAAGTTAATAAACATACTCGATAAGCTCGACTCAATTTTATACGGCCCAAAAAGCCCTTTAAACTTTTTTACCAAACGCTGGCACATGGAAGTAGATAAACACCAAACCATAGGTGAAGGGCAAAAATACTTAGTAAGCGACTCAGCTATTAGTTTAATAACACTAGAGCAAGGAAATTTAGCCCGCTATCAGCTTATACATGGTGATGGTCATTTAACTGAGTTTGATTTAGAAGAACAGTAATTTAATTTCAAAATTATACCTTTAGGTTAAATGCTTTCGAAATCAAATGGTGTGTTTGTTCCATCTATCCACTATAAAATTATTTATCAATAACAATGTGGCTGGGTAATGCAATATATCGGCCTTGAAAGTATTCACACTTATTTTCAATCAGAATATCATAGGTTTCGTTATCTTCAATTAAACAAGCTATAAATTTTATACCTAAGCCATGCGAAAGAGTGATTAATGTTCTTAAAAAATATTGATTTTCTTCACATTTAAGGTTGCTAATAAAGCTGCCATCTAACTTAACGTAATCAATATTTAACCCTTGCAGATATTTTATAGAAGTTAAATTTATAGCAAAATGTTCAATACAAACTCTAAAACCAAGCCTTTTTAGTTTAGCTATTATTTGAGCCGCTTGTTGTTGACTGTCGATTATAACCGTTTCTTTTATTTCGAAAATGAGCTTTAAGGATTTTTCTTTAGCTATTTTACTTACCGATTCAAGCCAAAATATAAACTCATTACTGTAAAGAGATTGCTTAGCTAAATTAATTGCAATTGGCTTATCGTAGTCACTTAAGTCTAGTGTTAATAATTTTGTTATTATTGCTTTATCAAGCTCAACTGTTAGCTCAAGCCGTTCTGCCATAGTAAATAGTTGGTTATTATTAAGAGGTTTATCGTTATAAAAAACGTTGGAAAACAACTCGCAGTATTCAACTGTTTTTGAACTATTTTTGATCGGTTGAACACTAAAACTAATCTCTTTATTTTTGATAACGTGGTTAATAACACTACGCCATTGAGTGAAAGATATTGCAGATAAATTTGAGTTAGAAATTATATCAACTTCATGTGGAGATGTGTCTAATTGTGACAGTAAATCACTTAATTTACATGTTTTGTGATAATCGATAGCTGAAGCCCTCGCGAATAGGGTATTAAATTCTGTCGTGTTTCTTTGCGAAAAGTCTCGACTTAAATGTTCAAGCATCTCTTGCCTATATTCAATGCTAACACTTAACATTAAGATAAAAGTTCCTCCCGAGATCCTAAACATCTCACTTTCTTGAGATAAGTTAAAATTCTTTTGAATAATACTTTTAACTTCAAATACATATTCATCTCCGGCAGCAAATCCAAAGTTTTTATTAATAGACATTAAAGAATCAAGAGAAATGAGTATCAGACATGACACATCATCTTTATTCATACCAGTTTGAATTGCACTAAATTGATTTTCAAAAGCGCGTCGGTTACCCAGCTTTGTAAGTTCGTCTTGAAAAACCTTTTTTGATAAAGTTTCACTATGCTCTGATAAAGACTGAAAGGTAGAGTTTAAATTTCTTACCATGTTATTCATAGCTTTAGTTACAGTTCTCAGTTCTATTGAGAATGGTACATCATCATTAATGATGAATTTTTTATGTGTAACTGATTGGGCTTGTTTTTCAAGCTTTTTAAGAGGCCTAAATATAGCGCTAAGTATTAAGTATCCTAGTGTTAAGCTAATAATTAAAAGTACTAAAGATGTAACACAGGTGTCTATTGCATGTTTCCATAACTTTTCATACGAAAGGCCCGGGTGGCTTTCTACGGTTAAAGTACCAGCGATATTCCATCCATTATTAACTTCGCTCGATTCCGGTACTCTTGGGAGTTCAAACATAGATATAAACCAAGGAGGAATATCTCGTGCTGCAAGTGGATTAACCCTTTCGATTAAAGTATTACCTTTATTATCGACAAACTTGATACTGTGATAGTAGCCAGAGTCAAATATAGCTGAGACCATAGTCTCTGCTATGACCAAATTAGTGTCATCAGTATAAGGAGAAATAGACAGTCCTAAATTAATAGCTGCGTCGTTAGCGTGTACGCTCATTTGCTCAGTGAAGTAAGCTTTAGTTGTATTAATATCAATAATTAAACGTGCAAAAAAAGAAATAGAAACAAGTACAAAAATAAGACCATATATCTGTGTTTTAAGACTCATGCCAATATTAATTTTATTATTCAATTTTAGTTTCTCCATTACTAACATTTATATCTCCTTCTATACGTTCAATCATATCTTGCCAAGATTTTAAACCGTGTTGTTTTCGTACTTTTTTTCCTATACCCCTAGCTTTAGAAAGCCAAAGGCCATGACCATTAAAGCTATAAATAGGTTTTAGATCTGGGCGTTTGGTTGCGGGTAAAATTTTATGCTTAAAGTTATCAAGTATAAGCGGAGGTGAATCATCGTTTTCTATATAAATTAATACCATGTGGGGGACATCAACCGTTAATTGACGTACGTACATTAACCTAAGTTTATTTTCAGGAAAACCTAATGCAAGGAGTGAAAAATATTTGGCAATAGCATAATCCTCACAATCACCACCTCCTCTACCTATCGTTTCGATAGGAGAAGCCCAGTAATCCTTTTTTCCCCAAAAAACGATATCTTCGTAGTATTTAATTTCTTCATTAAAGAACATGTTTACAGTGTTCAATTGCGACCACTCATTATCAGCTTGACCGTTTTCTAACAGTTTTAGCCAGTTGCCATAACGCATGACACCATCTTTGTTATATTTGTTCTCAATCAATTGTAATAATTTTTTATTATTGAGTTTATCCTCTATTTTTTGAGAAAAAACAAATAATGAAAAAATACACATACAGAGAAAGATTATTGTTTTTTTCAAATGCTTTTATTACCTAAAACATATTTAAAATTCAATTCTATTTTGCTAATCTTTTTTTGCTGCTAAGTAAACCTAAGCATAATACAACAATAAAAGTCATTGCGTTAGCTGTTGCTTGCAGCGGGAAATCAACAATAATATGAAGCATCATAAATGTAATGGCAGTTGCTACACCAAAACTAACGCCTTGATATAGCGATGATGTTCGTTGAGTCATATTATTAAAGCAAATATATAAAATATATAGCAATGACAATAAGCTAAAAAAACAGGTTAAAAAACCAAACTCAATTGCAAATTGAATATACTCATTATGTGCATGGTCATAAAACCCAGAATAAGGCATTGATTGGCTAGTTGGAAATAATCCATAATAGCTTCCTCCACCTGAACCAGGTATAAAATATTCCTCGAATAAAGGAATGGAATCTTTAATGACTTCATCTCTTGTTTCTTCAATAAAGCTAGTCTCAGCTAATCTTTCTTGTAATTTATCAGCACCAAAAAGACTACCGACAATAAGAGTATCGAGTACAAAAAAACTTATAATGAGATATTTTAATGACCATGGTTTTGATCTATAAAACTTAAGAGCAAACACACTGACCAAGGAGAGGGACACTAAAAAAGCAATGTTTCCCATTCTTGAGCGAGTTAAAAGTAACGCAACAACAATAATGATAAGGCACAGACGAATAACTAATTTTTTCGATAAAAGAGCCTTTATTAAATCTCTAAGGTAATGACTTACTTTACTATTTGAATTTTTTTTAATGTTTAATTCACTAATTATAAAGCCGATTCCTAGTGATAAAATAATCGCTAGATAATTAGCTAAATGGTTGTGATATACAAAAGAGCCATTAGCTCTTTGTGCGTATTCAAAACTAAAAATAGGAGTATCAGAAGGAGATGATAAATTTAGAAATGTTGCATAAATTGCTTGGACTAACCCTGCAATAATTAAGGAATAAATAATGGTAACTATTCTTTTTTTATCAAAAGTATATGTGCAAATGAGCCAAGCAAACATAAAAAAACTAACTGTTTTTAATAAAATTATTTGAGTCTGTATTGGATCTGTTGAATAAGAAAATATAATTTGGCTTAATAAAGTAAGTAGTAAAACACCAATTAAGCTGAAAATAGGCCAAGTTCGCAGGGGAGGAGAAAAGCCATTTTTTTTGTTTATATTGAATAGACAGTGTAAAAAAAACAACAAAAAAACAACAACTTCAGAAACTGCCCAAGCCCAAGGCCTATTACTGCCTAGAGGTATCGGAAGCCATATAATTAAGCTACAAAGGCTATAAAAAATAAATTTATTAAACATAAAAAGAAAACCCATAAAATGGGTTCCTTATAGAAGACTATGAAATTAGTTGCTTGAAACTGTTGTTCCGCCACCGCCACCACCAGAACCAGTAGATCCTGTTAGCGGAGTACCTGTACCAGACGTTAAACCAGAACCACCAGGGTTACCTGCAGCAGTACCAGAGCTAATTAGTTCTAAATTTAAATTAGGGTTAGAACTCGCTAGTACAATTAAATCATCTTCTGACATACCATTCGCTTTAGCAAAAGCAAAAAATGACTCTTGTTGACTTTCGGTAAGAGATAAATTAGCAAATAACGCACTTAAACAATCTTTTTTTAGAGTATCAGCGAGAGCTAAACACTCAGAAAGTTGCTCAGAGGCAATATTAGCTTTCTCATCAGAATCTTGTTGTGCCGATACCATTAGAGGAAAAGCGAGAACAATGATTAAAAAATTGACCTTTTTCATTTATTTACATCCTTATTTTAATTCCAACTTGTAATGAATAAGCTAGTAGCAATTTATTCATTAGTCAAAGTATATATTTAATAAAATAATTTGCATCTTTTTTATTTTTAACCATTCTGGGCAAAATAGGGTGTTTTAATAATTATGTCTAAAGCATTAATCATTAGTGTTATTTAACAGGATGTTAAAACAAAGGCGAATTTTAACTTGTTTTGTCTATTTGTAAACGTTAAAATTAAGAAAATATACGTCGTGTTCTTGAGTGTGTAGACTTCATTCACATAAAAGATTTGGTATATTTTCAATCTTTAGTTTAAGAAAGCCAAACTTGGTGTGAATCAAGGACGGAAAGCCACGGGTCTCCTCAAGGAATTAGTATCAGGATGATAGCCGGGTTGCTGAACATTATTATTTATAATTATAAATGTGAGGCACAAAATGAACACTTCAAATTTAGAAACAATCATATCCGGAATCGAAGGTTATTACGATTCAGTTCAATCTAGTCCAATCGATGATTTTAGTGAAAGTGAAGAGTCTTTATATGCAAGACTTGATTTTGGCTGGGTTGTTGATAAAGCAACTGCCAGAAGTTTTGCTTGGAACGATTTAATTGATGGTATTAACAATGACTCAATTGAGAACAACTCTCTCTCTAGCAATTCTATTATTGGCTCTTCACATTCTGACGTAATTATTGGCAATACTCAGAATAATTTTTTAGATGGTGGTAACGGCGCTGATTATATAGATGGTGGCAAAGGTAATGATATTATTTTTGGCGGTCTAGGAAAAGATTGGTTAATAGGTGGAAAAGGTAATGACCTTCTTAATGGTGGCGTAGAATGGGGTGAAACGCTTGATGGAGGAGAAGGTAAAGATACAATCGATTATACCGGCGACACTCTCGATGGTGAAGGTATTTATATACGATTAGATCAAAATTTTGTTACTACATTGGAAATAAAAGACTCTCATTCGTGGGGAGATATGATAGCTGGAATAGATAATAATACCCTACAACATGACAACCTAGTTTCTATTGAAAATGCTATTGGCTCGAAATATAGTGATTCTATAAACGGTGACTCTGGTGATAATATTTTGCATGGAGGTCTTGGTGGTAACGATTGGATTGGCGGTGGTCGTGGTAATGATACTGCTAGTTATGAAGGGAACACTGAAGATGGGGCTGGGGTATTTGTACGTTTAAATCTAGGCTGGGCTTGGAGTTCTGAAGATAATTATAATATGTCTTGGCAACAAATAGTTGATGGAATCAACAGTAACACTTTAGATCACGATAAGCTTGGAAGTATCGAAAACGTAATTGGTAGTATCCATTCTGATTCATTAGGTGGCGATAATAACAATAATGTTATAGATGGTCGCGAAGGCAATGATTATATTTCTGGTGGTCATGGCGATGATATATTAATTGGTGGCTTAGGAATTGACCACATAGTTGCTGGTAGCGGTAATGATATGATTTTCGCGGATGAAACCGACTCGCCTATTGATGGTGGCACTGGTTTTGATATTGTTTCGTATGAAGACGTTAATGGCGATAATGAAGTAAATATTGATCTTGCAAGCTCTGCTCACTCAGGTATAGAAGCCGTTGTTATTGGTAGTGACTTACAACAACAAGTGCATAATATCAATGTGGCACTTGACCAAATAGCGGCAGAAACAGAAGGTGCTTATAACGATATGTTTTTTGCCATTGGTATCGATACTTTAACGTTTAGTGACAGTGTTGGTGTTGCCACACTAACTCAAGAGCTTGAAGGTGCTTACGAGGCTGAGTTAGTAGCATTGTTAGGCCTAGACGAGTCAACTCAATTACAAGCGACGGTTTATGCAACTGAGGGAGAAAACTTAGTTACAGTTATTCAAGATGTAATAATTGATTCTGGTATGGATATTGGTGGTATAGGTTCACAAGACTTTATGGGCCAAGACAGCATGTATATAGCTTAATTGTTAATGATTTAGAACAGCAGTCGTTAAAAACTGCTGTTCTATATTTAAAAGGAATTAGTGTGAAATCACTAAAAAAGCATATACGCAATCGTGTTAAATGGACATTTTTTTTTAGTTTTATAACTAGTTTATTAATGCTAGTTGTCCCTATTTATTCTCTTCAAGTATTCGATCGTGTTCTGAGCTCATTTAGTCTAGATACCTTATATTTACTAACTGTTATAGCTGGCTGGTTAGTATTAGTTTATGGTTTTTTGGAGTGGGCAAAACAAAGGTTATTACACGCAACTGCAAACGAGTGGCGTGAGCAGGCAACTAGCTTCTACGCAGAAACTGGTTTCACAAAAAGTGAAAACGGTAAGCTAATTAATGATATAAAATTAACTGAAAATGGTTTACAAAACCATTTAGCGACAGTTGCCGATATACCCTGGACTAGTATTTTCTTATTTGTGCTTTTGCTCATTCACCCAACTTTTTTTTATATTGCAATATTTAGCATTTTTATACTTATTATTTTTTCATGGATAAACTATTTACACAGTCAAACAATAAGTAATCAAGCAGTAGCAAGTGATATGCAAGCAGCTATTTTAGTAAACAAGCACTACTTAGTTGCCTCAGGCTTAATTTCTTCAATGGTCTCGGTTTGGAAAAAACATACTCAACAATCTGCAAGTACGCAAATAAGCTATAAAATTAAAACACTAAATGTTAGTAGTTTATCTAAAACATATAGGCTACTTGTGCAAATAGCCGTTACTTGTGTAGGTGTTTCGTATGTATTAAATCAAGCATTATCTGTTGGCGGTATGATTGCAGCGAGTTTAATTATTGGCCGAGCCTTAGCGCCATTTGAGCAGTCTGTTTTGCAGTTGCAACACTGGGTAATATGTTATAAAGCTTGGAAAAGAGTTACCTCATATAAGAAGATTGAAGAAATAAAAAACCAACCCCCTTTGCCCAAAGGTTCACTAATCGCTAACAAAGTTATTTACAAATACAGCAATGCGAACAAAATTTTTATAAAAGCTTTTAGTGCAAAATTTACCTCTTCTCACGTGGTTTTGGGGGCCAATGGCTCTGGTAAAACGACCCTATTAAAAATATTGTCTGATGAATACATTCCTTTTTCAGGCGATGTAAGGGTAGAGGGCAGCCTTTTGAATAGCTGGGACTCTTTGAGTAAACAAAAAATAATAGGGATTTACCGTTCAGATTTACCTTTGACAAAAACGAGTATAATTTCAAATATGGCAACAGATGAAAATCACTCTTACGCAATGAAGTTAGCACAAGAGTTAGGACTTCATAAAAGTATAATGCAGCACACTAACGGCTACGATACAGAACTTGTAAATGCAGCAAACCAACTTAGTAGTTCTGAAATACAGTTAATTATATTAATTAGGGCACTTTCTAATAAACCACATATATTAATTGCAGATAATATTGATGATCATTTAGATACTAGGGCAGAACTTGCTTTAGCTAAGCTTTTAGCTAAAAGAACAGAGCAAGGTAAAATTACAATTTATTCCGCAAAAAAAATGAACTTAATAAGTAAAGCACAAAATATTATTTACTTAGAGGAAGGAAGCGTTCAATTTAATGGTAAGAGCACAGATTTTTTTGCTAATCGCAATAAAATAAAAGAGGTTAGCAATGGATAATATAACAAGTAAAAAGTGGTTAATTACCTGCTTTATAATATTTATTTTTGGCTTTGGTACTTTCGTTATTTGGTCTGTATTTTCTACTTTAAGTTCCGCATCTATGGCTGCGGGAAGTGTTGTTGTTAAGGGTCATAAAAAAAGTGTACAGCATTTAGAGGGCGGGATAATAGAGGCGATTTATATTGAAGAGGGGCAGTATATAAATAAAGGTGATGTATTATTTAAATTAGCTAAAGATCAATCTCAAAATTTATTTGAACAAACACAAACTCAGTACCAATATGCTAAGGCTGCTTTTCAACGCATACAAGCCGAGCTAGCAGGGGTTAATACACTTGTTTTTACTGACTTCGATCAAACTAATACTGAAATTAAACAAATGATTGAGTATCAAGTTGAACAGTTTAATGCAAATAAGCACAAACAAAACAGTTTAATATCTCTACAGGAAGAAATAAAAGAACAAAGTACACAAGAGTTACAAACACTGTTAGCGAGACAAGCATCGGATAAAAAGCAGCTGAAAATTGCAGATGAGCAAGTTACCATGTACCAAGAGCTAGAGAAAAAAGGCTACTCATCTCGAGCACAGTTTTTAGGAGCTAAAAGTAACCAAGAATTAATTCGAGGGCGATTGAGTGAATATATAGGATTAATCCAACGCTCTAAAGCATCAATTAATGAGTCAGAACTATCACTTGCAAGTATTAAAATTGAACATCAAAAGCAGTTACGTGAAATTTTCGAAAAGCAACAAGAACTATTAAGAATTAGACATTCAGAATATATGCGGGCTAAAGATGTTTTAGATAGAACGACTATAATTAGTCCTATATCAGGATATGTTGTTAATTTATCGGTAAATACACTTCAGGGGGTTATAAGCCCGAGGCAAGTATTATTAGAGATCGTTCCAGATACAAACGATTTGCTAGTAGAAGTTTTATTAAACCCTAAAGATATAGAATCGGTACATAAAGGAATGAAAGCAAAAATACGATTATCATCTTACAATATGCGCCGTGTAGCACCTATTGATGGTGTAGTTGAGAACGTATCAGCTGATAGAATATATGATAAAGAAAAAGATATATCTGCTTATAAAGTTAAAGTTAAAATCGAAAATAATAGAACTGATATAGATTTATACCCTGGTATGCCTGCTGAAGTAATGATCTTACTCGAAGAAAGAACTCCTCTAGATTATTTACTTTCACCATTAACAGAGCTTAATTATAACGCATTCAGAGAGATAGATTAAACTTCACAATAAAGCCAATGCTTTCTGTTTTAGAATGTATTGGCTTTATGCATTTAATTATACGATCCCCCACAATCATCATGACCACCAGAACCACGTTTTTTACGCTTTTTATGATTCGATTTATGCCTTGAGCCATTGCCACCGCCAACACATCCATGATTAGGACCATGGCTTTCATTATTAACAAAGCCATTTCCACGCCTGGATAGCCACCATTCAAACTGTTGATTAAGTTGATTACCTCTAGTATTTAATGATGATGACTTAACATTACGCATAGCTTTTGATAAATCATTAAAAGCCTCTTTATCAAACTTGTATTTATTATCAATCGGTTTATTTTGATTTATGTATGAAGTAAAAGCTTGATATACGTTAGCTCGAGTATAATCATTTGCCTGAGATGATAACGAAACAAAAAAACATAAACCACTTAAAACTATTTTTTTTGTAAAATTCATTTTAATTCCTATTTTAATATATCTTTTCTGATTGTATTATATTAGAGAGTTTAAGTGAATTTATTTTAAAAGGTTTAAAAAGGGTGGGGGAATAAAATGTCACGATATTGCTTTCTAAATAACAGTTATGAATAGTTATTCCAATCTATATTTGATAAAATAAATTAGGATTTTTTATCTATAGGGATATGTTTTGGGTATAAATGTTATTTTGAAAGGGTCATCTATACTTTCTATAGGGCAGCTTTTTTCACAGCTCACAGGCTTGTTAAGAAACTCATTGATCGGACATGCTGTTAGCCCTGAAGATTTTGGGCGTGCAGCAGTATTTGCCTTAGTTGTTTCTTTGGTTGAGTCTATTAGTGAAATATCAGCAGATAAATTAATATTGCAATATAGATTTGGCGGGAATCATAAGGTTATTTCAGGTATCCATTTTTTAAATATCTGTAAGGGAGCCTTATGTTCAATACTGATTATTCTTCTGCATCCTTTGTTTCTATACTTTTTTGATATGAGAGAGGCGTCATGGGGCTTATATTTAGTTGCTGCTGTTCCCTTTATTAAGGGATTTGTTAATTTTGACTTTATTAAAAAACAACGTGAACTTGAATTTATAAATCTAGTAAAGTTAGATGTTTTTTGTCAATTAATAGCTCTTTTTATTGTATATATAACATTAGAGTTTATGGCAGATTATAGAGCTTCTTTGTTTGCTATTTTAGCTCAAGCTTTATCATACACACTATATTCACACTGGCAATGCAAACATAGGTATAGTGCTAAGTTAAATAAAGTTATATTAATTAAAACAATAAAATTTGGTTGGCCATTATTGATTAATGGGCTTGGCTTGTTCTTGATTTTACAAGGGGATAAGTTTATTGTATCGAAATTTTTTAGTATGGATATATTGGGTTATTTTGCTGCTCTTACTATGTTGGCTTTAATGCCAGCGGTGATCATCTCAAAAGTACTCATGAGTACACTCCTGCCTATATACTCAAAGAAAAGCTATAAAGATAATTTTATAACATCAAATCTTCCCTATTTTTTATCTTTTTTATACATTATATATATATATATATTTGGTGATTTTTTC